>JAGCBE010000069.1 GCA_017652345.1 Methanobrevibacter sp.
AATGTAATATCTTCTTTTCAACACGAAGTAAAAATTTGAAATTTCAGTTGGATTTCTAAAACTAGGTTTAATATTGGTTAGAAAACAAAAATTATAAAAAGAATTGGTTAGGAGGGGTTTTATGAATCGTTTTGAAGAAATAGCATTACATTTAGAGAATGTAGATCAATCAAAAAAAGAATTCGTTTTATCCCTTTTATCTGATTTTGTTTTTTATGAAGAAAAAATAAAAGAACTTCGCAATTATCCTCAATATATAATTAATCCAAAAAATCCAAAACAACAAAAAGCACTTCCTGTACATAAAATTTTAAAAGATTACCAAGCACAAAAAAATGATATTGCAGTAAAGATATTAAGAACTCTTGATGGTGAAGTAGGAGAAGAATCAGCGTTAATGAAAGCGTTGAGTGAATTCAATGATTGAGCCATATATTAAGCAATATCAAAAAGCCATTGAAAGAGGATGGATAGAAATCAATGGTGTAAAAAAAAGGTTGGTAGTAGGTTGGAAAATAAAAAAGGTAGTTGATATACTATGCTCTTATTTAGAGGATGAGAGGTTTATTTTCGAGCCTGGAAACTGTTATAAAAGATTTAAGTTTGAAGAATCATTTTGTTTGCAAGGTTACGCTCCATTTTATAATCAACCAATTCAATTAATGTTGTGGCAAAAAGCATTCTTTGAAGCTATATACAGTTTTAAAGAGCGTTCTACAGGACATTTATTAATTAATGAGGCATTATTAGAGGTTGGCCGTAAAAACGGCAAATCGACAATGGTAGCAGCCGATATGAATGCAAATTTATTTGTTGGTGGTGGAGGTAAGCAGTATATAATTGCAAGTAATGATGAAAAGCAATGTAATTTAATATTTAGTGAAACAAAACACATGCGACAAAGATTAGATGTTAAGAATGAAATCACTAATGATAATTTAGTTGAGATTAGAAACAATGCTAAAAACATTAAGATCACAAAAATGTCATCTAAAACACAAAATAAAGATGGGCGAAATTGTGTAGCTGCAGTAATGGATGAATGCCATGACTGTAAAGACGATGAAATTGCAGAAGCAGTTAAAAGGTCAATGTCAACACATGATGAGCGTTTATTCATAATGGTATCAACAAATGGATTTATTAATGATGGTTTTTTTGATAAGCAATTAAGATATGCAAATGCATGGATAAATGGAGAAATAGATAATCCTCATTATTTGCCATTCCTATATGAACAGGATGAAGAAAGTGAAATATGGAGTGGTGATGTTGAGCAATGGCAAAAAGCAAATCCAAGTTTAATTTATGGAGTTAAAAAATATGCATTTATTGAAGATTCAATATTAAAAGCTCAATTAGATAGAGAATCAAGAATTCATATGTTGACAAAAGATTTTAATATCAAGGTTGGTAATTCAACTCAATGGCTTGAATCTACAATATATGATTATGAGCAAGATAAATGGACTTTAGAAGAGTTTAGAAGAGGCTATGGAATTGGAGCAGTAGATTTATCAGATACAGGAGATTTAACTTGTGCAAGTATAATGTTTACTAAAGATAATATGAAATATGTTCACATTCAATTCTTTATACCTGAATCAAAAATAAAGAAAAAAGATAGTGATAATGGTGCAAGATATGAAGAATGGAGTAAAACAATAAATCCTGTTACCAATGAGCCTTATGTAATAGTATGTCAAGGCAATAGAATAAATCAAAAAGATGTTGCTGATTGGTATCAAAGGTTAAGAAGGAACTATGAAATTGAGCCTTATACAATTGGCTATGATAGATGGCATAGTGATATGTTTTTACATTGGTGCGACAAAAAAACAGGTTACGGTTTTAGAACTGAAATGATATCTCAAGGAAAATATTTAAGTTTTCCTATGAAGATGGTTGAAAGAGATTTAACAGATAGATTAATCAACTATGGGAACAATCCTGTTTTAAAATATTGTTTTAGTAATACAAGTGTAAAAATAGTTGGTGATTCTATTCAACCTGAAAAAATGGATGGATTATATTCAAGGAAAATAGATGGAGTAGTTACTTTGATAATGTCTTATGCGACATTAGATAAAGTGGATATAGGAGGTTAAGAATGGGATGGTTAAATAAATTATTCAGTAAAGCCAAGCCTAAAAAGAATGCACAATATAATTTGAATGTTAGTATGAAAGGTTATCAACCTGTATTTACTGCATTTGGATCTAACATATTATATTCGGACATTGTTTATAGTGCTTTAATGATGAAGGCTAGATTCTTTGGAAAGCTAGAGCCTAAACATATTAGGATTAGAGAAAATAAAACTGAACTTGTAACTGATTCATCAGTAGCAAGATTATTAAGACAACCTAATGATTTTCAAACAATGTATGACTTTTTAGCTCAAGCCTATTTTATGAGAGAAAAGGATGGCAATTGTTTTATATACGCTGATTACTATATTTCAAATGCTAATCAAAGAATTTATACAGGTTTATATATTCTATTACCTAGTATGCAGCCTATAATTCAACAAGATGATAGTGGTAAGTTATTTATAAGATTTCAATTTGTAAATCCTGCGAGAGAAGTTTTATTTCCTTTAGAAGATATTATAATTTGGAAGCAAAACATGGAGGATAATCAGTTTGTAGGTGGTGGAAGATTTAGTGGAATGGCTAACGCTGATTTACTTAATTCTTTACAAGCATATCAAACTTCAAAAGAAGCAGTTGCAGAAGCAGCTAAATTAGGTTGTATGATTGATGGAATTATTAAAATAAATGGTTATGCAGCTGATGATGAAAAGATACAACAAATTAGAAATGATTTTATAAATGATTTACAAACAAATAAAACAGGAATTGGTGTATTAGATAATGGAGCAGAGTATTTAAATATTCAAAGATCATTAAAGATGGTTGATAGTGCTACATTAAAAGAAATTAAAGAAAATGTATTACTTCATACAGGTGTTTCAATTGAAATGTTAGAAGGAAAATTTAATGAAACTGATAAAGAAGCATTTTATGAAAATTGGATTGAACCAGCTGCAGTAAGTTTGGCTCAAGCAATGAGTAAAGTTTTCTTTAGCCAATGGCAAACATCTTATGGTGATAGAGTAGAATTATATCCAATGAAAATACAACTAATGTCAACAAGCGAAATAACAAAGGTTGTACAGGCTACAATTGCTGCAGGTGTATTTACATTAGATGAATATAGAGAAATGTATGGTTATGCTCCTCTACCTAATGGAGAAGGATTAGCAAGGCCAAGAGGATATAACAATTTAGATAATGAGTTTGGAGGTGGAACTGATGAAGGAAAAACTAATGAAGGAAATCAGGCTTAATGAATGTGAAGTAAGAGCAGAAGATAATGAAGAAGGAAAAATGATAATTGAAGGTTATCCAATTGTATTTGATAGAGAAGCATACATTGAAGGTTGGGATGGAGGCTTTTATGAAAAGGTAGATAGAAAAGCTTTTGATAATGCTGATATGAGCGATGTATGTTTAAAAATTAATCATAATGATGACTTCTTTATTTGTGCTAGAACAAGAAATGGCTCATTAACATTAACACCTGATGAAAGAGGTATGTTTATACATGCTGAATTAATAGATACAACTCAAAATAGAGATGTATATAAAATGGTACAAGCAGGATTATTAACTGAAGGTTCATTTGCTTTTACTGTTGAAGAACAAGAAGTAATTGAACATGGAAAATGGAGTGATCCTGACTATGAAATTCACCGAACTATATTAAAAGTCGGTAAATTATTCGATGTTGCTATATGCACTAATGGTGCTTATGGAAATTTAACTGAAATATATGCAAGGTCTTATGAAGCGTTGGAGAATGTGAAACATAACTCTTTGGAGAAAGAGAAACATCTTGCAGTACTAAAGTTAAGAAATAAAAACAAAATGAAACTTATGGAGGTCAAAAAATGGAATTAAAAGCATTTTTAGAAGAACAAAAGGCTAAATGCCAAAAAAGACTTGATGAAATCGATAAAGAATTAGAAGACATCAAAGCAAAAAATGAAGCATCAGAAGATGAAGCAGAATTAAAAGAATTAGGTGATTCATTAGCAGAATTAGAAGCCGAAAAGGTTGAACTAATTGCTGAATTAAAAGAGGTTGAAGCACAAATTGATGCATTAGATCAACCAAAAGAACCTGAAGGAAAACCTGAAGGAGAAAGAGCAAAATTTTTACAATTTGAAAAGAGAGAGGGAAAGAATAATATGAATGAAGAATTAAGAAAACAAATGGAAGAAAGAGCAACAAAATTTAAAGAAACAGGAAAGAAGAAAATTGATGTTAAGGAATTAAGAGCAGTTACAATTGCAAGTGGAACTATAGCAACTCCAACTGAAGTTAATCCTTATATTAATCCAACATTTAATCAAGTATCTAGTATTGTCGATTTAGTTAAAGTTACAAATGCAGTAGGTATGGGTGCATATGAAGTAGCTTATGAAACTGCAATTGGTACTGCTTCAGCACAAACTGAAGGACAAGCAATTACTGAATCAAATCCTACTTATGCATATAAGACAATTACACCTGCATCTTATGGTATCGTTTCATATATTACAAATCAAGTTATGAAACAATCACCACTTGACTATGAAGGAAAAATTGTTGATAGTGCTGAAAAATCATTAAGAGTAAAAGCAGCTAATATTATTACTAGTGCAATTGTTAGTGATACATTACTAGCAAAACCAGCTGCATTAAATATTAGTGCAATTGATGATACAACATTAAGAAAAATTGCTTTCAATTATGGTTCAGATGAAACTATTTATGGTAACGCTTGGTTATTCTTAACAAAGGCTGATTTAGTAGCATTTGGTGATGTAAGAAGCGATACAACACTTCAAGCAGTGTATGAAATTACACCTGATATTAATAATCCAAACACAGGAACAATTAAAGATGGTGGTTTAACTGTTAGATATTGTTTAAATCCTAATTTAACTGCATTAGCAAGTGCAAGTGCAAATGGTGTTTCTATGTTATATGGACAACCTGAAAACTTTGAATTAGCATTATTCAGTGATTATGAAGTTAAGGTATCAGAAGATTATGCATTTACTTCTAACATGCTTACAATTCGTGGAACAATGGATTTAGGTGGAGCAGTAGTTAAGAAGGATGGCTTCATTGCAGTAACTAAAGCAGCTTAATTAAAAATTAATTAAATCAGGGCATTAGGTGTTTTTGGTTTTACTTCATTTGCTCCTTTTCATTTAATGCCCTGCCAATATATTGGAGGTGGAACTATGGAAAATGAAAACAATACAAATGTAATTGGTGTTATGACTAATCTAGCAGATTCAGGTCAAGATGAATTTGTTCAAGATTGGACTCAAATGGCTAAAACAATGTTATATGAGCAAGGAATATCAAATACTTATTTAAATAGTGAACAGGCTCAATATATATTAGCAAAAGCCGTTACTGACTTAATAGAAGATGGAGATTTCACTTCAACAACTCTTTCATTAATTGCTACTTTAAGAATTAATCATCCACATAGTGAGGATAGCAATGTACAATCCAGCACCGATTAGAGAATTTGTAACTCCTGCAATTCAAAAAAGAACACAAACAACTAGGATTAACGGTAGGAGTCAAAAAGAAGTGGTGGAAGTAGCAAATTTAAGAGGAAAATTCAAACAAAAAGGAACAAGTGAACTTAATGCAAATGGATTAGTAGTTGTTAATACTAAAACAACTTATATAACTTGGTGGAAGGATGACCTAAAAGCAGGAGATATATTAACTATTAATGGAGTTGATTATCTTGTTAAAGGTCAACCCGAAAATGTTGAAATGCGAAATAGATATGCAGTAATACCACTTGAAATATTAGAAGGTGGAGCATAGTGGCAAGTAGTATTGATTATAAAGAATTAACAAAACTTCAAAATAAAATTGCTTCACTTGGCGAAGAAGCAGTAAAAAAGGCAACAATAAATGCATTAACAAAATCTAAAGAATATGCAAATAAAAAAGTAGAAGAGGCAATGGACAACTCACTTTATAATTTTAAAGGTAAAGGTAGATCAACAGGAAATGCAAAAAGAGTAGCTACTCAAGTAAGTAAAATGCCTGTTGAAAATGTTGGTGGTTATGTATATGCATATGTAGGTGTAAGTTGGTATGTTGCTCCTGAAGTTACATTATTAGCTTTTGGAACACCACATATAGCAGCAGATTTTAGATTACACAATGCTATAAAAGTAAACGGAAATGTAAAAAAAGAAGTTTTGGAAATTCAACAAGAAGAATTCAACAAAGTAATAAAGGAGGCAATGAATAATGGTTAATATATTTGATGATTTAATTATCTATGATGAAAATAACAATCAAATACCTGTATATGCAGAAGGAGATGCACCTGCATCTTTACCTGATGAGTATTTTACAATATTCGAGAATTATACAGGAGACCAAATCAATGCCGATAATGTTACTAAAGCAATTCTATATGAATTTAATCTTAAATACTTCACTAAAAACGCAGCAACATTATATTCAAGGTTAATCCAAGCATTAACATTATTAAAGCAAAATAATTACATAACAAGTGGTGTTGGATATGCTAACAACACTTATCATGAAACTTGGTTTTCTCGCCAAGCTGATATTAAAAAAATTGATACTTTATAGGAGGAAATAAAATGGGAGTACAATATAGAGGATGTAGTCATTTATACTACGCATCAGTAACAATTGCAAGTGATGGAACTATTACATTTGGAACACCTGCACAATTAGCACCTGTTAAGAGTGTATCAAGAGATATTACAAATGATAATGAAAAAATCTTTGCTGATAATATAACACAAGAAATTACTTATGGAGCAACTTCAATTAATAGAAGTTTTGAAACAATAAAAATTGCTGATTCTATTCAAGCAGAATTATTAGGTCAAACTGCTATTTCAATCGATACTGATTTAACAGGATATGCAACTAATCCTGATGGATCAACAAAACCTTATGTAGCAGTAGGTTATGCTTTACATGATGGAAATGTTGATAAGCCTTGCTTATTAGTATGGTCATTTATGAATAAGTGTAATTCAATTAGCCAAACAGCTAATACAATTGATGATGGAACAGGTTCAGAAGGTCAAACAGTTGAGTTTGAATGTGTTGCACCAAAGAAAGCATGGACTACTACAGGCAAAAGAAATTTAGATATAGCAATTCCAATTGCTGATGATATAACTGCTTCAGATGTAGCTACATTAGTATCTAAATTCTTTACGCAAGTTGTTACACCTGATAACGCTGCTACAGTATTAGCATAATTTAAAATAAAAAAAGGAGTAAAAATATGGAGATTAAATTAAACATTTATAAAGACAATACTTCAAAAGAGCCTATGCATACTTATGTATGTTATGGTTTCTCTTTTGATACTATCATTAAGTTTGAAGAGTTTCAAACTAAATCAAAAGATACTGATTTTAAAGCACAAATGGAGTTAATCCTTGAGTTTTTAAGAAATGTATTTTGCGATTTTAAAGAAGAACATTTAAAGCTATTAAGACCAAATGACTTACATGATTTTATGATGGCTATTGGTCAAGCAATTAAAGGCGAATACGGAAAAGCCGAAAAAAACTAATAAAAGGTGGAGTTAAATCAACAACTCCACCTTCTAATAAAAAAAATACTTCTTCATTTGAAATAGTTATGTTTTTATCTCAACAATTTATGGGGTTATCTCCATTTGAAATAAAAAAGCGTGATTATAGAGAAGTATTAGAGTTATATGTGCAAACAATTATTCATTTGAATAATAAAAATAGAAAAGAAAATACAGGTACATGGGTATCTTCTAAAAATGCAACTTGGTATTAGGAGGTGAATCGAATGGATGAAAATACTATAACTACGGTCTTTAAGGCTGATATTAGTCAATTCTCATCTTCTACTCAACAACTTAATCAATATATAAAAACAGTTAATAGTGAATTTGATGTTGCAACTTCTTCATTAGGAAAGTGGTCTGATTCAACTGAAGGCTTAACTGCTAAAATCACTCAACTAAATAAGGTTTTAGAAGCTGAAAAGTTGAAACTTGAGGATATGAAACAACGCTATGATGAAATGGTTGCAGCAGGGAAAGAAAATACAAAAGAAGCTAAAAATCTTCAAATAGCTATTAATCAACAAACTGCAAAAATTAATAAAGCAGAAAAACAAACTAATGATTATACTGCTTCATTAAAAGAACTTGAAGATGCAGGTGTTAAAACTAAACAAGAATTAAAAGCTTTAACTGATGCTCAAGAAAAGCAAGGAAAAAGTGCTGAAGGAGTAGCAGGTAAAATTGCAAAAGGTTTAGGTGGTGCTGCTTTAGGCATTGCAGCAGCAGCTACAGGAGCAGCTAGTGGATTTTTAGCAATGGGTGAATCAACTAGAGAATTTAGAAAAGAACAAGCTCAACTTGAAACTGCATTTACAACAAATGGACATAGTGTTGAAACAATGAAAAAAACTTATGCCGAATTTAATGCAGTATTAGGTGATACATCTAAAACAACTGAAGCTATGCAACAAATGTCTAAATTTGCTAAAACCGAACAACAATTAGCTGATTATACAAATGTCTTAACAGGTGTATTTGCTCAATATGGTGAAGCAATTAGTACTGAAGGATTAGCAGAAGCAATAAACCATACAATTGAAATGGGTGAGGTTCAAGGAACATTAGCCGATGCATTAGAATGGAATGGAGTATCTGTTGATGATTTTAACAAAAAACTTGGAAATTGTTCAAGTGAAGAACAACGCAATAAATTAATATTAGATCAATTAAATAAATCCTATGGTGAACAAGCAAAACATTTTAAAGAAAATAATAAAGATATTATAGAGGCCGAAAAAGCACAAACAAGATTAAGACAAGTTACGGCTGAACTTGGAGCAGTTGCTGAGCCAATAATGACAATGCTTAAAAATGCATTTGCAGGATTATTGGAAACAATAAAGCCATTTGTAGAATTAATAGGTCAAGGATTACAAACTGCATTTAAAGGATCAGTTGAAGGAGCAAAACAATTTGCAGAGGGATTAAATGGAATTGTTAAGGTTTTATTAGATAAAGTTAATTCTTTAATACCTAGCATTGTAAATATTGCAGTTGAATTAATTCCTGCAATTATAGAAACAATTGTTGATGCATTACCTGATTTAATTACAACAATTTTAAATGGTGTATCACAAATAGTTAGTGCATTAGGAACAATGATTCCTAGAATATTACAAGCAATAATAGATGCATTGCCTTTAATAGTAAAATCAATTGTTGATGCTCTTCCAATGCTATTAGAAGCAGTAAAGCAATTAATACTTGGAATCGTTCAAGCATTACCAACATTGATTCAAAGTATAGTTGATGCTTTACCAACAATTATTACTACTATATGTGAAGCATTAGTTTCATTTATTCCTCAATTAATAGATGCAGCTCTTACTTTATTGTATGCAATTATTGATGCTATTCCTTTATTGATAGAAGCATTAATTCCACAAATACCATTTATTGTTGATACATTAATTGATGGTTTATTAAGTATGATTCCTAATTTAATTGAAGGTGCTTTGAAGTTATTAAATGGAATTATAGATGCAATTCCTTTATTAATTCAAAAGTTAATTCCACAAATACCAAGAATCGTAGCTGCAATAGTAAATACTTTAATTTCAAACATTGGAAACATTATTCAAGGTGCATTAACATTGCTACAAGGTATTATCCAAGCAATACCTGAATTTATAAAATTGTTAATACCACAAATACCAACAATTATTACTTCAATCGTTCAAGGATTAATTGATGGCATTCCTGAATTGATTAAAGCAGGTGCTGATATGTTAGCAGGTATTTTTGATGGATTCCTTGACCTTGATGTAATTTGGCAAAAAATAAAAGAGTTTGGAAATTCAGTTGTAGATAATGTTAAAAAATTCTTTGGAATTAAATCTCCAAGTAAATTATTTGAAGAAGAAATAGGTAAAAATTTAGCATTAGGTATTGGTGAAGGATTTACTGATGAAATTGGGGATGTTACTAAAGATATGCAATCTTCATTAGATAAAATGACTAATAATTTAGATGTTGATAATTCAGGAATTGTTGGAGTAGGCAATTTATCATCTACAACTCCTATATGGGTTGAAAAATTATTTGATTTAATTAAGAATCAACAAATTATAAATAATTATAACTTTGATTATAAATTTGAGAAGATGGAAACATCAAAACTTGCTTTACATAAAGCAGCTTTAGAAGCAAAAAGAGCAATAGGAGGTTAAGAATATGGATTTAATTTTAATAAATAAAAATAATCAACAACTTGACCTCCTTAATTCTACTGAATATTTTATTTTAAGTAGATGTGAAGCGTTGCATGGAATAGATACTGATATACATACAGTGTCTTCACCTTATATTGATGGAACTATTGTAGAAGGTGTAAAGGCTCTTCCAAGAGGAATACAATTAACATTTAAAGTTAAGCCTGATATTAAAAATAGTATTGATTTTTTCACAAGCGTGGTTAAATCTAAACAATATGTAACGCTTCAACAAACTGAAAACGGAAATACAATAACTATAAAAGGAATAGCAACTATTCCACCATATACAAGAATGATGAGTATGTGTGAAATTAAACTTGATATATATTGTAATCAACCTTATTGGGAGGACTTAAATCAAGTTATATCAGCTATTTCAATGTATTTAGATTTATTGTACTTTCCAATGGAAACAGGTCAATATTTCACACCATATGGAAGGCCATTTGGAGCATTAGATGTTAATGCAACAAAAACATTTACTAACGATGGCGATGTTTCAGTAGGAATGAATATAAAAATTACTGCATTAGGAAGTGTAGAAAATCCTTATATTGCTTGTAGCACAGGAGAACAAAATGGATGGTTTATGTGGTTGAATGTTACATTACAACAAAATGATGAAGTAGAGATAAATACAGTTAGAGGTCAAAAATACATAAAAATTAATGGATCAACAACTTATAACGGTCAACCTGTTTTAAGTTATTTAAATTTTAATGGTACTGATTGGCTTCAGTTAGAAACAGGAGAAAATACTTTTAATGTAGGTGAATACATTGGAGGAACTCCTCAAGTAACTGATAATGTGTACTTCACTATTACATATAGGAGGCGTTATGAATGATTCCTTATTTAGAAGTAATAGGCAAGTACAATTTAAAATCTTTTGCAGTAATTGAGCCTTCTCAATGTTGGTTTGAATTATCATATTATGAAATTGGAGAATTTGAAGTATATGCTCCAGCTAGTGATAATAATGTAGCTGCTTTAAAAATGGGAAATTACATCAAGATTCCTAATAAGCCTTACATTTGGATAATTAAAAGTGTAGATTATTCATTTAATAGTGAAGGTGCAAGAATGATTGATGTAAAAGGATTTGAAGCTAAATGGATATTAAAACAAAGAATTATATTAGCTCCAATTCAATTAAATACTGATCTTGCAACTGCAATATATAATTTAGTTAATAATAATTTAGGTTCAGGTGCTTTAACACCAAGACAAATAACAGGCTTTAATGTAATTCAACCTTCATTTAATATTACTATTGAGCAAACACAAGCACCAAGAAGCAACCTATGGGAGTTTATAAAAGAATTACTTAAAACTAATAATTGTGGATGCTATGTAACATACGAAAATGAACAATTATATTTTCATGCAATAAAAGGAAATGATAAATCATCATATATTGTTTTTAGTCAATCAATGGATAATTTAATTACTAGCGAGTATTTTGAAAATAGCGAAGAATATAAAACATTTATTAGAGTAGTATCAAGTTTTACAGAAAAAGATTCAAATAATAATAATATTAATGTTGATTATATTCAAGATTATAATGCAGGTGGAACAAATATCGACAGGTATGAAATGTTATTACAATCAAATATTTCAACAAAATTAGAAGATGGAACTGAAATATTACCTTCTTCTACAACATATCAAACAATGCAACAACAAGAAGGTAAAAATGCATTATCTAAACAACTTATTTTAAAAGAATTTAATGGAGAAATTGATTTGCAGAATTCTCAATATGAATTTGAAACTGATTTCTTTATTGGAGATTTGTTAATGATTAGAGATGAATTTTTCAATTATGAACAAGCAACTAGAATTATTAAATATACATTTAAGCAAGATGAATCAGGTTATGGTGAAGAAGCTGAATATGGAAATGAATAAAGCCTCATTTTGAGGCTTTTTATTTTGGTTTCATTAAATGAATAATGACAACATAATGACACAAATTAATTATATGAAAAACTTAATTTGTATGATAACTATGTTGTTAGTTGCACTTGCCATTGGAAATAGTGCTTATGCTAAAAACTGCAATGTTAGGCAAGGGGATTCAATTTGGGGCATTTGTAATAGATATCACCTGGATTTAAATGAGGTATTAAAATTAAATAAGCATTTGAAAAATCCAAGACTAATTTATCCAAATGAAAAAATTAATTTACCTCATGCAGATACAGGAACACAAACGGAAGAGGATTCAAAAAGCGACAACATCCAAGATGGTAATGAAACAATGGATACTCCTATTGTAGCTCAAATGAAAGAAGTATTAGACTTAGTTAATCAAGAAAGAGATAAACAAGGGTTAAATCCTGTAATGTTAAATAGTGAACTAAATCATGTAGCAACATTAAAAGCTATGGATATGAGAGATAATAATTACTTTGACCATAACTCAAGAACTTATGGAACACCGTTTGAAATGTTGCAAAACTTTGGAATCCATTATAATTATGCAGGGGAAAATATTGCAGCTGGTCAAAAGACTTCAGAACAAGTAATGAATGATTGGATGAACTCTTCAGGGCATAGAGCTAACATTCTAAATAAGAATTATACACATTTAGGAGTTGGGTATGTTGAGGGAGGATCATATGGAACATATTGGGTACAAGAGTTTACAAAGCCTCAATGATGAGGCTTTTTTTATTAAAATAAAAATTATTGTTAAAAATTGGAAATTATTGTGGTATAATTAAAATAAAGAGGTATGTGCGTATGGATGGGAATACATTTATGGGATTATTAATTGCAGCAATAGGCTCATTACTTGCTATTATTTCTGTAATAGTAGCATTGATAATAAAGCCAATAATAAATTTAAATAAATCAATTGTTAAGCTGAATGATAGTATTGATCGTTTGAATGAAGATAATCAAAATCTTTCAATTAGAGTTAAAGAGCATGGAAAAGAAATTGATGAAAATGCAAGAAAGATTTTAATTCATGAAAAAGAAATAGAACACTTGAAAGAGAGGTTGAAATAATGGATTGGAATGCAATTGGAACTCAAGTAATAATTGGAATAGTTGGAGTTATTATTAGTGGTTTAGGTATATTTGTTACTTACTTAATTAATAAGTGGGTAAAAAATGATGAATTAAAACAAATAATGAACTCTTTATATCAATTAGTAAAAAGTGCAGTTTTAGAAATTCAACAAACTTATGTAGATCAAATGAAGAAAGATAATATTTTCGATTATGAGGCTCAAAAATTAGCCGTAGAGAAGTGTATTAAGACTATTAAGGCAAATATGCCTATAAAGGTAGAAGAGTGGCTTAAATCGAATTTTAAGGACATTGAAGCATATTTGAAAACATTAATAGAGGCTCAAGTTAAATTAATTAAAATAGGAGGATAGTATATGGCTCAAAAATCTTTATTTTTTAATGCTTTGCCTGATGATTCCTTTGAAACAGGCTATGATAGAAATTACAATGCTGATGATATAAGCGATTGGTTTAGTATTGTTTGTGAAACAGGAGTTTTAAAAGGTGGTTTGGAGGTATCAGTAGGAACAGGATTAACTGTTAATGTTGCAATTGGTAAAGCAACAATAAAAGGAAAAGGTTATGTTAATAATGCAGTAGTAAATTTAAGCGTAGGAACTGCTCCAACAGGTGCGAATCCATACTATGTTCCAATTAAATTACAATATAACAATGTGCAAACTGCATCAGGTAGATATATTGAATTAGTTGTTGGAGATGCATTAACAAGCGTACCAACAATTAGTAATTTAACGCAAACTGATGAAGTATATGAATTAATGTTAGGTTATGCAATTATTCAACCTAATGCATCAGTTGTTAGTCAAGTAATTGATACAAGAGGCCAAGCAGTATGTCCTTATTTTACAGCCGTTAAAGGTTATGATGATTATTATGACGCAATTATTCAACAATTTGAAAGTGATGTTACAATGGCATCATCTTCTACAAGCGTTATTACTGATCTTCCAACTAACTTATACAATAATAAATATTCAATTGTTGAAGTTTATGTTAATGGATTAAGAGAAGAAGAAGATAATTACACATTAAATACAAATAGCAGCTATATAACAATTACATTTGATACTACTAAAAATGCAGGAACAGATGTATGTGTTATTTTAAAAAATTTCATTGATGGTGAAGGGCTTTCAACTGCAATTAATGATTATAATCAATGGGTGCAAGATGTAGCAACTTTAAAAGCTGCAAATAGTTATACATATGTATGTAATGGCTTAAATGATAATCAAGAAATTACAACTTTAGTTAATAATTTTATTAATGGTGGTACAGATTATTCTTCATTAGAATTAAAAATTATAGGTACATTTGGATGTAACAACGGAACACAATATCCTGTACCTGTTGGTGGTTCAGGAACAAGTGCTAATCCATATAGAATGTTTGATTTTGCATCAGGGAATAGAACAGTAACATTAGATTTTACTAATTGTAGTGATATTTCAATAGCAATAAGTGGTGTATATGCTAACATCTTTAATGGAACTAATATTACAATTAAAGGTTTAAATCTTAAAACAAGTGGAACAACTTCAGGAACTTGTATTAAAGTATTTGGAAATGGATTAAATGCAGTTTGTGAAAATTGTCGTTTTTGGGTAAATGGTTATCAAGATAGCTTAATTGCTTATGAAGGTACTTTTACAAATTGTAGAGGCAGCGTTTCAAATGTAACAGGAAATAGTTATTGTTTCTTAACAAATGATTTATTAAGAGTGTTTGGTGGATATTATGTTGCATATACAGGATTATCAACAAGTAAAAGTGCAGTTGTAGGACAAAGTGCAACAAATGCAGTATCTATTCTTTACGGAGTCAACGCTCCAACAATAGCAAGAACAGGATTTTATCAAACAAATGCAATTTATCAAGTTAATTCAAATAACTATATAAATTGTAATGATTTAGTTAGTGCATTAACATTAACAGTTGTATCAGGATATTCAAATATAAGAGGTACAATTCCATATAGTAAAGCATAAGAGGTCAAAAAGACCTCTTTTTTTAACCTTTAATTGTAACAAATTAAAAAATAAAAATGCAATGGTAAATCTAGTAAGCAAAGATAAGACCTAATTATCTTCACTTACGAAAACTGAATATTAAGATAATAAAAATAGAAAAACTTATTATTGTAACATTTTAATTATTCTATGTATAGTGGTAAATTTGGGCAAATAAAGATAATACCTAATTATCTTTACTTACTTTGTCGGAATATTCTTATTTGAAACGATGAAATCATAATTAAAAATTAAATGCTTACAAAGTGAATCATTTTATCCAATCGGACAGGAAGAAATGTCCGACAATCCTATTCTTCAATTTTTAAGTATAACCTCATAACTTCTTTATATACATTTGCTTTTTCTTGTGAAGGAATAGAATCATTTTCGAATACCATTTTTGCCCTTGCAATTAAATCATGTGCTTCGTTGGTTTCAACTCCAAAATACTCAAGAGAAACACCGAGAATTTTAGCAATCTGCTCAAGTTGTTGAAGGTGTGGAAATCTTCTTCCTGTTTCATAGTTCGAAATAGATGCTCTTTCAACTCCTAATGCATCAGCTAGTTGAATTTGAGTCATTCCTCTTGTCTTTCGTAAGGTTTTTATTTTCTTTCCTATTTCTCCATTCATATTTTTTTCTCCTTATGTTATCTATTTGACTATATTTGGAAACAATATGAAACATTGCTATACATTATGTATGTTATTAGCATACAAAAAATATATTTAGGAGGCAAGTAATGAACGCTCAATTAATATTAACAAAAAATGTTAATGAATTCAAAAATATGTTTGACAAGGAAACAGCAGATGGGGGATTACATTTATGTCTTGGTAAAGTATTACTAGCAACACAATTGGACTTAATCACTATTTATGAAATGGAAAGATATATTGATTCATTTTTTCAAGTGCATAATGAAGTAAAAAAAATGTAGTTTTTGTTTAT
>JAGCBE010000505.1 GCA_017652345.1 Methanobrevibacter sp.
ACATGGGTATGATTCATTAGGAAATTTCTACCAAGTGCTTATAGAGGATTCGTCTAACTGTATAAGCCGAAATAAAAATGGAACTCTTGACGTGAACATTAAAAATATAAAATATAGAGTTCGTGAGTTTTATGAAAATGGATATACACGAGAATATGATATAAAACGTGCTGAGGAGTTTGAAAATGACAAACAGTGAGTTTGAAAGTTTAGAAAAACAAGAATATGCATTTTTAGATACTATTGATATTCTATCTATACTTAAAGAAAATGATTTAGATAATGCAGAAGAAATCATTCATATTTTGGAAGAAGATTATGAGGATAAATATCTTGAGCAAAATCCGGACGATGATTTCTTATTTAATTGTATTAGCCATTATGATTTTGTAAGGTACATCAAAAGAAGATACGGGATTAACTTTAGAGAAGAAACGATTTATTATTTTAACTTATAAGAACTAAGAGTCTGTTAGAACAAAAACATTTTAGCAAACTCTTGACTTTTACTGTGCAATGTGTTATAATATATTTACAAATATATAAAGGAGGGTATACCTATGTTCGATCCAATCCATTATAAATGCCTCTATGAATCAACTCAAAGAATGCTTGAGACAGCTAATCGAAAAATTGAAATGCTTGAGCAAGATCTTAGAAATGCTAATATGCTTTTGAGAATGAAGGATAAGGAAATTGAGGCACTTAGGTCTGGTGGAAGTAGGGAGGTAGACAGTGAGAAGTGGATGGGCCAATGAAATTATCTGCATATGTTTATAAATTTAATAACAAAGTGCAAAGAAAATATATTGTGGATAAAGATCAGATGATAAAATTATTTAAAGATTGTAAAGATAGATTTGTTACTTTTGGCAATATGGGTGGTTTTATTGATGGACCTGATTTTGCAAAAGTTTGTGCTATAGCAAAATCCTTCGATGTGAAAGAAGATGGAATCACGGCAGATATTGATGTTCTTGACACACCTAATGGAAGATTGCTTAAAGAATTACTTAAAGTTATGAATGATTCTATGTTAATAAGTTGTGTATATATTGGAGATATTCATAACAAACAGATTTTTCCACAAACAATTCCATATCTTGTAATTGGTGAAAATCAATTCGGATACAGATTAAAAATGGAGGAGGGTTAATATGGAAAATTGGCAAACTATTCAAAAACAAGAATTTGAATATTTAGATTCTATAGATCTAATTCCGTATGTTATATCGGAAACAAATGTTGATAAGTTAATGGACATCATTGATGAGAATTTTAATCAGGATTATATATCAAAGTGTAAACTTCCGGATGAGGGAATTTTCTTTTGGATGACATTAGACGACTTTCTTGATTATATTTGTAAGCGGTATAAAATAACTTATTGGGAAAGAACTGAATATTTACTAAATGTAAATTCTTTGAAGAAGGATGCAACTTGTAAGGTTTGCAGATTTTATAGCATTGATTGTAAGGCGTGTTTGTGCAAGGGCCCAGAACTTGAATCACACAATCCAAATGATAAGATATGTGCTGATTTCAAATTTAAGGAGAATAAGAAATGAAAATGAGTTATTCGGATGTTCTAGCATTGTTGGATGCTAATACATTGACAGATATGATCTATGACGACCGTGATTCTGGGAGACCTGCCCGTAGCTTAGAGCAGATGGTTTATGACTTTGCAAGATCACAAGGAATTATAATTAAGGAGGATAAAAAATGAGAGTATTGCTTTTGCTTAGAGGCGCACCCGGTTGTGGTAAATCTACATTTATTGATAATAATGGACTTAGACCATTTTCTCTATCCGCAGATGAAATTAGATTACAGTGCCAATCTTCTCAACAAAATATTTATGGTTCAGAAGAAGTAAGCATGAATAATGAAAAAGATACATGGAGCATTCTTTTTAAACTTCTTGAAATTAGAATGAAACATGGAGAATTTACTGTTATTGATGCTACTAATTCTAAAACATCAGAAATGAATAAATATAAAGAAATGGCAGATACATATCGTTATAGAATGTACTGTATTGATTTCACTGATCTTCCTATTGAAGAATGTAAAAGAAGAAATGCTGGTAGAATTCCTCTTAAACAGGTTCCGGAAGATTGCATTGATAAAATGTATTCCAGATTTAGAACACAAAAGATTCCATCTGGCATTAAAGTTTTGAAACCAGAACAGTTGGATGAAATATGGATGAAGAAATTTAATATGAGTAACTATGAGAAGATTATTCATATTGGAGATGTGCATGGATGTTATACAGCATTGATGGAATACTTTAAGAACGGATTTAATGACAACTACTTTTATATCTTTGTTGGTGACATTATTGATCGTGGTATTGAAAATGTTGAAGCTGTTAAATTCTTCATTGAAGCTGTTAAAAGAAAGAATGTCCTTGTTCTTGAAGGAAATCATGAAAGATGGTTGTGGATTTACGCTCATGATGGAATTGGACAGTCAAAAGAATTTGAATTGTTCACTAAAAAACAACTGGAACAATCCGATATCGATAAGAAAGAGATTCGCACATTTTATCGTAAACTTGGACAACTTGCATGGTATCAATATAATGATAAAGAAGTTGTGGTAACTCATGGAGGAATTGCTACACTTCCGGAAAACTTTACAAAACTATCAACACATCAAATTATTCATGGAGTAGGTAATTATAATGACTTTGAGACTATTGCAGAAACATGGATGAAAACAACTCCTGATAATGCTTACCAAATTCATGGACATAGAAATACAAAACATTGCGAAACACAAATTAAAGATCGTGTATTCAACCTTGAAGGTAAGGTTGAATTTGGTGAAAACCTTAGAATTGTAGAATTAGATAAAGAAGGATTCCATGTGGTTGAAATTAAAAATACAGTATTTAAGCCTCCGGTACAGGTTGAACAGGAAAAACAACTTGTAACATCCGATATTGCCGATGTAGTTCTTAACCTTAGAAGTAATAGATTTATTCAGGAAAAACAATTTGGAAATATTTCTTCATTTAATTTTACTAGAGAAGCATTTTATGATAGTGTTTGGAATAAACAGACCATTGTTGCAAGAGGTCTTTACATCAATACAAATACCATGAAAGTTGTCGCTCGTGGGTACCACAAATTTTTCAACATTAACGAGAGACCGGAAACTAAATTTGATATGCTTCAACATAAACTCCAATTCCCGATAACTTGTTATGTTAAGGAAAACGGATTCTTAGGTCTTGTATCTTATAATGAAGAAACAGATGATTTGTTCATCACAACTAAATCAAATCCTGATGGAGATTATGCTATATGGCTAAAGGAAATGGTTTACAATAAAATCTCTACTGAAAACATTGAAAAGCTAAAGACTATTTGTAGAGAACAAAATGTAACATTTGTTTTTGAATGCGTAGATATGATTCATGATCCCCATATCATTGAATATCCTGAATCTGAGTTATTTCTACTGTCAATTATCAGAAATGAAATCAACTTTACCCAATATAATTATGAAGATGTTATAAATATTGGAAACGACCTTGGAATCAAAGTAAAAGAAAAAGCCGCTGAAATTGCTAACTGGTCTGACTTTTACGATTGGTACAATGAGGTTCTTGAAAATGATTATGAATACAATGGAAGAATTATTGAAGGATTTGTAATTGAAGATTCTGCCGGGTTCATGACAAAACTAAAATTAACATACTATCATTTTTGGAAGTTTATGCGTGGATTAGCACATGAAACACTTAGAAGAGGATATACACAAAAAACCTCAGCATTAACAACTCCTCTTGCTAATGATTTTTATGGATGGCTTAAAACAATGTTTGAAACACATACAAGGGAAGAAAGAGAAAATATACCAAAGGATATTGTAACTCTTAGAAATATGTTTTATGAACAATATTCTACAGGAAACAAAGGCTAATTATTTGTAAATACTATACAAAAATCCAGTATTTTCTTACTGGATTTTTTATTTCAAATTTTCAAAAACCTCTTGACATTTTCCATAAAATATGTTATACTATACTTGTAAACAACTTAACCACATTAAAAATCTAGGAGGAGAATAAAAAATGAAAAACATGATTAAAACAAAACCCTCGAAAACAGAAAAGACAATGATGAATATGTTTGACAAAATGGTTGTTGATTACATGAAAACAGCATCTAAGTTCGGTGCTTATTCTCCGGTTGCAACGGCTGAAAAAAATCAGACCGTTGGAGTTCTTAGATGTCTTCGTCTTACTAAGGTTATAAACGATGAACTTTGGGAAAACTGTTTGGATGCTATTTTTTCTATTCGGGAGGGATAAGAAAATGACACGTTCAGAGTTTGAAGAAGTCCTGACAAAGTGTTTTACAAATCTTCTCGCAGGAGTTTGGAGGTAAATATGAAAGTTCTAATTATGAATATTAAAGAAAACAAAACAAAAAGACTTCAAAATGTAAAGACAATAATGAATAGAGGATATCATTTTACAGTTGTGTTTAATGACGGAAACGAAATTGATTACGATTTTCACGAATACGATTATTTCATCAATCATTAAGGGGGGATTATAAAAAATGAGAGTTATTGATGCAAAAGTAGGAATTATTATTACAGACAGTTCAGTAACAGATATTGAACAGTATATTGTTGCAAGATGTGCCAACGATGGTTGGTATTATTGGGGATCTTGGAATGATCTTCAAAAGGCAAGGGAAGTTGCAAAGGAAATTGGTGGAAGTGTTTTCTTGAAAGAAGCTTAACAGTACAGTTTATACAAAACAAAACCTCTACATTCTGCAAAGTTTGTGGAGGTTTTTGTTTAAGAATATTCAAATTACTCTTGACTTTTTCATTATAATATGTTATACTATATATAGTAAATAACATAAATATATTGTAAATAAACTAACAATTCATAAAAATCATACTTTATAAGTAAATTATTTTTTTGTGGTAGGATGGTAATATTTTATATAAGTAAACACTCATAAATAAGTGTTAATTATTATAATTTATTTGTATCATTGACAACTTTGTGAAAATATTGTATAATTATAGTAGAAAGGAGGTGAATGAGGTGATTGTAAAAAGAACTGAGAGGCACATTATTGACAAACAGAATATTTATTATAGTATGCTTGTCGATAAGTGTATGTTAGCTAGGAATATCTATAATCATGGAAATTATCTTATTCGTCAAGAGTTTTTTAATAACGGGAAGTATCTAGGATATACAACTATTGAGAAAATTCTTCACGATGATTTAGAATATCCTGATTATTGGAATTTAGGTCTTGCTAATTCTAGTCAGCAAATTCTAAGAGTTCTTGATAAAAACTGGAAATCATTTTTCAGATCCCTTAAGGATTGGAGCAAACATAGAGATAAATATAATGGTATGCCGAAACCACCAAAATATCTGAAAGGAAACAGATTATGCGGTTTTCAACTCACATACGCACAAATCCATGTTGAAAATGGTTTTATTAAGTTTCCAAAAACAATGAAAGATAAAAATGGGAATTTAATGAGGATCAAAGTTGTGTTTTCTGAAAAAGATGGGTTTGTTGCATTTAAGTTATGTCGAGTTAAACCCGAAAATGACAGAATTATATTAGAATTTGTCTATACTATTGAAGTCGCAGATAAGTTTGAAAATCAGAATGTTGCGTCTATTGATCTTGGTTTAGATAACTTTGTAACCTTAGTTGATAATCTAGGTAACAAGCCAATTATCATAAATGGTAAGGGTCTAAAATCATGTAATCAATATTATAATAAACTGATTGCGAAAGAAAAATCAAAACTTGATCTGCGGTCAGATAAGAAAAGATACTCACATAAACTGTATTCAATAATAAATAAGAGAAATGACAAAATAGAATATTTTATGCACAAGACATCTTGTTTTGTTGTTTCCTATTGTATTGAACACAGTATTTCAACAATTATCATTGGTAAAAATGATGGGTGGAAACAAAATGTAGAACTCGGTAAAAAGAATAACCAACATTTTACACAAATCCCGTATGAATCATTCATATCGAAGCTAAACTATAAATGTGAACAAGTTGGAATATCTGTTATCGAGACAGAAGAATCTTATACTTCTGGAACTTCATTTCTTGATGATGAACAACCAGAAAAGAAAAATTATATTAAATCAAGAAGAGTTCATAGAGGTCTTTTTAGATCAAATTCAGGAAAACTAATAAATGCAGATGTAAATGCCGCATATCAAATTATGAAAAAGGTATTCCGTGATGTAGAGATGCCAGCGGATAGAGGGTTTGTAATGAATCCATTGCGCATGAATTTTTCTTTTTAATTCATCTGCATAAAGAGATTTATAAGCATTTATGCCTATTTACTTATGTTCACATATATTTGCTTATAAATTTTGTATTATAACGATAAAAATGAGATTAGAAAATTCAAATATGCGAAGCAAGCAGTTAATTACATTAAGAAATTTAGAAAGCCGCTTGAAATGCATTGGAATCACGAACTCGATACGGGAGAACTTGCAGCCATTCTAAGAATGGTTTACAAAACAGATTGTGAAATTCTTGATGCATTAAGCAAAGTTATTTCTGGGGATTACTAATTTATAAAGAAAGGTTTGATTGATATGAAACTAACACTTAAAGAATCCACTGAAAGATATATGGTCACTGTTTTTGATCCTGATTTTAAACCAACAAGATCCAGTTATAGTGACTTTGAAGAGGAAGATACTGACAATATCTATGAAGATATTTATATAGCGGATGATTATCAGGATGCTGTTGAATATGCTATGAAGTGGTATGGAAGAAAGAATAGACATGGTAACAGATATATCATCACTATTGAGGATGAAGATGGTAATGAGAAAGAATTTAACCCTGATAAAGCATTTGCATTTTAAGAATATTCTTTTGAAACAGATTGTTTTGAATGAGAGGTTGATGTTTTGTGAAACTAAAAGGAATAAAATTAAATAATCATACTAAAGAAGAATCTTTAGTTTTAAGAATTTCAGAAAAGGTGAGCTTAGATGAAAGATTAGAAGAAATAGCATCCGGTACATATGTTACTGATTCAGTCAGTGATATTGTGAATTGGATTTTAAATAAACCAAAACCATATAGAATTCTATATGATGCAAAGTATGATGTTTGGTGTATTGCAGATGCTATGAGTCAAACTCATAAAGATATGAGCATTGATCTATTTGATAGTGATTATCTATATGGAGTTGCAAAAGATCTTGACAGAGATATTGCAACTATGAGAAAACTTGGAGACTTTAATTCCGGGTATACTGATGCGGAAGTTTATTCAGATTTTGGATTTGATAAATATAATCTGAAAGGATTATTTTTCATTCCGAAGGATATGAATTACAGAGATTATGAAGAATCAGGATTTTATTCACATGAAGTTCCAATCACAACCGGGACTATTTTTGTTTCAAACCCATATGAGTTTTCGGAGAATGGAATATTTAAGGATTTATATAAAAAACTTGACAGGATGGATGCTCTAACTAAAAGTTTAAGAGCGATTTATGCTGAATGTAGAAAAGAGTACGGGGCAAATTGGCTTGATTATTTTTACGATGAAGCGGAAGAATATGAATATGATGAGGACGAAGTTCAGGAGTTTTTAAATAACTACGGGATTTTGAATGTTTTGAAATAAAATGAGTTGGAGCGTGATATACATATGTTTGGACACAATATATCTTTTCAAGTCACTAAACAACTACTGCTTGAAAAGTTAAGCGTATTTGAGTATAATATAACAACAGATTCTAAAACCTGTTTTGTTGCCGGAATTCTAATAAAGCAAAGAAGAATAGAATTTAAAATAATTGAGTATAAGCGAGGACAGATTACTGTAGATGTAATTGATCCTTTTGCATTTGTAAGAATTCCGAGAAAAACATTTAGAAAGCAAGAAGAAGCAAAGATTTGGATTATGGAATGTTTTGTAAAACTAACTGACGAAAGAAACAGATAACTTAAACCAACCTAGCAAAATAGGTTGGTTTCCTTTTTCTTAAAAAATAACATCTTGAAAATACAATAATTATATCAAAAAATAACTATATATAAATAGTTAGGGAAAACTCTAGCATTGTTTAAAATTCAGAAAGGACTGATAGTATATGGCAATTTTTACTATTTTAGATTCTATAAGTAGGTCAGATACATTTCCAATTGAGTTTACGTTTAGTGCAAACTATAATTGCGGAACACTATCTTTAGAAATTGATACACCTTGGAGTGACCAAATGTTATTAGAGTTACCGTGCATCAATGTTAAAATTTTTAAGAATGATGGCACATTATTTAAAACATTTGATATAAATATGGTTACGGTAAATACTAATTTAAATAAAGGTTTTGATACTATTAAACCTTACTCAATTCCTTTTTATAATATTCCGAAATCTGGAAAATTTAAAATAACTCCTGTATTTGATAAGTATGCAATTTCTGCAAGAAATAATCTTATAGAATGTGGAATCGAAGAAGGAGACATTTGGACAACTCCAACAGAAACTTTCGGTGTTACAATAAAATATGATAATGAAAATGTATCATCCGGAAGTGGTTCCGAGGGTGGAGGCGGGGGTGAGACTCCTGGTTCAGCAGATCAAGTCACATTTGATCCAACTGGAACAGGTTTATTTTCAACAAATGTTCAGGATGCTATAATTGAAGTATTAGGTAAAACTACAACACAATATTCAACAGATACTACCCTTATTGCAGCAAATTGGTCTGGAACTCAATATACAGTATCAAACAGCAATATTAAATTAAGTTCATATATTTATATTGATATTCCAGATAATTTAACTCAAACTCAATATAATGCTGTTGCTTCTGCAAATCTTGCTTGCGTTAATCAAACTGCTGGATCTGTTACGTTAGAAGCATTTGGTGATGTTCCTACAATAGATCTTCCAATTACAATTATTGTTCAAAATAAAAATCAATAAGTAATTCATTAAAAAGAAAGGGTGAAAATAATGTCAGTATTTATGGGTATACCCTCTTATGGTGTTCCGGATGGTGGTATAGATTCTGATAATATATCATATTCTAATCAATCAATGCAAAATGTATCAACAACAAAACAAGCGTTAGACTATTTAATGACAAATAAGGTTACAGTTGTTTCTGGAAAAGGACTATCTGCAAATGATTTTACAAATGCATTGAAAACAAAATTAGATAATCTTAAAGAACAAATATCTTTTTCTATTGTTGATAGTTTTCCGGCAGAAGGAGAAGAAGGAGTTCTTTATATAGATACAGATACCGGACTATTTTATGTTTGGGATAATACTACATCTAAATATGATGTTCTTGTAATGAACATGACAATGACTACTGCTGAATGGGTAACTTGGTTAGCGAATAATCCAACTAAAAAAGTTATTCCAAAAGGATTAGTTTGTATAGAATTAAAACCAATCACTGGAACTTCTCCCGTTCAATATAAAACATTTGTTAAGGTTGGAGATGGAACAACTGAATTCAATAACCTTAAATATGTAACTTATACTGATATGATTGGTGCTACAGATAGTGTTGCAGGTTCAGAAGGTTTAGTTCCGGCACCTGCTGCTGGATATGAAGCAAGATATTTAGCCGGAGATGGAACTTGGAAAGAATTAACAAATGGTGCTTTATATAGAGTTAAAGGTGGAACACCTAATGCAGGTGGAGGAACAGATATTATTATTGTTGAGAAATCTGTTGACGGTGGTTCTACTTGGAAAATGATATCTGTCACTGGTGAAGATGCACAAATCGGTGCAACAGAAACATTTGATCTTGGAATTTTTGCCACAGTTGTTGGAACAGATGATGAAATTGGAAAAATAAAAAGGGCATTACTTCCATCTATGAAACCAGCTACTTCTTCAACTATTGGTGGAGTTATTGTAGGATCAGATTTCAGTGTATCCAATGATGGAACAATCAGCATTGCAAATTCACCTACCGGTGGGGAACAGACAACATCAAGTCTTAGAAAATTCACATATGATGCAGATGGTTTAATCACAGGATCTACAGCGGTTTCAGATGAAAATATTGTCAGTTTAATCACATATAACACATCAACATCTACACCTACACTACAATATGTAACCTTAGCTGGTGGAGATGCAACGGTTATAGCAACTCCAGAAACATCTGTCGATACCACAAGTTCTGGAAAGTTGAGTAAAAACCTAATTACTGCCGGAGCTGTAAATACAGCAGTTGAAGCTATGAAATATACAACTTCTGCTGCTGGATCTGGAAAAACACTGACTGCATTAAGTCAAACAGACGGTGTTCTAAGTGCTACATTCGGAGATATTTCTGTTACATCTTCACAAATTAGTAATAAAGATACAACTCTAGTTCAGTCAATATCACTAAATGGTGGAACCCAAACAACACCTACAAGCGGAAATGTTAATCTAAATGTTGCAACAGGACTACAATATAAAAATAGTTCTGGAACAACTACAGATGCAACAATGACAAATGGTAAAATAGATCTAACTGATTTAACTCTTATATTTGTGCCATAAGTAATTAACAATCTTATAAAATGTTATTAAAAATTCAATAAATATAAATATACTGTTTGGATAGTTATACAAAGTTTGTTCTAATATAAGATTTATACTAATTTTTAATCATAAAATATAAAGTTCTTGAACTATATAAGTAACAACATAATTTAAGTTGTTAAATATGATTTGAAAGGATTTTATATTTCATGCAAACGGTTTATTTAAGTATTCACAAAGTGGCATCCATTCTTGGGGTCACTCCTCAAACATTGAGAAAATGGGATGAGTCCGGTTATTTTATCCCGGCTCAAAGACGAGGCAACGGATATAGGTACTATACAAAACAACAGGTTGAAGAATTTTCGGAAAAGTATAATACTTCTAAAAATTCTTATCGTAAAAATATTGGTTACTGTAGGGTTTCTACATCTAAACAAAAGGATGACCTCCTAAGACAGTGTGAAAACATTGAACTTTATCTTAAATCATTAAAACAGCCTTATGATATTATAAAAGATATCGGTAGTGGAATCAATTATTCTAAAAAAGGTCTTTGTGAACTTTTGGAACTTATTTGTAAAAATAAGGTTGACACTGTTTATGTACTTTATAAAGATAGACTTGTAAGATTTGGTTTTGAGTTAATTCAAAAAATAGCAGATTTACATGGAACTAATATTGTTATATTAGATAATGAAGACAAAACTAAAGAACAGGAATTAGTAGAAGATCTTATGCAAATAATAACTGTGTTTAGTTGTAGGTTTCATGGGAAAAGAGCTACAAAAACAAAACAGCTTATGAATGACCTTTTGGAAGAAGATGATTTAGATGTTAAGGGGTAAGTCTGTAAAATTATTACCAACAAAAGAACAGGAACAATTATTTATTCAATTTGCGGGTGCCAGAAGATTCGCTTATAATTGGGCATTATCTAGGGAGATAACAACATTTGAAAATCATGAAAAGTTTATATCTGTCAATGACTTATGTCATGAAATTGTTATTCTAAAGAAAACAGATGATGATTTCAAATGGTTATTAGATATAAGTTGTGATGTTGTTAAACAAGCTATAAAAGACTTAGGTAATGCCTATTCCAGATTCTTTAGTATGCAAAAGAAACAAGGTTATCAAAGGTTCACTAAAAACACAATTAAACATTCTCAAATCACTGGAAAGAAACTTACATCATATGACATGAATGGACATCCAAAATATAAGAAGAGGTCGAACTGTCAACATTCTTTTCATTTAGATTGTATGCAAGTTAAATTCAGGAATAATTATGCGTTTATTCAAAAGATTGGTTTTGTTAAAATAGCAAATAGTAATGTATTTCCACAAGGTAAATCCGGCAAAGATTTTAAAATAGCTAATGCTAAGGTTAAATTTGATGGTAAATATTGGGTTCTTTGTGGTGCTGTTGAAACAAATGTTGAAAAATTAACATATGATAAAACGGAACCGCTTGGAGTTGACGTAGGATTAAAGGATACTGCTATTCTATCAAATGGAATTAAATATAAAAATATAAATAAAACACAGAAAGTGAAAAAACTTGAAAAGAGAAAAAAGCGACTACAAAAACAGTGTTCAAGAAAATATGATATGAATAATAAAAACAAGTCATATAAAAAGACACATAACATAGTCAAACTTGAAAAACAAATAAGGTTAATAGACAGAAAATTATCAAACATAAGAAAAGATTATCGACATCAAATAACAACACAAATTGTAAAGAGAAATCCAATCTTCATATGTGTTGAGGATTTGAATGTTGAAGGAATGAAAAGAAACAAACATCTATCGAAATCAGTTTCTGATCAAGGACTAGGATATATTTTATCATACTTTGAATATAAATGTGATCAATATGATATCACGCTATATAAAGCAGATAGATTTTATTCATCCTCTAAAACCTGTTCGTGTTGTGGGAATATTAAAAATGATCTAAAACTATCGGATAGAATTTATAAATGTTCTATTTGTGGAACTGTAATTGATAGAGACATAAATGCTGCCATAAACCTCAGAGAATATGGTCAACAAATATTTAATAAATCTATAAATCAAGCATCCTAAAAGCGATTTATAGATATGTACTGCGAACGCATCGCAGGAATTTAAGCCTTTGGAGCGTTATATCAAACGAGAGTAGCTTATTGCAAAATCGAACGCTATGAAGAAGGAATATAAAGAAATACATAAAACTTTAGTAGCTTTTATTATTGTTTTATGTTGCGTAAAATTAAAAGCACTCTCATTAGAATATTATTTTGAGAGTACATCTATAAAGAGGTGATTATTAAGATGGAAATGAAAATAAAATCACAGGTACAATTTAATGATGATTTGTCTCAAAGATCGAATATTGTTTCAGGGGATAGTTTATCGAATTCATTTGCAAAAATTCATCATGATTTAAATGATTATGAAATTGCAGCAAACATAGCAGCAAATGATAGACCGAAAAATTTACTATATATTCATGATATTCTGTCTGATAGTGTTTCAACTGCAACAGAAGAAATATTGGGTTATCCTATTGAAGCCGGAACATATGTGTATAGTGCAGAAATTTATACCGTTCAAAATCCAAGTGTTGCAAATGTTACAAAAATAGAATTTCTAGGAGCGGATGGAAATACAGTTGTTGGAACTTGCAATATAGCTTGCGATACTAAAAAAGAAGAGCATATAAATGTAACATTATCAGATGAAGCATATTATATAAAATATTACAGAGATACTTATTCTTCCGAAACAGTTGGTTATTTAAAAACTTCAAAACAAATGATTTGTCTACCAAATGTTTATGCTGCTTTTCCAGAATATACTATGTATGCTCCATCCCTAGGAGAAACATTTTTAGAAGTGGAAGATTCTGTAAAAACATATGATGTTCAAGACACATATAATTCTTCAAGTTATAAAGCAATTAGTGGTAAAGGTGTTGCTGCTGCATTGGAGACTTTAGATGTTTTATCTGTTGGGGGCAGTGGCAAGTACATTTCTGCAATCAAAGAGACAGACGGGAAAATTGAAGCAACTGCTGAAACTATGGATACAACCCCCACAGAAAACAGTACAGTGCCAGTGACAAGCGGCGGTGTAGCGGCAAGTCAGGCGTTGCAAGAAACTGAAATCGGCATCGTTGCAAACGCAGGGGCGAAGAATTATTGTCCTTATAATAGCTTGACTGCCGACAGTGCCAAAACAATTATTGATAAACAGCCTATCAATCTTCCGGCAGGAACTTATGTGCTGAGTTGTTCAGTAACAGCATCAACTAACTCTATTGCTGTTAGACTTCTTAAAGACGACACATCGTTATGGAATAAAACGATATCCAATACCGGCGGATTGATAACTGAAGAATTAACGATAACGGATAATGCTAATCAGATAACATTATATACCGGAGTTGCGAACACAATAAGCAATATCATGATCCGTTCCGCCGCAATATCCGATGCCTCCTATCAGCCTTACGCCAAAACTAACCGCGAACTTACGGTCGCAGAGGATGAGGATAGAGCAGCACTGATTCAGCAGGTTGATGCGGGAGCGAAGAATCTCAGTCCGGTTGCTAGCGGTGGTAACGGAGCACAAAATTTTTTCCAATCGGATGTTTTCGATTTTCCGGCGGGAAACTACATTTTGTATCTCGGCAATATCACGACAGACGCGACCGGCAATGTGAACCAAGTCGCATTTTACGGAGCAGATTCGCAGAATGTCGGTGAATCGCAGTATTACTACATAAGTCGCGGAAATGGCGTTTATATCCCGTTTGTTGTGACAGCGGAGTGTAAGTATGTCCGGATATATGCAGGCAGCAATAACAGCGGTTCGGCTGGTAAAACAATGACATTTACAAATATGATGATCTGCACCGCCGCAGATTGGGCTGTATCGCAGAAGTTTGTACCGTATGCGCCGACAAACAGAGAGTTATACGAGATGATTCAGGCGCTGCAAAACGGGGGGATTGTTAATCTTGTGTACGGTATGGGAGAAGAAATCCCGAATAACAGTGATCTTGATGATTATAAAACGCCGGGTACGTTCTATGTTCTTAATAATACAAATGCATCAACGATAGCTAATAAGCCGATTGGTGGTAGTGGCTTTAGACTTATCGTTTCGTTCACAAGTGCGACTAACCGCCAGAGACAAGAATTTTACAAGCCGAACACCCCAGATGTTATTTATATCAGAAATATTGGTACAGACGGGAATTGGAGTGGTTGGTATCAGTTTAACGGAACCGCAGTAACCTAAAATGATTCAGGAGATTTAATCCGGAACGTGCAGTTTGTCTTACTTCACACTGTCCGAAAACATCTCAAGTGTGCGATATTATAAAGAAAGGATGATATTATATATGACATCCACAACATACAGAATTAAATTAAATGATGGGACTATTATTGAAAATCTAATTTTGAATAATGATACATATATTTGTAATCTTACATTATCGGAGGAATTATTTTCAGATGTGAATCTTGTTCATGTTGAAATTACAAAAATAACCGAAATTGATAATGAAGTTTATGAAGTCACAACTAATTATTCAAACATGAAATTAGTTCAATTCCAAACATATTTAACTCAATCTTGGTTTATAATTAAACAAAAAACAAGTCAAGAATTAGCTTTAGAAGATGTAACTGCAAAATTAGATTTTATTGCAATGATGGAGGATATTGAGCTATGAGTAAGAATTTTGAAAAAGTAAAAAGATATTATGATCTTGAACTTTGGGATATTGAGAAGGTTTATTCTGCCGTTGGAAAATGGATTACAGAAGAAGAATTTGAACTAATCACCGGAGAAAAATATTTGAATAATGAAAAATAAAATTAAACCCACTGGATCAAATTCCAGTGGGTTTTTCTTAATCAATAACTTCTCTAAATACATAAACAGGAACTGAAATTTTATTACAATCTTCAGTAAGCCACCAAGTATTTTCCCATTCATCCATTCCAATAGTTTTTCCAAATCCATGGTACATAAATTTATACTCATCTGTTTTACTAATTGTATCTGTATACAATTCTCTTTTTGCAATTTCTTCCGCTTCTTGTTCAGAACAATAATCCTTTCTTACAGCAAGAAGATATCCTTTATCATCTGCGAATTTCATGTAATTGGTCATTTTAATCAAATCCTTTCCTTAGTTTTTAATTAACGATATAGCAATTTATATTGCCAATAACACCTTGATCTTTAAACGGACAGTTATTTTTGTAATCATAGTAAAAATCAATTACATCATAACTTGCACAACAATCATCGACAAAATAATATCCATTCATATCTGGATAATCAGGAATTTCAAGATAAACCACTGTGTGAGAACCATGTCTATAACCATATAAATTATAGATATATCTGCAAGCTACAGAACCCCTTATAGTGTAAGTACCAACGGAACAATCTACCAATGTTCTTCCAGAACCACCTTTAACACCAGTTTGTTCATAGCAATAGTATGTTCCTTTTGAGAATGTTTTTACAAATTCCTTATTGATAATTTCATCCTCGACTGAAAGAGTAGTTGTATATGTTGTTTGTGGTAAATTCAACGCAGTTGTTTTTATAGTAGTTTTTGTTTTATCGGGGACTACAATAATATCATAATCAGTAATTACAATAATTGGATCAGGGGCTTTAGTTGTAACTGTCCATCCGATAAATGTTGTATATGCCGGATCATAAGATGTTTCAGTTGTTATCTCTGTTTCAGAAGTAGTTGTTAGTCTTGTTATATTGTTGCTTGATGTATAACTTGTATTAGCTGTTATACAGTTTGTAGTTTCAGAAACAGTTGTTGTAATCTCCGGAATGGAACTACTTTCATAAGGTTCTACAGGCTTAATTCCAAAAAGCAGATATACTATTATTAAAATAAGAGTGATTATAGAACAAATGATGTTAATCACCGCCTGAATCATCGCATGACTCATTTTTTCATTATTCTTCAAAGATGAACACTTCCTCAAATTAAATTTTACAAATATATTATAACATAATGGAAATCAAATGTCAAGTGTTTTCAGAAAATTTTTTAATTTAACAAAATAGTCAGATTACTGAAATATCAAGTTAAATACGGAATTTATTACAGAAAAATATACTATATATATGTAAAGGTGAAATTCTACATTTTCAAGAAAGGAATGATTATATATGGCAAATGTGTTAATGAAAGGTATTGACGTTTCTACTTATCAGAAGAATGTTGATTACAACAAACTAAAAGCATCTGGGTATAACTTTGTTATTATTCGAGCTGGTGTAGGAAGATATGCTTCTCAAAAAGATGATGAATTTGAAACACATTATAAAAATGCAAAGGCAGCGGGTCTTCATGTAGGTGCATATTGGTATTCTTATGCATTAACAGATGATACCTGTACTCTTTCAACATCAGATTGGGCAAAAGCAGAAGCAAATGCTTTTAAAACTGTAATCGCAGGAAAACAATTTGATATGCCTGTATTCTATGACTTAGAAGAACAAAAAGCATTTCAAAAAGGTGCATACGCAATGGATCTTCTAGCAAGAACATTTTGTTCACAGATGGAAGCATACGGTTATTGGTGCGGTATTTATGGTGGTCAATATTTAGCAGAAAATCTATTATCTCAAAACACAGTTAATAGATATTCTTTCTGGTTAGCTCAATATGTTAAAAACCCAATGTATAAGGGAAATTATGGTATTTGGCAATATAATGTAGCTGGAGCTGATCCTTCAAATAATCCATGGGGAGTTCCAAATGTTCCTGGAGTAAACGGACAATGTGATATGGATAATTGTTATGTTGATTATCCAACTCAAATAATTGCTAAAGGTTTAAACGGTTATTCAAAACCAACACCTACTCCTACCCCCACACCTACCCCCAAAGTTCCAATTTTAAAGGTATATAATCCAAGAACAGTTATTCCAGAGAGTGGTAATAAATATTATAATAGCACCGCTGCTGGTGGGTATGCAGTTGGAACTATTCTAGGAAATCCATTACAACCTGGACTAAATGTTTTGAACAACTGTGTTGGGTATGCAGCATCTAGATTTAATGAAATTATAAATCAAGGAAAATGGTTATTCTTACAATATCCACCAAACGCAGAGGATTTTATAGACCATGCAAAGGCACAAGGGTTAGAAATTTCACAAACTCCATCATTAGGTTCTGTTATAGTTTGGGCAAAAGGAAAGACACATTATAGTTCAGACGGAGCAGGTCATGTGGCAATCGTTGAAAAAATAGAATACGACGGTAATCATAATCCTGTTAAAATTGTTACATCTGAATCTGGATATGGATGCACAAACCCATTCTGGTTATCTACAAGAACAAATGCTGATAAAAATTGGGGTGCCGGATCTAGTTATACATTTTTAGGATTTATTAAGAATCCAGCTGTTGATGAAACAACTAAATATGAAGAGGTTAAACCTGATGAACCGGACGACAATGTGCTTGTTAATCCATATAAAGAACCGACAAAAATAGTAAAAGAAGGTTCTAGCGGCGATGATGTCAGATGGTTACAATGGTATTTAACAGAATATAAATACTATAATGACGGTATTAGTGGAACATTTGATATATTTACTCTTGGAGCATTACTTGCATTCCAGTTTAAGAATGGTTTAGATGTTGACGGAATATGTGGAGACGCAACCAAAAAAGCACTAAAGAATTACATCACATTTTTATAAAATAATGTAAGTATTTATAATATTTTTGCTTATATTATTTATAAAAATCCGCTTAAAAGTGATGTCAGACTAAGTTTTAAGAAATTAAAACTACGATTTTTAAGTCAAAACACCTTCAGTTGTCGCCTCAGACTGTTGCTCTGTTAATTTGTATTAAGTTAGGTGCGGTTAAAATTTGCCTTGTGTGCAGATTGTAAAAAGCTTAAAAATCATTGTCGAGAGGAAGACGGATTCTAAATTTGGTAACAGAATTTGGATACGCATTACCTACAAATTTTTGTAGAGTTTATATAAGGAGTTCCTTATTTTATGGTTTATGTTTTATCAAAAAATAACAAACCCTTAATGCCTTGTGAAAATGTAATTGCAAGATTACTTCTTAAATCTAATAAGGCAATGGTTGTTAGAAAATGTCCTTTTACAATTAAATTATTACAAGAAAATACAGAATATGTTCAAAGTCTTGTTTTAGGTGTTGATACTGGTTCTGGAACTTTTGGAACCGCTGTATTTTGTGAAGAAACATCCAAAATAGTTTACACTTCACAAGTTGAAATTAGAAATGATGTTCACAAAAAGATGAAACAACGAAAAATGTTTCGCAGAAATAGACGGTCGAGAAAAACAAGATACAGAAAAGCAAAATTCCTAAATAGAAAAAATTCAATAAAAACAGGAAGATTTTCGCCAACAATGGTAAGCAAATTTCATTCTCATATAAAAGAACTTAACTTTATTTATTCAATTCTTCCTATAAAAACATTAGTTCTTGAAACAGGAACTTTTGACACACACCTTATGAAAGATCCAAGATTAGCAAATCCTAAAGTTAGACATTGGGGTTATCAGAAAGGTCCTAACTACGGTTTTGAATCAACTAAAGCGCAAATTCTTTATAGAGATGGGTATAAATGTCGAAATTGTGGAAAAACAAAGTGCAAGTTAGAGGTTCATCACATTGTTTTCAAATCTAAAGGAGGCTCCGACGAGCCTGAAAATTTAATAACTTTATGTCACAAGTGTCATTGGAAAGTTCATAATGAAGGATTAAAATTAAAGAATAATGGTAAAAAGTCAAACTTGAAATTCGCAACTCAAATGAATTCTATAAGGAAACAACTTTTAATAATATACCCACAAGCTCTTGAAACATTTGGATTTGTTACAAAAGCTAATAGATTTAATTTAAACGTGTTAAAAGATCATTATTTGGATGCTTGTGTTATTGCTTCTGGAGGAAAGGCATTTACTATTTGTTGTAATCTGTTTAAGAAAAAATCCGTTTCAAAAGGAGATTATCAGCAAACATTTGGAAGTCATTCTGAAAAACGATATCAAACCGGAAAAGTTTGTGGTTTTAGAAAATTTGACAAAGTAAAATATAAAGGTCAGGAATATTTTATAAAAGGTAAGATGAGTTCTGGGTATGCATTTTTAATGGATATTGATGGAAATACCCAAAAATTTACAAACCCAAAGATGCCGAAATTTAATAAACTAAAAAGAATTTCAGCTAGAACTTCAACCTTAACAATTTATAAACAAATTGCCTGAATTTTTAATTTTAGTTTAGAATATTTTATAAAATGTATATTACAAAAAAAAATAACCCCTTGTTTTTATACAGGGGTTATTTTTTGTCAAGTTAAATCGTCAAAATCGAAATCTTCAAAATCATCCATATCGGATACTGTCCAATCATCAAGGTCTGTCAGTGTATCCTGTAATGATTCTATAATATCCATAGGACAAACTTCTACCTTAGCATCAACTGTAGCAGAGATATCAACTTTTCCATTTTCATAAAGTTCATTCATTAACTCATTCAATTTAACATATGATAATCCCTCAACGGAAACAGCTAAGTTAGAATTTTCATCGCCATGAAGAACCATAATAAAATCTTTTCTAGGTTGTCCGTTTTCATCTAAATTATTAGCAATAAAAGCATCAACAATTTGAATAATATGTGGATTATTATAAATTGGATTTATAAATTTAAGCAGCATTTAATCATCTTCCTTTTAAATCTTTTTTAGTGCCTGATATTCCTCAAGTGGTAAAACTTCTTTTCCACATTTAGGACAATAGATCGGATACTCTTTAACCTTATCTATTAAATCCTCATTATCAGCAATATCTTCAATTCCATAACCACACTCAGCACAACTAAAAATTCTACACTTATTATCATTTGCTGTAAAATTCTTCATTTAAATCACCTTTCCATTTTAAATTTTGCTCATAGTCTTCAATAGTGTAAGCAGTTCCATCATCTTTTAGGATTGGACTGATCCCTTGTGATATACTAACATATAAAACTCCAGTTTCTTCATGTATGAGAAGAAGTGAACCATCTATCTTTTTTTCAATGCATTTAAAATGCATTCCGTTAAAATCTACATTTTTTGTATCTCTTGTATCACATGATACTAAAGATAGACAACAGGTCGCAAATAAAATTGCAAGAAATGTTTTAATCCTTTTCATAGTTATCCCTTAATGATCCCATAAATCTTATCAAAAAACATGGTAATATTTTCAATAATACTTTCAACGCTATCTTCAATTTCCCAATTCATGGAAGTTACACATTGTTTTGTAGAATATGGATTAGCAGAATTATATTGTTTATCTGGATATCTTGCCTCAACGCTTCTAGAATTGATATTAACATAAAAAATTAGTTCATAATCAGGATCAAAGTATCTATAAAAACTTCCTGTAGCCATCCTAACTATTTCAGGTTCTTGAACAAACCCACAACCAATAAGAAAATTTCTTAATGACATATATTTGTCAATCAAAATAATACACCTCCAACCATTTATTTAACTTAAATATAACATATTATTACATAAAAGTCAATATACAAAATACACAAACAACAACAAAAAATCAAACATATTTTTTACATCAACTTTTCAAAAAACCTCTTGACATTTTCCAAATAATATGTTATACTATACTTACAGAACAAAGTTATAGAAAAGAACAAAAGAAAATAGAAAAGGAGATAATGGCAATGAAATTCAAAAATAAGTATTCAAGAAATGGATTCATATTTGGAAATGTGTGTAAGTTTTTTGGGATTCTATTTTCTTTGGTGCTAATGCCGTTAGTTCCGAATGAAAATACATATATAAATAAAGGTGTATTTATTCCAGCAGCTATATCTGTACTATTATTTGTTTACGGATATTGGAGAACAGGAGGATACCATGAATAATGTAGCGTATCATTTCAAAAGAATTTTTGTTAAACTCGCCAGATTGGCATTGTACGGATTTATAACCTATAAGATTTACATCAACTGGGAAACATTGGTAGAAAACTATTGCTATAAATGGGGTTGTCAGATCCTTATGTTCCTGATGGGTGTGGCAGCTATAGAATGTGTAGTAAACATTTTTTACCATATGATAACAGTACATAAAGAACCTTCTGGGGATTTATTTAGATTTTGTCTTTTGTTTGTGGTTCTGTTTCTTATTTCTGGAAACGGTGGGCATCAAAGAACTTCCCTTAATATGGAAGAAAAAATGATCCTCCGTGAAACATTTAGAGAATATGACAGATACAAAGCCGGAGATAATGTTCATAACTATTATAAGAAAAACGGAAGACTTTAAAAAATTCAGGGTAACATTTTGTAACATGAAGAACTAAATATAGTACAACCACGGTTAAAAAATGTTACCCTGCACAGAAAAATATTTAATGTTTATCATTAAATTCAGGGTTACAAAATGTAACATAATATATATTATATAATACGGTAAAAACAACAGCAAAAATCTCAATTATAACTAATAGTAATAATACTATAATATAAATACTAATAGTAATATATTATAATAAGATAATAACTATAATATAAATATGATATATGTTATTCTTATATTTAATATTTCGTTTAAGATATGATGTCTTGTTTTAGTAGATTAGGAACGAAGTTCCTAATTAAATATAAAATATAATGGGCGTAAAAACATTTAACAAATTGTGTGTAAATGCGTAAGCATTTATAAATAAAACATTAAACAATTTTATGGAGGTAAATCAAATGTCAAGTTTCACAATTAAAAGAGGTATGGTATTTTATCTTGAAAGACCCGCAGAATCACAACCTATCAGATGTATTAGTTCATTCACACCAGAGAAGAAAAGACCGTATATCGTAGTTTCTAATGATAAGTGTAATGAACACTCACAGCTTCTGAATATTGCACCTATTTATACAAGGGAAGCAAATTCAGATAGATGGTATCAAGTGCCTTTTAAATCAACTTGTAATCGTGATTGTGTTGTAGATGTAGGGGCAATTATGTTAGTTCCAAGAGAACTTCTTAATGAAGCTTCCTATAGTGCGGCAGTAACACAGTACACTATTGCAAACAGTGTTCTACTTGAGGCCATTGGAAGAGCTATTCACAGACAGTTTGATGTATCAGAAGAAATTCCCGAAAGAGTTGTGACGCCTACAGTATCAGCAACTCCTTCACAGGGTATTACACTTAACATTAACATCAATGGAATGTCAGTAACTCCAAAAGTATCTGCTGAGGATAATAATATTACTGTTGATTTTACTGCTACACCGGTTAAGAAGCAAGTGGTTGAAGTTATTACGGAACCTGTCATATCAAAAAGTATTCAACCTAATACAAACAAAACACCTTTTAGAAAACTTAACCTTGTAAGGTACAGTCCAATTCCAAATGATACTAAGGAATACATCGCCACCATTATTAAGGAAAACTATACTGACTTTGGTGGAAATATGACCTATCAGCAAATCGCAGATAATCTTGGTGTATCTATTTCAACAATTCAAAGAATTGCTACCAAGATTAAAATTAACAAAGTGATTGACAGAAAAAATAACGAATGGAAACCGGGTCAGACAAAATTTGAAATGACGATCGAAGAGGAAAAAGCACTCCTTGAGGACTATAGGAAACACAGTGTTACATGGTTGTTTAACAAATATAAGAAATATGGGTTTACAGACCCTAAACAAATTTATGGTAAGATCAGAGGTATTAAGCGCAGAATGAAAGTAAAATAACTTAACCAACTTCTCACACTCGAAGTGATTTCATGTTTCATGTTTCATTTTATTTTCTTAACCGTTGTGGAAAATTCAATATTATCCACAACGGTTATTTCTTATTTCCAAAAACAAAAATGAAATACCTTAATAAAATATAGATTTTACTACTATAAATTACAACTATTTTGTTTTTGGAGGAGATTTCAGATGGACAATTTATTTTTTCAAGAGATGCAATCCATGTGTGAATCAAACCTTAGTGATACTGATATAAGCAGAAAACTTTGTGAAAAGTTTCCAGAGTTAGCTTTTGAGTGTATTAGATCAAGGGTAAAAAGATACCGAAAAGCAAGTGGACAAAGAGCTATTGTGTATGTATCCAGAGACGATGTTTACTCAGAACCAATAACGAAATCTGTAGAGTATAAAGCAGATGGAAGTGCGACATTTGAAAGAATTATCGCATTATCTAGTTCCGAGCAACTAACACCTAATAAAGTATTAGAAGCACATGGAATGGATAAAAATATGTGGGAAATCATTTCTTGCAAAAGCAATTTTTATCAACAACAGAAAAAGGGTGGAACAGTTCTTAACCTATACCAAAGTAAAATCACAGCTAAACCAACAACAAAAGGAATAACTTTTGATGATATAAAAGCAAATTTTATACAACTTCAAAATAACTTCAAACCAATTAAAGTTGGTAGACCTAGTAAAAATGCAAAATATTTATATGAAATCAATATTGCCGATTTACATTTAGGTAAATTCTGTACGGAAGATGAAACTGGTGAATTCCTAAATAGTGATCTGGCAGAAAAGAGATTCTTTGAACTAATAGAAAAAGAATGTGAAAATATTGATAGATATAATGGAGATATAGAAAAAATACTATTTGTATGGACCAATGACTTTTTTAATTCTGACGGTATTTCAAATTCAACAACAGGTGGAACTCCACAAGATACAGATACAAAATGGCAAAAGTTATATCTGCGAGGAGTTAATATGTTAATAAAAGCTATTGATAAATTAAGTCAATATGCTCCTGTAAAAACATTCTATATAGCAAGTAATCATAGTAGACAGGTAGATTATTATGCAATATGTACTCTCAATGCGTGGTTTAGAAACTATACGAATGTAGAAATAGATTTGAATCCTTCTCCAAGATACTATGAAAGATATGGAGTAAACCTTATTGGTTTTGCCCATTCTTATTATGAAAAGAAACAAAATCTTCCACACCTTATGCAAATAGAAAGACCAAAGGATTGGGGAGATACTAAATATAGGGAATATCATTTAGCACATTATCATTCAGAGCGTGTTGAAGAAAAAGGTGGTATCATATTCAGATGGCTTCCAAGTATTACAGGGGTTGATACTTGGTCTAATGATTGTGGATATATTGGTGCTGTAAAAAGATCCTATTCATTTGTATATGACAAGTATAGAGGTCTTGTTCAGATAAATAGTACTGTTATTGATTAAGTTTTTACAAGGGAGGATGTGAAACAATGTCCAAAAGTTATAAAAAACATCCTTACTTAAAAGAATCATCCCAGCATACGAAATATGGTAAAAAGTTTGCTAACCGGAAAGTTCGTAAGTCGGAAGAAACATTACAACATAAGGACTATAAGAAGCAATACTGTAGTTGGGAAATATCCGAGTATAAATTCTATATGTCAGAACAAGAAGTAATCAACGAATTCTTTGCATCCAGAAATGAAGAATATCATTGGATGAAGAAGTTTAAGACACTAAAAGAAGCATTAACATGGTGGAAGAAAACATACCTGAGAAAGTGATTGGAGGGTTTTTTGGATGTTTAAGAATAAACAATCTTTTTGTGAAAACTTTTTATTGGATAAACCTTCAACAGGTAAAAAGAGATCAAAAAGAAAACCCTCAAAGAAATCTAAACATAAACATGATTACATAGATGTTATTTGTGTATATAAAACGGATGTTTTTGGTCAACCACATAAATATGCAGTTCTTAGGAAAAAATGCAGCATATGCGGCAAATTAGATGGGTGGATTCATCCTACTATAAAAGATCCAATTAGTTGTGGAAGTAGGATGATGACATATGAAGAAATCATGAAAACATATAAAGGATTAGAAATTATTGAATATGATTAAGGAGTGATTACAATTATGAAAATTGAATACATTGGTGAAACAGCACCAGCATTACCAAAGAAAAAAGAAACGACCAAAAAGAAAGAAACATATGGTTTAGAGTTTGTACCTAATCAAGAAACTTTAGATGCGCTTGATGAAGGAGATGCTATTGCTAGAGGAGAGATATCTGGTACTGTTTATCATAGTTTTGAAGAGATGTGGAGTGATATTTGTGGAACATGATTTAGAATTAACAACTCAATTTAAAAAAGATATGAAACTTTATAAAAGAAATAAAAAGGTGAAAGAAGAATTAGACATAGTTATCAAAAAACTTAGAAATGATGAGCCATTAGACGACAAATATCGAAATCACAAATTAAAAAACAGAGAAGTTGAAACCTGGGATTGTCATATTTTACCTAATGTAGCATTATTGTATTCTTTTGGAAATATTAGTCATAACCTTATATTAAGAAGAATAGGCTCTCATAATAAACTTGGGTTAACGGAATCGGTAAATTCTTTAAAATTAACAATCAGTGAAGATACAGCTTGTATAGCATCTAAAACATCATATATAGAAGATGGATTTGATAAAAATGGTATTTACTATTTCGGGAAGAAACCAAATCTTCCTGTAAATTGGAAAGACTATAAGAAAGATGATAATAAAAAATTTAAACTAAAGGAAAGTGATAATATGAAACTAATAATGGAAGAAGAAAACATGGTACATCAGTTTTTTGAACTTGATTCTAAACCTGTAAGAGATTCAGATGGATTTTGGTCTGAATATACTATGTATATGGAAGTAGTTTGTCCGGTCAGTGATTGGGTTAAGTTCCTAAAGTCCGATAGAGCCAGAAAAGGTGATATTCCTGACGAGTGGATAGACAGATATGTATTTATTTTCGGTGATAGAGATATGTACGAACCTGAAGATGGTGGTTTTGATTGGGAATGTGAATCTGAAAAAGAAGCCTATGAGTGGTTTGACAATTATAATGGTTTTGAAGACGAAGATGAAGAAGACAATGATTACAGCAGCAACTGGAATGGATATTGATACAGAAAGGATTTGAAATAATGAGATTAACCGTACACAAAGAAGCTAAGAATTCACATTATTATTATGTAATGGCATGGAAAGGTGAAAAGTTATCAACCGTTCCAACAAGAAAGAAAAGATTTGACATTTATGATGATGCTGTTGAATACTTCAATAAAGCTGTAAATGATCTTAAACCAGATTGTTTCGTACAAATGTTTGAGTTTATTGGCGGAAAAAGAAAGATACTTGCAGATTCCAATGATGGACTAATCAAATAAGAAAAGGATATGATGAATTTTGGATATTAAACTTTTTGAGTTTATAACCGAGCTTCAGCTAGAGCAGGACACTTCTTTTTATGATCCGGAATATGGAAATTACAGATACAGAATATTGAATGATATTTCCTTACTGGAAGTGGTTTCCAAGATAGATAGGTTCAATAGACAGTATTCCAGAAAAATAGTTCCATCTGTAATTGGAAATGACGTTTTCGTTTATTTGTAAATTAACAAAATAAAAGTTCTAATCACAAAAAATGTAAATTGAAAATGTATTAAAAATATTAAATATCGTATCGCAAAAATAATGTAAATGTATACCATAATATTTGTAAATCGATTTACAAATATTTTTGAAAGGTTGTGTTATCAGATGAAGAATGAATGTGTTTTAAGCAGAGTTGAAAAGCATATTATAAAGAAGTCTGATAAACATTTTAGCAATATTTTTGATTTCTGTAAAATGTCTAAGAATTTGTATAATCATGCTAATTATTTAATTAGAAATGAATTTGTATCTGACGGAAGATGGTTGAGATATAATGATTTAGACAAAATATTGAAAAACGATTCAGAGTTTCCTGATTATAGAAATATGCCTACAGCACAATCAGCACAGCAAACACTTAGGTTATTAGATAAGAACTGGAAATCGTTTTTTGCTGAGATAAAAGATTATAGTAAAAATAAACAAAAATATCTAGGGAAACCAAAGATGCCGAAGTATAAGAAATCTACATATATTCTGATTGTAACGAATCAAGAATGTAAATTAAATAATGATAAGGTATTATTTCCAAAATGCTTTAATTCATTCAGTATTAAAACAAAGATAGTTGATATTGACAATTTTATGTCATTGCAACAAGTTAGATTTTTGCCACATAAAGATAGGATTGTTGCTGAGATTGTATACAATATAAGAATGCCAATAAAGTTAGATAATAATAGGTACATTGGTATAGATATTGGAGTAGATAATCTTGCAACGGTTTCAAATAACTTTGGAGCAGAGTCATTTATCATAAATGGTAAGCCACTTAAATCGATAAACCAAAAGTTTAACAAACTTACAAGTCACTATAAAGAAGTGTGTAAAAGAATGAATAATCAGTATTCATCAAATAGAATAAACAGATTATTTAATAAAAGAAATGAAAAGATATATGACTATATGCACAAGGCAAGTAGAAAGATAATTGATTTCTGTGAGGATAATGATATACATACAATTATTATAGGAAAAAATAAAGAGTGGAAACAAGAATGTTGTATGTCAAAGAAAAATAATCAAAATTTTGTTCAAATACCTTTTGCAAGATTTATTGATATGATTCAATACAAAGCAGAAAATATTGGTATAGCAGTCATATTGACCGAAGAAAGCTATACGAGCGGTACAAGTTTCATTGATAATGAAGATCCTGTAAAAGAGTATTACAACAAATCAAGAAGAATTCACAGAGGTTTATTTAGATCAAATAACGGAATTCTTATAAATGCAGATTTAAACGGTGCATATCAAATTATTAAGAAAGTAGTCCCAATAAAATGGGATAGAGGGTGCGCGTTACACCCATTTGTAGTAAATATAACCTAAAATATATTGAACAATAAAGAAAATTTATTAAAGAAGTAAACAATTTTTGAATAACTTTAATGATTTTCATAACGTAATTATAGTAAGGGGAGAGTTCTGTTCTATTCTTGCTGATTAGAACTTTTTTGTTTGGTGGTGATTAGATGTGATTTATTGTCCTATAGAAGTGAAGGCTCCAATACAAGTCCCAAAGGAATTGAAGGTGCAGCTAGGAACAACTAATAATTTTCCGGATATTGTATTTGAGTTGCATGATGGAAAACAGTATTTTGATCTTGGGGATGAATGCACCCTATCGGCGGCAATAACCAATACATATTTGGAATCCAATTCTTTTACAGGAACACTAAGAGTATTAAATCCACACAGAGGACAAATATTAGTTCAACCAGTAGCAAAGGATTTCAATATGACAGGAATAAATACATTAACGGTATTATGTGATACGGGAGTAGAGCAATTTACTTTTCAAACAACCATTTATGTTCAGTCCTTGTCTAATTCGGTTTTAGAATATCTATAAGAGAGGAAGATTATATATGAAAGATATTTTAACTAATGCACTGACTTGTATGGTTTGCTTAGTTCTTGGGTCTTTACTTGTATTTGGAGCACAGATGTTTCATCAGTGGTGTGAGAAAATGAAACAGAAAACAAAGAATGAAGCACTTAAAAATCTTATTGATAAAGTTGATTACATTGTTCAACTTTGTGTAGAAGCAACCAATCAAACATTTGTTAATGACAAAAAAGATGATGGATCTTTCACTGATGAGGATAAGAAAGATGCATTTGATCAAACACTTGAAGCAATTAACAATATGATTACAGATGAAGATAAGGAAAAGATCATTGCCGAATTCGGTGATTTAGGAACATTTTTAAGAAATTCCATTGAAAACTACATAAAGACATCTAAAGAAGTATGACAAGGGAGGTACAGTAAATGGATGAACTTATCAGCAAATTAAACACACAAGTTGCAGAACACGAGGTTCGCATTAAAAATGTTGAGGAAAATCAAGCACAGATGAAAGAGAAAGTTGACGACATCCACAGAATGGCAACTTCTATTGAGTTAATCGCACATGATATGTCGTATATGAAAACAGATGTATCTGAATTAAAGGACGGACAAAGTGAGTTAAGAAGTGATTTTAAGAAAAGTCAGGAAGAGATTCGTGGAAAATTTCAAGATATTGAAACAGAGCCACTAAAAAAGAAAAGCTCATTCTTAGATTTTATTAAAGATAAAGCGTTGGTAATAATTGTAACAGGGTTGATTATTTATATCCTAACACAATTATTCCCACAAATAAATTGGAAGTGATGACATGAAGCTGCTATATGAATATGAACAGTTAATTCATGTTGATAAAAATACAGAGCTAAAGCAATATCAAATTAAGTATGCATTGTATGATGCACAGAAAACAAGAAGATATGCAAAGTTCTATACCGGAAAGTATTATATATCTGTATCATTTAACAGGGATAATACAGTTCAATTTTCTAGTAATTACAGAACAGATATGAAATTTAATAGGGAGCTTCAAAGATTAGAAAATAAGAAGTTCTCACTAAATATAGTATCATATTTTATATGGTACTGGATGAATAAATTAAGAAAGATGTGATAATTATGAAATTGATGTTTGAAGATGATTTTAGTATTAAACGGGCAGAGAAAAGATATTTAGATCCTCCAGAATATGATGAACTACCAACATTCTATATTGACATAGATGTTGATACCTATGAGGAGGTTACAGGAGATAACCAGAATATAGTTATTAAGGACTATGAACTAACGAATGAATTTATTACCGATGAAAAACAAGCAGAGAAATGGATTGAGGAAAATCTTGAGGACATTATTTTAGATGAGATGGATAATGATTCCAGATTTGATGATTATGAAAATTTTGAAAATGTTAATATTATAATTAACGATATTGATGTTAAAGACCATCCAACTTCTTGGTATGCAACAGAATCATTAAATGAAGCGAATGGTAATCTTAAACAGCAAGTAGAGGATTATCTTGACTCATATTTAGATTCAAACTTTGAATCAGGTCTTGTAAATGAGCTTTACGGCAAGGTAAATGGTTACGATCCAGATTGGGCAGCAGATACAACTGATAATAGTTATGCTAAAGCAAGAAACGATTTTATTCAAGCAACTATGAGAATGTTGTTCACAAATTTTAACAAATAAGAGAGGTAATTAAAATGAATAAGTTTATCGCAAAGATTTTTAAGAGTGCAAATGTTAATGCAAAAGTATCTAAAGATTCAGAGAATCCAAGATTTAAGGTTGTTGATAATAATCTAACACTTGAAGGTATTGTTAAAAATAATAAATATTCTATGAAAATTAAAGATCCTAGTGGTAAGGTTATTGACAACCTTTCTGTAATTATTACTAATAGTAATGACATTGTAAATAGAATCAATGAGTCTGTTAATACTCTTAAAATGCTTTCATCTGTATACGATAATAAAAAGCTTCAAGAGGAAGCAGAGGAATTTGATGATGTTGTTGTAGATGAAGAAGAAGTTGAGGAAGAACCTGCAAATATTGTTGACGGACTTGAGCAGCTTTATGATGCTATTGTTGATGTTGCAAAGCAGGCAGAAGATTTAACTGATGTTGCTAATCAAGATGACGCAGAAGAAGTTAGCACTTTAATTAGTTTTGCAAGTTCTCTTTATGACACCGCCATTGATGTTGACGATTTTATTGATGATTTAGTTCCAGAAGAAGAGGAAGATGATGATGTTCAGGAATCCTTTAAAAGGCAGAGAAAGTCTATTGGTACAATAAGAAAGGTAATTAGCAATCTTACAATGGCAGAAAATCTTGTGAGAAGACAAAAGGATATGAAAGATATTCATACCGCAATTAAAGATATTAAGGCGGAGTTAATAGCGAGAGGATATTGATAGTTATGATTTTTCTAAATAAAGAAAAAGAACAAATCATATCAATAGATGAAGACCTTGTGTTAAATTATAAACATGAAGGAGATCTGTTTTTAGTAAGTATACAACATGAACTCACTAAACAACTAATCTCCTATCTTATTTATTATGATCTTCAACAAGTTGATAATGATTTCTTTAAGATAATTAAAAATCTAATAGAAGGAAACTATACAGATATCTCACAATTAAAGAATCAATATTCTGAGTTTACAAAATGCTGTAATACCTTTTTAAAAGGTTGTGAGAATATTGAAAATGAAAATGTTTATAATTCTGTTAGTAAATCAATCGAGGGATTAAAGTTATGTGTTCAAAAACTAATCTATATTGTTGAAAACTTTTGCTATTTGGAGGAAGACTAAATGAAATATATTCAGTTTGCAAGAATGCCGATGAAAGGTAGAATTGATTGGGTGCAGAAAAAGCTAATAACACTTGGATATCTAAAAGAAAATGAAAGTGTTCCTGGAAAACGTGATAAAAAATATATTAAAGCACTCATGAAATTCCAAGAATCATTTGGTATGACTCCAAATGCAGATCTAACAGAAGATTTATTTGAAAGACTAAATTATAATTGATTGGAAGTGATTCATAAATGAACCGCTACAATAGAATGTTAGCAAACAAGAAAAGACGTTCTTTATATGAGGACGAAGAGGAAGAAATTATTATTGAGGAAACCTCTATACAAGATGAAGTATATCAAATAGTTAATAATCTTGGTTATGATTTTACAATGAGTAAGAATGGTTCCGACGGTGAGATTTCTATATCCGATAATTTAACTATTTATATTAGATTTATGGATGATACGATATCGAGAATCTATATTAGAACGCAAATTGATAATGATAGAATTGATTGTACTAGAAATACAGCAACAGCAGACAATTTATCTGTTGATTTACAAACTTGTGTTTTAATTATAAAAGAAATAAGACAAAAACTCATGTGAGGTGTTGGAAAATGAAACTTATGTTTGAGGATGCAGAAGTAATATTTACTCCTGATGATTCACTACTTTTAGATGTCGCAGAACCCACAGCTACAGATGTATTTGGAAATGCCCTAACATCCGACAATGTTTGTGATGTTTGTGGTTGTGAGGTTTTTACTTGTGATGAAACAAATGTTTATGAAGATCTTGAAGCACTGGGATTTGTATTTATGTTAGCTTCAAATGATATTCATACTATTCATATTAACTCTTGTGGAGCAAATTTCAAGGAGTTACATGAATCTGCTGACTATTTATACAAACTACTTAATGATTACTCAGATGAATGTTTAGAAATTTGCTGTGAGGATGGACATTATATTCATAATTTAAATAATGCATTAGACTTTGTAAATTGGACTCCCTGTGATTGTGGAGAAAAACCATTTACTATTGAGGTAGGTACTCAAAAAATAATTGATATTCTACACGATGTTACTATAGCAATCAGTGAACTTTATCCAGAATGTCCAAGCGATATTCAATCTACAATGGATGAGTGGACAAGAAAACTTAACTCTCAGATGAAATATTTTCTTGGTCGTGTTGTTGAAGTAAACCATATTTTTACAGCAAATGAAAGTATGATGAACAGAAGCACACGTCATAATAAGAGAATTGTGTGTGAGCATCTTGAATACCTGAAATTAGGACAACCTTATAAACTGTTCTGTCAGGTTGAGGATCATATTGATGATTATAACTGTGACACAGTTGATCTGAAAGAAGGAGATTACATTATAAGAGATTTCCAGTTTGGACATCTTCCAAATGGTGGAAATAAGGGATACATTCCTTATAAAGTAATTGATATTGAGTATGATAGAGATGAAGATGTGAACGGTTATTGGGATGCAAGAAAAAGGCTTCATCTTTACGATGGTTATGAAGATTTTTACCTTGAATGTTATAATGAAAGATTTAACGGTATGTTTCATAAATTAAAGAAATCATCTGTAAAAGAATAAAGAAAGGAAGTTTTTTAAATGGTATTAAAAGAGTCCAATGTGTTATCTTTGGTAGATGAACTAGATAATATCACATATTGGTGTAAAAATATAGTTCAACTATATACAAATGATAGTAGCTTTAAGAAAGACATTAGTTCTTTTTATAATTCTTTGAGCGGCGAAGATCAGAAAAAGTTATTTGACAAGATTGAAAATATTTCTGGAACTGTTCACAAAATGTATAAAATATTGGACAGTATTGATGAAGAAATAGACCTAAAAGGTGGCCTAGACGAATCTGTTGAATATACGGATACCATTGATGCTATTAGAAACACTTTAGAAAGACAATTTCCGGAACTAATTGTTAGCATTGTAAATAAACCAAGACGCGCAGTTCGCGTAGAATCGGAAAAAGTATTAGATGATGACAACACATTATTTAATGAAACATTCTATATCTTTGAAGGCTCAGATGGAAGAATTAAAGCTGTAAGAGAGCATGATAGGCCTGTTGTTTTTGTAGACGTTGAAGGAGTTATTAACTTCTTTAACGACTATTTGAATTCATAATTGGTAGTGATTATCTTGATATGTAAACATTGTGGAAAAGAAACAAGTTATGTAATATGTGAACACTGTGGGATGAATGTTGTTTGGTACAATAAATATGGAGTTCAACATGATGTTCCAGCAGATGATCTTTCAAATATATCGTTTAGTTTAAGTGATGAAGATAAAAATGAATCTATCGAGACTGTTATGAATGATATATTTGTTCCAGACGGTTCTGGTGATTAAACCAAATAGAAAGGATTGTTTTAATATGGTAAAAAGATTAGATGAGGCCGAGAGTTATGGATGGGTTGTTGACGATTCAGAGGCATATGATGCATATGATTTTGCGATTGATTCTGGATGGTGGACAAAGGAACAACTTAATCAAGATATAGTTGATTGTATTAGCTCTAAGGAATTAGCAGAATGTTTAGCATTTATATTTAGAAATGCCGAGTTTAAAGATTGGGAAAATCGTTCTGTTTCAGAAAGTTTAAAAAACGAAGCATTTAGTGAAGATGACGATTTAGAAGATCTTATTCAAGAGGGATTTTCTGTTGATGATGATTTACAAGATATTTGGGATTTTGTTCAGGAACAACAATATGATTCTGCAGCAACTTCTCTTAATCAGCTTGCAGGTGGTGTAAAGGCCGTTGCAGAAATACTTCCAGCTGGATCACTTAATCTTGATTATGGTGGTGGAAGATACAACCAAGCAGTAGAGTATCTAAAACAAGTAGACGTTATGAATTTAGTATTTGACCCGTTTAATAGAAGCAAGGAACATAATAGAGAAGTACTTGATATAATTAAGGAGTACGGTGGTGCAGATAGTTGTACTTGTTGCAATGTTCTTAATGTTATTGATGGGGATGCTGCTAAAATAACTGCCCTTAAAAATATTAGAAGACTTGTTAGATCTGGTGGTAGCGTATATATTCAGACATACGAGGGATCTGATAAGATAGAAACTCAAAATGACAAAGGAAAGACTGTTAAGAAACCTTCCGGTGTTGGAAAAACAACTAAAAAAGGTTGGCAGGAAAACAAAGAGACAAAGGCGTATATTCCACTTGTTCAAGAAGTATTTCCAGATGCTATATATAAAGTTATAAAAGGGGTTCCAATGATTGTGTGCACGGCATAATAATTCAATTCTTGGAGGGTATATAAATTGATTGGTATTTATAAAATAACAAATAAAATAGATGGTAAAATTTATATAGGACAGTCTTTGAATATTGAAAAAAGATTAAAGTCCCATATGAATTGTAGCACTAACGTACATCTTAGAAATGCAATCAAAAAATATGGCAAGGATAATTTTTTGTTTGAGGTGTTAGAGGAAACAGATGTATATTCTATAAATGAAAGAGAACGATATTGGATAGACGTATATAAATCAACCAATCCAGAAAAAGGATATAATCTAACTGATGGCGGTGAAAGAGTCGGTGGGTGGCACCATACTGAAGAAACGTGTCAAAAGTTAAGTGAACTTGCAAAGAAAAGAGCATCCAAACCAGATTATCATAATCCTACGGAAAATTCTGTAATAATACATAAAGGGGACGTTACCTCCCGTGTTAAGAAAGAATTACTCGAGGAAAAATTATCCGAAGGGTGGGAACTTGGTTGGAGTCGAGAAAGTGCTAAACAAGGGGGTTTAAAAAGAAGAGGAAGTGGTAATGGTTATTATGGTAAAGGTTATTTAAGCTCGGGTAAAAATAATCCTTTTTATGGAAAACATCATACGGAAGAGACAAAACAAAAGATACGAGATAATATGCCAGACACAACATATAATTGGAGAGGCAAACATCACACGGAAGAAGCAAAGCAGAAGATGAGAGGACCAAGACCTAGTATAACCGGAGATAAAAATCCAAATTTCGGAAAACGTGGTAAGGATTCTGTCATGTACGGAAGAAAATGTATAAATAATGGTATTATAGAAAAACGTGTATATGAAGAGGACATTCCAAAATATATAGAAGATGGTTGGGTTATTGGAAGGTTAGTTGTTCCGTATAAGAAAAAAAGTATATAAAAATCAAATACCTAAAGGATTATGATGTTCTAAATCTTGTATACGATCCATTTAATAGATCTAAAGC
>JAGCBE010000506.1 GCA_017652345.1 Methanobrevibacter sp.
GAAGTAGAAAAACTTAAAGCTCAAGCAAAAGACACAGCAGACCTAGAAGCTAGAATTAAAGAACTAGAAGAAGGTATAGCTAGTCAAGAATTAGAAAGAGAGGCTGCAAAAGAGAAAGCTGACTTCTATGAGAAATACCCTAACGCTAAATGACACGAAGAAGGTATTGAGAAGATAAGAACTGAGAAGGACTTATCGTATAGTGAGGCATTTCAACTATATGCAGCACAAAACGATCCTACATTGCTATTGGATGAGCAGTATAGGAATAAAAGTGTATCGTGAGCTACATTAACTGGTGTAGCAAAGCCAACCACTACAGTTAAGACACCAACGAGTATGTCAGACTTTGATAATATGAGTGATGATGATTTCTTAGCTTGGAGTGATGGACAAGCTAGAGCAGAGAGAGTAGCCAAATGATACGTTAAATAATCCAGATTTATTTACCTTTATTTACTTGTTTAATTTAACTAACAAATGGCAAACAATTTAGATGCTTTTAGTCCAGAATATCGAAGTGCTAGAACACAGAGATTACTAAAAAGAAAACTCATTGCTAGAGAGATAGCAAATATGGAAGAACAATCTCTATTAAGAGATGGAGATATGGTACATAGACCATATTACTCTGATGTAGTAGTTAATAACTACACAAAAGGAGTAGATGTAACTGTACAAGATGTATCAGCTACTGATGAATACTTAGTAGTTAATAAATCTAAAGAAGCTACTGTATATATCGATGAAATCGATGTTAAACAGAACAAATACGATGCTGCTAATAAATACATCGACCGTATGACTTATGCTTTGAAGAAAGATATTGATGGTGCATTCTTACAAGAAGTATTGAATGCTAATTTACAAATCTCTGATGGAGATATGTGAGGAACAGCAGGAAATCCTATCACTGTTTCAGTTTCAAATGCTTTCTCATTGTTCACTAAAACAGAAGCAAAAATGAATGCTAACGATGTAGAAGACACAAAGGCTTGGTTTTACGTTATTACTCCAGATATGAAAGCTGCTATACAGCAAACAAATCTAGTAAACGGATTTAATCAAGCTGATGCTGCTCTTAGAGGAACACTCAAAGGAGTAGGATACTTAGGAACTTGGGGTAACTTCAACCTATTCGTTTCTAACAATGTAGCACATACTAATAAAGTAACAGTTAGTTCATTAGCTGCTAATGATACATTAACTATCAATGGTGCAACTATTACTTTCAAAGCTGCACCTGCTGCTGCTGGAGAATGTAAAGCAACATTAGCTGCACTTAAAGGAATGATTAATGGAGTAATGGCTACAGCTGGAGATTATGTAGAATTTGATGCTGCAGACAGAGCAAAATTATTATCAGTAAATGCTAAAGCAATAGATGATGGAACAAATGTAACAATAGTTACATCTGGACACGTAGAATATGCACAAAGTGGAGTTACACTTTGAGGAGAAGTAGCTCACTGTTGGGCAGGACAATATGGATGTACAGATATGGTAATTCAGAAAGATGTAGCAATTCAAAAGAACAAAGAGCCAAAGAAAACAGGATACAACTATCTATGTTGGACTTTGTATGGAATTAAAACATTCACTGAATGAGCTAAGAGATGTATTGATGTATTGGTATCAGCTTAGTCCCTCATTCTCTTAAATAGCTGGTAGCTTCGGTTACCAGCAACCTTAAGAGAACGGAGTTCTAACGAACGGAGTGTTAAAGAATGGATTTATAACTTATAACAACCTATATGAAACCAAGTGAAATAATATCATTAGCCAGAAGGCAGACTGGATGTACAGAGGATATAGTAACCGCAGATGAGGCTTACAAATTTCTAAACTTTGTAATTGAAGACTTTTGAGCAGATATAAGAGCAAGTGATAGCTGATACTGATTTGACTTCTTACCTCTTGATGTAACTGCTTGAAGCTCTGTTTATCCGATAGATGAAGATGCTGGAGAGTGGTTTAATAAATTTCCTATATCTAAATTACAGAAAGTTTGGTATTTAATGCCAGACTGAAAATGGAGAGATTTACCAATTCATTTCGTTGATAAAATTGATATAAACCACCGACCAGATGACTGAGAGCCAAGAATATGTTTCATAGTTAATAATACCGTTAATTTAATTCCTACACCAAAGGAGAATACGCAAATGCAACTTTGGGGGTTTGATTATAATTGGGAAATATACAACATACCAGCAATAGAAACTAATTACAATAAGTTTTATAGAAACACAGAGTTTGATTTAACTGGTAAAACATATAACTATGCTTGGGTTAGCCAAGATAGTTACTTAGTATATACTGCTACTGAAAGCACCCCTAGTGGTAATGCTTATAGTTATAACTCACAGACTGATACATTTACATCAGAATGAGTTATCACTAAATACTGGGAGAACTGATACGATGAAGAAGAAAATATCTGGATACCTAGAAGATGGCATTATATATTAGTAGAATGATTAAAATACCGAATGTATGGTAATATGTGAGTAAACTTTGAAACACCTAGAGCTAATGCTAGAGTATTCTATGATAATGAGAAGATGAAAGCATTACAGAACATAGTAGATAGAGGACAAGAGGCAGATACTGCATACTTACCAAATTTAAACTTCTTAAATTACTAATCTAATGGCTGAAACAAAAATCTGACCTATATTTAGATGAGCGAATGGAGGGTTGTCTGATGAC
>JAGCBE010000507.1 GCA_017652345.1 Methanobrevibacter sp.
ATAAAATATTGAAAAATAAAATTTTAAAAAAAAAGATTAAAAAAAGATTGAAGATTTAAAATGAAACTATTTGTCTGCAAGAGTCCAGTAACATCTTTTAGGAGAAACAATGGTTTCATCTTTCTTTAATTCTTTCATGATTTTATCGACTTCTTTCTTTTCTACACCAGAAATCTCACTAACTTTAGTAGCGTTTAAAGGTTCTTCAGAGTTTTTAAATGCTTCAATTACTTTATCTTTATCAGACATTTTATCACCATTTAATTTTTTTTTATGAATTTATAATTATATGATCATTACCATCCTTTTGGATAAATTCCAGTATCCATAAAGACCTTATTTGTATCAACAACAAGCCCAGAATCGGCATTCATTATCTCTTGAGATGAGAATAATGAAGTTCCTGCTGCCACCAATTCACCTTTCAAGGACTTTATAGCAACAAGATTTCCCTTTTGAATGTCCTTGGACAATTTAGCTATTCCCCCTGCACCAAGCTTTGCTCCTTGGCAAATGGCTTCAACAGCAGAATCCTTAATGAATATCTGCGGAAGGTGTGAGCTTGCAACTTCCATTGGCTGAATAGCTTGCCTAATGTAAGATTCATCACCATCTTCAATGTAAAAATGATATGCATCGGTAAGGTCATGTAAGTTTACAAGGTCATTGTTTCTCTCATCAAATGGACCTACCCTTGTTCTTCTAAGCTCTGCCATATGTGCTCCACAGCCTAAAGCTTCACCAATATCATGACAATAGGTTCTGACATAGGTTCCTGCCTCACATCCTATTCTGAATAGAACATCCTTGCCTTCAATTTCGTAAATGGTAGAGTAATAAATATTTCTTACCCTTAATTCACGTTTGACGGCTGATTTAACAGGTGGTGTTTGGTATATCTTACCTGTAAATTCATCGAAAATCTCTTTTATTTGATCCTCTGGAATTTCTTTATGCAGTGTCATGAGACATACATATTCCTTGCCTGCTGGAAGAAGAAGTTGACTGACTCTTGTAGCATTGTCAATGCCTATAGGAAGCACTCCAGTAACTTTAGGATCAAGAGTTCCTCCATGACCTGTTTTCTTACAGCCAAGTATTCTCTTTACCCAAGAGTCCACTTCATGAGATGTAGGGCCAGATGGCTTGTCCAAATTGATTATACCTTTAGCTATATGTTCCTCGATAGGCCTTTCATATGGATTGCAGCCATATTCAGGATTTGTTTCCACATTTGATTTAATTAGATAATCTTCCATATTTTATTCTCCAATAGCTAAAAGTTTTTAAAATAAGATTTTTATATAATATAAAATAAGATTTTTATAATAAATAAATTTAATTAATGATTTGATTAATGATAAAGTATGATTTAAAATTTAATAAAGAATTTTAAAAATCATCTTACAAAAAACTATAATAATAAACGATTATAAATAATAAGAATAGTTAAAGAAATGGAGAAAATATGGAGAAATAATATGGCCGATGAAAAATCCAAAATTGAAACTGAATCAAACCGTATGAGCAAAACTGAATATTATCTTGCAATTGCACTTGCTGTATCAAAAAGAAGCACTTGCTTAAAAAGACGCTATGGAGCTGTAATAGTAAATAACGATGAAATAATCAGTACAGGTTACAATGGAAATCCAAGAGGAGAGGAAAACTGTTGTGACAGAGGAACTTGTCAAAGAATGGACCTCCCATCCAATTCAGGAAACTATAATGACTGTTTTTCAGTACACGCTGAACAGAATGCTATGATCTCTGCAAGAAGGAAAGACATGCTTGGAGCAACCATTTATCTTGCTGGAGAAATGTCTGTTGATGGTGATTGGGTGGAAATAGAAGATGCAGAACCTTGTCC
>JAGCBE010000508.1 GCA_017652345.1 Methanobrevibacter sp.
ATAGAATGATTGATTTCTATAAATAAATAGTATTTTCACTTTTTTCTTTTTTTACTTTTTTATTTTTATATTCTTTTTCTAATTTTTTTTATTATATTATTTTCCATTATTTTTTTTACAAATCATTTTAAATTTTTTATTTAAATATTAATTGCTAAATTCATTTCTTCATTTTTTCAAAAGACTTAATATTTTATAAAATGTATTTGATATATATCAAAAGTATTTGATAAAAAAGACCTCAGAGGGCTTTATTTTGCAAATAAAGGCCTTAAAAATAGATATCTTTATATTAGATAAAATAATTAAATAAAATTATAAAATCAAGTCAAATAGAATTAAATTAAACTTTATTTTAGTAAAATATATTTGAATTTAAATTTAGCGATTCCTCAACATGATTTAAAGAAAATAAAGAATTCTCAAGAATATTGATTTTATAATAATCTAGCATAACAAAAATCTGGGGAGAAAAATTAATGACACAAATTAGTGATGCAAAAAAGGGAATATTGACAGAAGAAATGAAACATGTCGCTAAAATCGAAGGAGTTAGCGAAGATTTTATTTTAAGATCCGTTGCAAACGGTACCATTGTAATTCCATCCAATGTAAATAGGGACATTGAAGCAGCAGGTATTGGTGCAGGTCTTAGAACAAAAGTAAATGCAACTGTAGGAACCTCTACAGACATTGTAAACTTTGATGAAGAGGTATATAAAGCACAAGTTGCAATTGACCATGGTGCTGACTGTTTAATGGAATTGAGTATTGGCGGAGACTTGGATGTAATCAGAAGAAGAGTATTGGACATGTCCCCTCTTCCTGTAGGATCCGTACCAGTATACCAAGCAGCTATTGAAAGCATTAGAGAACATGGTTCCGTAATTTACATGGATGAAGATGATTTGTTCAATACCATTGAAAAGCAAGCAAAAGACGGTATTGACTTTATGGCTGTTCACAGCAGTATCAATATTGAAACCTTAACAAGACTCAAAAGGCAAGGTAGAGTAACTGGACTTGTATCCCGTGGAGGATCATTCATGTCCGGTTGGATTGTTGAAAATGAAAAGGAAAATCCATTGTATGAAAACTTTGATTATGTCTTGGAAATTGCAAAAGAGCATGATGTTGTATTATCTCTTGCAAATGGTATGAGAGCTGGTTCAATTGCTGATTCTACTGACAGGGCTCAAATCCAAGAATTGATTATTTTAGGTGAATTGATTGACAGATCCAGAGATGCTGGTGTACAGTGCATGATTGAAGGACCAGGTCACATCCCTATCAATGAAATCCCAACCAATGTAATGATTCAAAAGAAAATGTGTTCAAATGCTCCTTTCTATATGTTAGGTCCTATTGTATGTGATGTAGCGCCAGGTTACGATCACATCGTATCTGCAATCGGTGCAGCATCATCTGCAAAAGCTGGAGCAGACTTCATTTGTTATGTAACTCCTGCAGAGCACTTGGCTTTACCATCTCCTGAAGATGTAAAAGAAGGAGTAATTGCAACTAGAATAGGTGCATATGCAGGTGACTTGGCAAGTGGTCAAATCGATGGTTCACAAGACTTGGCTATGGCAGAAGCAAGAAAAAGATTGGATTGGGAAGCTCAATATGAATGTGCAATGTTCCCAGAAGCTGCACGTGCAAAAAGAGACGAAAGACCTCCTGAAGAAGAGGATACCTGTACCATGTGCGGTAACTTCTGTGCAGTAAAAATAGTAAATCAATGGTTAGACCAATCTGATTCTGATTTGATTAAATAGATAAATTATCTATTTTTTCTTTCTTTTTTCTTTTTTTAAATTCAATTTATTTTTTTATTTTTCAATTAATTCTCTTTTTAATTTTTTATTTTTTTATTATCTTGTTTTCCAAGGTTTCATTGGAACAAATCCTTGTTCTCCTATTTTAGTTTGTCCATCAAAGAGTAAATATTCAATTAAATTATAAATGTCTTCTTTTGTATCATTGATTTGAACTAAACTTATTACGTGACGTGTTTCATTTTTCAATATTTCATTTCCATTGAAATAGCTTGCATTTAAAAAGGTATAGTATTCATCAGAGTTTCTAACGATTTTGAAGGCATCAAATTGGGATTTGACTTCCCTTTCAATGGAGAAATTAATGTTTTCCTGTCTTAATGTGTTCCATGCCAACCTTTGCGCACTTCCCTTCACACCAATGAATTTCAATCCTTCAAGGTCTTCTATCCTTTCAATTCTTTTTCCACGGCTTGGAGAGATAAGCACCAAATGGTCATATGCAATAGCTGTAAAATTCAAATCGTTTTCAAAAGCAAGTAATGGGTCATCCAATGCCAATATATCCACTAAATCCTGTTTTGCAAGTTCATATGCACTTTCGTCATCACTACTGTAAATCAATGTCTTAAAAGGCAAATCATAGCTGATAGCTTGCAGAAGTCCTGTAATGATATGGCCTCCAGCTATTATGATCTCTTCTCTATCTTCTAATCGGTTTTTATATTTGTAATAGATATCTAGAAGTTCATACCCTTTTGGACTTAATTCAGAACCGGAACCTACACTAATCACTAATTTTTCCCCAAGCTTGTCTTCAGCGTTCTTGACTCTTCTATTAAGCACTGAATGGGAAACTTTCAATTCCTTTGCAGTTTTTCTTTGGGAATATGTTTTTGACAATGATTCCAATGTTTCAAAGAATTTATAATTAAAGGATATTCCATCTATTTCAATTCCGATTTCAGGCTTGATGATATTCTTTTCATCCATGAATGCATCATCATTTTCATCTTCACGATTTGGCATTAAATCCCTCTAAAACCCATTTTTGTTTTGAAAATATATATTTTCTTTTATTCAAAATATTAAAAAAACTTTTTGCTTTATGCCAGTTCAAGATATTAAAACTTTTTGATTCATGGCACTGATTAATTTTAAATATTTTAATAAATATAATAGTATTATCTAATTTCAAAATAATTTATAGTTAAAATTTTGTATTATGTTTTCATTGAATGATTAGAAATTATTGAAATTATATTAAGGTTTAGGTAGAGATTTAAATGGAGTTTATGATATCCGCAATTGAAGCAATTTTAGAAAATATTCATGATGCAGAAGAATATTTGATTGAAGAAGATATAGCAAAGTTTATTGAAATTATTACAACTGCAGATAATATTTTTGTAACCGGTGCAGGTAGATCAGGTCTTGCAGCTAAGGCGTTTGCAATGAGATTGATGCACTTAGGTTTAAGTTCCTATGTAGTGGGTGAAACCATTTCTCCAGCTATCAATGCAGGAGACTGCATTTTAGCTATTTCAGGTTCTGGTGAAACCAATACCATTGTAACTGCTGCAAAAATTTCTAAAAAAAGAGGTGCAAAGGTTTTGGCATTGACTTCTTATCCTGAAAGCAGTTTAGGCCAAATAGCTGATGGAATCATTCATGTAAAAGGTAGAACAAAAGTGGAAGTGGATGATGAAAACTACCTCAAAAGACAAATTAAAGGAAATTACACTTCATTGACTCCTCTTGGTACTGCATTTGAATTAACTTCTCTTGTATTCCTTGATGGATTGGTTTCTGAACTTATGGAAACCATGGGCAAAACTGAAGAGGATTTAAAGAATAGACATACTGTTTTAGAATAGTCTATTTTTCATCATCTTCCTAACTTATTTTTCTTCATGTGTTTTTCTTTTTTTATTCTTCATTTTTTTTAATTATTTTCACTTATTTTAATTATTTCACTTTTTTAATTTATTTTCCTTCTTCATATTTTTCATATTTTTCTTTGGTCTTTTAAGTTCCATTGAGTTTCTTTTTTGTTTTATTTTCATATCTATATGAATCATTTTTCTTAATCGAAAAAGCCTTAATTTGGGTTTTTTATTAGATTTAATCATTTTTAAATAATTTAGAAAATTATTTATATAATTGAAATGAAAAATATTTCATGTTATATACTATATAGTTATAATTAGGTAATAATATGGAAAAGAAAACTAAAATAATATTGGTTATTTTAATTGCTTTAGTTGCTTGTGGGGCTGCTATTAGTTTATTTGCCTCTCCCTCTTCTGTAACTTCATCAGGCAATAATACAATAACTGATATGGCAAATAGGACTGTAACTATCCCAAATAGTGTCGATAGGATTGTTGCTACAAGTCCACCTATGACTACCATTATGTATATGTTAGCTCCTGAGAAATTAGCGGGAGTAAACTTCCAATGGACTGATGAAGAGCTCACTTATGTTCCAGATCAATATAAGGATAAATTTCCAGTAATTGGAGGATGGTTTGGAAGTCAAGATGGTAATTATGAGGAATTCATTGCTGCTGAGCCTAATTTTGTTGTTGAATCCATTGATGAAGGAATGGGCGTGGATCTGTCTACTGTTGAAGAAAGACAAGAGAAATTCGGTTCAATTCCAGTTGTAGCAGTGACTGACAACACCAATGTTACAAAGATTGATTCCACCATTGAGTTTATGGGCAAAATCTTGACTGCTGAAGATAAGGCTCAAGAGCTTATTGGCTTTAATGATAAGTATTTATCAGAAGTAAATAGTGTAGCAAGTTCCATTCCAGATTCTGAGAAAAAATCTGTTTATTACGCTTCTGGTGAGGACGGATTGTCCACTTATGCAAGCGGAGCTTCACATGGCCAACTGATTTCACTTGTTGGTGGTAAAAATGTTGCGGATACTGAAGTTAAGGATTCTGGCAGTGAATTAACTGTTTCAATTGAGCAGGTAATGAAATGGAATCCTGATGTTATCATAGCTACAGATGAGGACTTTTACAATAATGTCTATAATGATTCAAAATGGGCTAGTGTAAAGGCAGTAAAAGACCACAGGGTTTATATTTCTCCACAGTCCCCATTTAAATGGTTTGATAGGCCTCCTGGAGCAAATATAATAATTGGTGTTCCTTGGACTGCTAAAGTAATTTATCCGGAAAAGTATTCCAATATCAATATGGTAGATGCCACTAAGGAGTTTTACAGCAAGTTCTATCATTATGATTTAAGTGATGATGAAGCTCGTGAGATCTTGACTTCATCTGGAATTAAAGAATCCGATTTATGATTGGAATAATGGATAGAATTCATTATTCGGTTATATTTTAAAATAGTTTAAACAATAATTCTAAGAAAGCAGATTAATTTCTAAAAATTTTAAGGATTTGTATTGATGAGTGAGAATTCTTCTTTGAATATAGATAATTTGATCATTTACCTATTGCTGATTGCTCTGCCAATATTTTTATTCTTTGTATCCTTTATGTTAGGCAGGTATCCAGTAGCCCCTATTGATGTGGTAAAGACCATTTTAAGCCCAATATTTCCACAATTGGCTGTATCTCCAGGGCTAAATTCAATTGTATTTACAATTAGATTGCCTCGTATTATTGCAGCTTTGCTTGTTGGGGCGGCTTTATCCATTGCTGGTGCTTCTTTTCAGGGAATATTTAAAAACCCTCTTGTATCCCCGGATTTGTTAGGGGTATCTATGGGGGCAGGTTTTGGTGCTGCAGTTGCAATTTTAGCAAATGCAGGAA
>JAGCBE010000509.1 GCA_017652345.1 Methanobrevibacter sp.
AAAAACAGAACCGATGTATACATCAATTCTTGGAGACTGACCTGCCTCACAGTCTTATGCACTTATGCATAATATTATTGTGCCTCGAAAAGGGCTGTAAAGAAACAAGTTTCGATATTTTGACAATAATATTTATGGTGCTGGGGAGGGGATTCGAACCCCCAATCCATTAAAGGCGGTAGATTTTAAGTCTACTGCATATCCCAGTTCTGCCACCCCAGCATATCATTCTTAAATATTATACATTATTATTCACTGCATTCGACTGTTACTGGAATCTTCTCTACTGAAATAATCTGATAAGCACAGTCAGTTCCAAGACCATACCAAACCTTGCACTTCTCAACAGCATCGTGTTCATTATTTGCAGAGAATGAGCCAGATTGGCTACTCCATTTTCCATTAGAATAGCTATCCTTATACTTGAACTTTACAAGATATTTCATTTAAGCTTCCTCCACAAAAAGCTCATCAGAATCATACTCACCGAACAAACCAATTACAATCCTTTCAGCCTTTTCATAAGCTTCATAAACAGAAGTAGCTGGAATAATAGCAATTTCATCATCCCAATAATACACAATGTACTTTTTCATCTGTTATCCTCCTCAAAATATGGACAATTGACAAGAAAACCATTTTCTTCATACTGCTGATATTCAATATCTGTCATATAATTCTGTTCAGCACACTCAGAATACCCAACAGAATTATCAACAAAATTATGGATACACCAATGACATAAACATTTGGTCATAATATTTGTTTCCTCCTTGTTTAATCAGCAGTTGATTAATTACTTACATTATGTATTATAACATACTACAATGAGAATTCAACTACTATGGGGCATTTTTAGAAAAAACTTTTTTCTACACGGACATCTTTGCGATCACATTGTCCGTTGCTAAAGATAATCTGCATAGTTGCCTTATCAAAAGCTTCTTCTTGTGATTCTGCTTTTACAAAACCAATATATGTACCTTTGTAGTAGATATTATAGGTTTTCATATATATATACCTCTTTATTAATAAATTTCATCATAATTTCTTCCATTAATATAACTATAAAATTCACTACAGAAAGGAGTCTTTGCCTCAAGCTTATTATCAAGCCAAAGCTTTGCCTCATAATAACTCTTAAAGAAAGCATAATCATAATCAAGACCAAATTCCGGACTTACAGAAAACCAAACCGCACTATGAAGATTTGTACCATTCTGAGTTTTAGAAATATCTTCCATAACATTATTGGCAGTAAATCTCATCTTATCAGTCATTTTTAAGTCCTCCATATCAGAAAGTTATGATTTATCTTACATTACATATTATATCATGTATTACAGAGAATTCAACTATTTTAATCAATTATTTTAAAATATTTTTTGCACAATCAAAACCAAGATAATACTCTTCAATATCGGTTTCTGGATTTTGAAGAACAATCATTTTTCTCTTAATTGGTTTATTACAGCAATCACAAAACATATAAGGAACTTTAGCAGGAGTCTTTTCTTGATATTCAAGAACACTGAAATCTTTATTAAGCTTATTACTGTGCCTGACTCCATAATATTTTACATATTCCATATTAGTACCTCACACAGAGAAGAAATGATTTAACTTACATTATCATTATACCATATACTATAAAAAACTCAACTATTTTGATAAAGAATATAGATAATTTAGTTGGTTTATTTTTATTACTAAAGAAAAAAATACGGAAGACAATCACTTATCTTCCGTATCATAATAAGTCTTAATCAAAAAATCACATGGTTCTTCTGCTGTCATAGATTTATACTCTACATCATTTATTTTGACTAATTGTGTTACTTTTTATCTTCTTCAGTAGTGTTATTTTTATTTTCTTTGACTTCTTTCATGTGCTTATTTTTCTCTGCCTTACGAACATCCTTTACAGAAATACACGCTCGTTCAGAGTAAGCCTTTTCAGGAATCCATTGGTGGAGCAAATCATGTACCTTTGTAGAGCCATACAGCTTCTTCAAAACACACATAATAAGACCTACTTCGGGATTGTAAACATCTTCACCATGTACCTTGGTGACTGTCTTAGTCCCATCAGACCACATCACAATAGTAGCAGGATTAGAATACATTACCTTATCAATATAAACGCCATGCCACTCATCAGTTTCAAAATCATAGAAATTAAAACCACCAGCAAAACTAAAATTCTTAGGTATACTTCTCATGTCCTCCCAATAATCACTATCATCACAGCAATTGCTACAAGTAGTATAGTACTTATAATCAGTAAAATCCATAAAATTTATCTCCTTTTACAATTCGTTTTTAATAATATAATTCAAATAGAAATTTGCTTTCTTTAAGTCTTCATCGCCATTTTTCTTATAACATCTAAAAAGATACTTAAAGGCGTTGAGAACACACCAGGCTTTAAGCTTTTCATCTCCAAATGTATCTCGCATTACCTCAATACATTCATACTTTCCAGATGTGTAATGATATGGATTATTTACATTATCATAATCCTTATCTTTATTGAGCTTGTCAATAAGTGCTTCATCTTTAATTCTGTTATCTTCTTTTAAATTTGTCAAAATTTTATATTGTTCTAATATGTAGTCAGTGTTAATTGGTTTAAAATTAACTGAATACTTATTATTTAAATATTCTGCTATATCTAATCTACTCTCCAAATTTTCTATAAACTTTTCAATATCATAATTATAATCTACTTCAAGCTCTTCAAATGTTCTTTTCTCTATATCATTTACGCAGTCATTCATCAACATTTATCACCACCTTTAGAAAAATTTTTACACCAACAATATTCTGACATATTTCCTTCACAAGATTTTTTATCACAAGTTCCGCCATTGTTATATTTGCAGAATAAGCCTTTAATTTTATTATCGCATTTTACTATATATTTGGAACACATTTTACAATATTTCTCAATAAACCAATTACCAATATCATTATAGTCAAAGAAATCGTCTTCGCAGTCATTAAGATATTCGTATAGCACATTATAACAATCATTATGGAGCTTTCTATAGAAGAAATCACTATCATACTTTCCAACTTCAACAGAATATTCTTCATCGGGATATATAATCTTTCCGCACATTTCACATATATGATTTTTCTTAGCCTTACGAGTTAGATGTTCATAAAATTCCATTCCCATAAAAACTACCCCTTATTGTTCACCAAATAAGCATACATTTCCTCTGCTGTATCAAGCAATTCATATCTATCACTTTCTGGAGCACAGGAATTTCTTGCAAACTTTCTTTCTACCATATCAACAAACATAGATGCACTTGTTTGTTGCCCATCTTGCCCATCATCACCCATGTAAAATTCATTCCACTTTTCATCAGTGAAAAGGTTTCTAACATTAAGTTGCTTAATAGCAAGGTTATCAAAACTAATTACACTAAACCATTTTTCATCAATCATATTTTTAAGATAATATGACAAATCACGGATAAGTCTATCAATGGTATTATGAAAATTTTTATAAAGCTGTTCACCTCTACGAACTTGCTTATACCCAAGAATAAGAATTTTCAAATCATTTTGTGCAAGAAAATTAAGCTCATTCATTTTAACAATTCCTGCAATAACATGAATCACAGAATTAGGAATTTTCTTAGCACGTTCAATAAGGTCATAAGATGGTTCTGTGTATGAAATACCTACACCATAAACAAGTTTATTATCTACCCAATTTTTAATTCTATCATAATTTGCAATGAAATGGTTTTGGTTTACAGTAATATTGCAAATATGATTTCTTTCCTTACACCTTTTAAGAAATTCATCAATATCAGGGTGCTCAAGAATATTTCCACCGCCTAGTGCAAGTTCAGTATAAGGGTGGAGCTTGTCAAGGAAAGATGGAGAAAGAATATCACCATGCTTGCCATTTGGGCCACTTCCTTCATGACAATAAGCACAATTACTCCCAAGAGTACATCTATTTGTCAATTTAATGTCCATGCTTTCTACCGTATTTGGAATAAGGCAATCTTCATCATTCTTCCGAATCTTTGTGCCATTATCTAAATCAATGTAAACATTATAATTACCGTTCCTATACTGAACCCAATTCATATTAAATCTCCTTATCCATCAAACCCAAATTCACCGAATGCTACCATCTTATCACCAGATGGGGTTGTAAAATGCTCTTCATAGAATTCAAGCCACTCACCCATATTTTCATATGACTTATATCTATGCTTGTATTCTTCTAATTCCTTATCAGAAACAAATTGAAGCTCTTCACTATAATCATCGTACATCATACTACCATTTTTAAACTTCTCATAATCTTCTTCTGTACAAACACAAAGGGAATGAGTAGAGCTACTATTTGTTTCAAATACATTCTTTCTAACACTAATCAATTTAATCAATCCTCCTTTCTACTGTACTATTTCCGATAAGACCACAATCAAACATCTTATCAAAAATTTGATACTCATCACCATCTATAATAACAATGTATCTTGAGTTAGCAAGAAATTCTTCAAGAGAAATACCCAACTTATTCAAAGCACTATCAAGTAGCCCAAAAGATTGATGGTCTATATCCCCATAGTATATTCGATTAATCCATCTATTGATTGGAAGTTCAATTCCAGTACAATATTCTACATCTCCTGGTTCAGGATATACTGGCACAAGATACTTTATACACAAATCTTCAATTTCCTTAAATCTTGATTCACCATAAGATGCAATAGCATATCTTACTTTATCCGCAAATGTGCTAAGAATATTAAAAGGGTAACGACCAAATTTAATGTCTTCATCTCTATAAATCTCATATATACCTTCTTTAGTAAGGAAACACTTAAAATAATCTTCACTATCTGGTGTTTCCTTATTAAGCAAAACAATAGAGTGAGAACTTGAACTATTGGTTTCAAATGTGTTACTTCTAATTTGAATCATCTATATTATCACCTCTTATTAATATTATACCACATATACTTATAAAATTCAACTACTGCTATTCATTTTCTTTATTACTATCAGTTTTACCATCTCTAATTTCAAGAGCATGTTCAAGAGTATATTTATCCCAGCAGCCATTTTTCACAAGTTCAAACAATAGAAACATATCGCTTCTAAGTTTACCTGTTACTTTAGATTTACACAGTAAATTAGAAATGTCTCTAATTTCATCGTAATCTAAAGTAACAGTTGCCTGCTTAATGGCACATTTTGGATTATGAATAATTTCACGAATTGTCATCTTCAACAACCTCCTGTGCTTCTTCCATATCTGGCTCAGTTGCAATATCCTTTGCAAGTCCTTCTAAAACCTTAAAGCTAAAATTCTTGTGTTTATATGCACAAAACTTAGGACGATTTACAATACGAACTACGACACCTTCACGAACATGGGTCTTTCCAATAGGATCAGGCCCATCATAGTATTCTTCTGCCTTTTCCTTAATCCAATCGCCAGCAGTCATATTAAATGTGTCAAGTATATCTTGTGACGGAATATAAGCTTTTTCAAGCATAGGAACACACTTCACACCCATCTGTTCGCAACGATAACGCATAAAATCTGGGCTATACTCTACAACAAATCCATCTTCATTTGTCATAGTCATACGATAAACATAAAAATCAGAGCCATTTCCAGAGCACCCATAGGAGAACACGGTAGTGTCACCATACTGCTTAGTAAAAGCTTTATCAGAAATCTTACTATTGGAGACAGAGGACATGATGGGAGTTCCATTTGTAGTAAATCCTACTACTTCATAATATACAGTTTCTCCCTTATTTAGCTTTCCCTCAAATGCTTTTGCATGGATAGCTCTAAATTCATTATTTCCATAGTAACCACCATCTTCAAAATCATTAAGAACTACTCGTCTTGTGCCAGTAACATAACCCCAATCATATACAGGAGCACCCTGTTTCCTCAGAATTTTATCAAGAAGTGTTCTCTTATAACCAACAAATTTAGGTAAGTAACCTGTTCTCTGGGAGGTTCCGTGCATCTTGAGAGTGATTTCAATTTGGTCATTTGGCTTAAAAGCACCAAGATTATATGCAAGTTGTTCAGTATCTACATGCTCAGCAAACAAAGGTGCAATAGGTTCACTATGCTTTCTTGTTCTATTTCCACTGCTTACCTTACCAACTCTAATATTACTTCTTGGAATATATTTACAGCAAATTTCATGCCCATTTAGAGTTTCAATCTTTTCTCCAACTTCAAACTTCGTAACTCCTGTATAAGCAAGAGATTCAAGAGGCATAAAAAGTCCATCAGACTTTTCACCTCTGAGCTTCATTGCACGAATATTTCTCTTATCTGGGTCAAGATAACCTCCTACATTATTCCCATTCTCGTCCTTCTTACGAACAAGATTATTGTTTTCACAATATTCCTTACTAAGCTGAATGTCAGTAGGAAAATATACTCCAATATCATCAATTTTAATATCAAGCCCAACAATTACAGATGTACCAAAAATAGTTGCAATTTGAAGTCTATCTGCATTAGAATGGGGATGAAGTTCGTTAATTTTTACTACATATCCAACATGCTCACTCATAATTTTTCTCCTTTAAATATTCTGCAATATGAAAACATATAGGCTTAAAATAATACAGCCAAATGTTATCAATGCTCTTCCTAATTGCTCATCATCTGTGCGAGAGCTTGCAATAAATAATCCAGTACTCAAACCCCAACATATAAATCTAATAATCATTTATTCTCCATACCACAGCATTGGTGTTCCATCTGAATTTAAAAGCACTGTAATAGCTATTTTATGGTCATACTCTATAAAAAGATATTCAACATTTGTTTGAGTGTCAATAATTATATAAGCATCACAGTAATGGTCGCCACTCCCTAATTTCTTTACAATTTCAAACCTTTCAAATTTATCTACCGTGTCACCTACTTCTCTTTTGCATCCAGTAAAAATTATACAAATAAGCAAAACAATCAAAATAACACAAATGTATTTCTTCATTTAACTTTCCCTCCCACTTGCTTTATTATCATACTCCATTTAACGCTGAACTAAGAACACATACATTATTAAAATAGCCAAACCAACATAATTAAACCACTTTGATATACGAACATTATCTACAAAAAGTGCTACAACAAAACAAAACAAGCATATAACATAGAAGATATATCTCATTCTTTTTCACCAATGCCTTTCATATAAGCACCACAATTTGGACAAAAGTTATAATTAATATATTCCTCAATACTCCATTTACAAACAGGGCATTCTGTCACTCCACAATCACCATGAGTTTTCCATTCCGAAACTCTTCCACTTGCTTTATTGTCATATTCCATAAACTCAACAAGTTTATCAAATGTTTCTCTTCCCCAAAGCTTTTTATACCTTTCAATTGCTTTTTCAGATTTAATAATATCCCTGATATGCATATGCTGATTTACAAAGAAAATTACTTTAAGAAAAACATTCTCAAAATTTTCATTGGGATACTTTTCAAAATCTATAATATGTGGATTACATGCTATGGTGTAAGCTGAATAATTTGCATGTTGATAATAATGACTATATCCATCTTCTCCCTTTGTTTCTGTCATCATTTTACCAATATCGTGCAACTTAGCAACTTCCATCATCAGCTTATCATGCTTTTTAAAATAGAATTCAGATAAAATAATACTATGACCAAGTAAGCTATACTCGTGATATTTACTATTTTGGTCAAAGTATGCCATTCTATTGAAGACATCCTCTCTTTCTATGCAACTTCCATAGTTATATGTATACCTTTCAATAGAAGAAAATCCCTCAAAATACTGTGGATATTCAAACCTGCTTACAAACTTATTGATCACATATTGCCCAACTGTTCTTTCCCTGTTCTTATCAAAGTAAATACAATTGGAAATGCTTGTGCAACAAACAACGGCCTTCTTCTTGTAAGAAGGTTTTACATGATAAACTTTATTGATTATACTATCAATAGAGTCAAAAGCTCTTTTTCTATCCTTATAGCAAATATTAGTTGCATCAAAAATGCAACTTTCTCCGTTTACAAGACTTTGTGCAATATCAATATATAGTGTTCCAAATACCAGATTATTATTTGTTTGGTCATTTTCATTCCCAAGAAGTTTCTTTCTATACTCATCAGAGGAAAAGATTTTAATATTGTTGTTTGTTTCTGAAATCCATTTAGCCATACGAGACTTACCGCTTCCTGGAATACCTACCATCATAATCAAGTCACTCATGCTTGAAAATACTCCTTTTCTTCTTGTGCATCAATTTCTTTTAAAACATCTTCAATAATCTTTTTATCTCTATCTACCATATTCATGCACAATTTTTTCTTGTTATCAATTTTAAGCATCACATACGGACAACATGAACAAACATTCTCACCCATACCACACAAGCCATAAGCAAGTAGAACTTTATTAAATATAGATGTTAGATATTTCATAAAATATTTCCCTCAAATCCAGAACTTGTATACAATTCTGCTATCTTCAAAGCATACTTTAAAACTTTCAAGACTTACATAGAGAAACTTAGAAGGAATCTTATAAATAGAACCATTATATACTTCAATGTTGTTTTGATAAATCTTTACAACAGAAGATACAGCAAACAAATCAAGAAAATCATTAATATTCTTCATATCAGTATTCATAGCTACAATCCTCCTTATGCGCGATAAATTTTTCCATCAACTACATAGATAATAGTTTCCATACCATCGTAGCCCCAAATATCCCAATCAGTTGCCTCATCTGGAATAGATAAAACTTTAAGGCTTGAAGCATGAGTATTGACATATTCTACAAGCTCTTCATCGGTACGGTCAATATCGGCATATACACTAAGGCCACGCCTATCAGCAATTTCTTTTGGAATACGAAATACGCCCCAAGTACGATTAACAACAATATCCATAGCTCAATCCTCCTTAACTTCAAAGTTCATGTGAAGATAAATATTATACATACAATGGTTACAAGCAGAACTTGAGGCCCCATCGTCACAAAGAGGAAACTCATTAACAGCATCACAATAGTCACATGGGTTAATTACATTTTTATCAAGCATATCATTCCATGTAAAATTCTTTTTTACAGGTTCCATACAAAGCTTTTCTTTGATGTAGTCATTAAGGTCATTATAGAAACGAAAATTCCTAATATTGATGTGGTATTCTTTTTTCAAAAAACTATCAATACAAGGACCACAATCACAAGGACCACAATTACTACAATAATTTGGCTTAATAATAGGACAAAAATAACCAATAGCATAAACAATTCTACCAATATCTTCGTATGACATTGTAAAAAGTTTATCGTGCAAACTACGAATATATTCAAGATTAGTCATACATATACCTCCATAGCATCTCGCACACACAAGAACTTCTTTAAAATCTCGTTCCTGTCAATCAAATCCCCATGTCCTTTCAGCAGAGAGATAGAGGGAATGGAAAAATTTTTATATCATTGTCAGCCATCTCAATACATAAAGGAATATCGATGTCCATAATGGTGCATTTACCATTCTCATTAATAGCTACATAACTACTGCAAGAACAATAGCCATCTTCATTATTGTAGCATTTAAAACAATAACATCTCATAGTATAATTAATTCCCCTTATACTTAAAAGACTTAAGCCACAACGGACTTCCAACAATTTTAGGCTTAATATTACACTCATTAAAGAAATCTTGATTTTTCTTAATAAACTTTTCAGCAGACTTCGCTGTGAAGAACACTTCATTTAGAACAATATCACAGACATTATCATCATCTTGGAAAAGTTCAACTACATAGACTTTAATCATATTTGTTACTCCAAAGTCAATGTTGCATCTACAACAATTACAAAATCATCTCCAGAAATATGGGCAAGATGACCATTAGTTAGATTTACACAATTGCTGCTATCTGGTTCAGTTGTCCTCATATAAACATTTTCCCCGCCTGGAAACTTGAAAACAACACCAGGATTCAACTCACCAAAAATGGTATTATTGCTATTATCAATGATTTTCATATTGTAATACCTCTCTTTCATTTTATAATATTATTATAGCATATAATTTTCATAATTCAACTATTATAGAAAGATTTTCATAATGTAGTTACTTGCAATGCCCACATAATTATAGATAAAAAAATTAAAAGCAATCCAAGTAAATAGACAAAATGATAGACTATGCTATGTTTTCTATACCACTTTTCAAGCATTGTCTCATGCTTTATACTTCCAACATCAATAAAGCATAAAAATATTCCGATAACTATACAAACAGCATAATAGATTGTTATATACTTCATAAAAATTTCCCCTATTAGAAAATTACTTCAAGATGATTCCCATTACATACGCCGCATCTATATAAGTTAGGTCTTTCAATAACACCACACATTCTATAGTGCTTATATTCATGACCACAATCTTTGCACTTAACCAAATGCTTCACTTTTCTTTCCTTAATGCTATTATTAGAAATTCCAAGACTCTCTTCACTGTTACATCTACTAATAGAGTATCCAATCTTATCACACATAGAAGCATACTTCTTCCAAGTCTTACCATGATTCATACAACCAGGGCAAGTATGAATAAGCTCGTGGATAATAGTCTGCTTAAGTCCATATTCAGAGTTATTTTCATCAAGGAGAACAGAGCTAATCTGAATAATGAAACTGCCATCTCTCTTCAAAGAGCATTGACCCCATCTCTTTACTGCTCTACTATTAATAACAAATTCAGCTTGACGATAAGGAACACCAATGCTGTTAAGTTCAGTCATACACTGATTAGCAAAAGCATTAAGATTTCTCATAATTGTTCTCCTTATATAATTCTTTTAAATTACCTCTTAAATAATTTTTACAATAACATTGTATCAAACTTTTCTAGAAATTCAACTATTATAGAAAGAAAAAATAAAAAAGACCTGCCGATTAAAGCAGGTCTTTTAATCTTAAATAGCTTGGTACAAACCGCAGTAACAAAACCCTGGTTCATTTCGTGCAACTTGATCTTTAAATTCTTTGCACATGCATTTAGTGTCCTTATTTCTAACTAATTTACAAGGACAATAACCACCATTTTGTTTTAACTGTTTCTTAAAATTTTTTACAAATTCACTGTCTTGATTTATTTCAATTTTCATTTTGTTTCTTTCTTCTAACTTATTCTTTTAGCATACTGGTTATTTGAAATAAGATATACACCAAGTACTTCATCATAGTGTTTTTCCTGATTTGGAATATATCTTCCAAACTTTACTATGATGTTTTCAAACTGTTTTAACTTATTAGTATATTCAATAGATTCTTCTTCTGTATAACCAGTATATATTACAACATCATCTAAACAATTATATTCTTTTCTTAATTTTTTTATAAAATAATATATTTCATCAAATTGCTCAAATGGCTCCAAACCAGCAAAAATTATAGCCTCTGTAATGGGATTTGATAAATATTTTTTAATTATATCATCATCACTTACTTCAACTATTTTAGATTTTCTCCAATCATTATTTATACACACTTCTATTGGGAGGCCAGCCTCTATACAGCATTTACCGCTGCATTGAATACATCCAATATACATTGATGGGGCTTTGTAATCTTGAAATCGCTCAGTTTCAATTTTAATTACTCGCATAGCTGATTTCTATCCTTAAATTCAGCAAATTTTCCTGGATTAAAATTATCAACACATCTCAAATACCCAGTAATTCTTTGATACATCTTTAATTTTTGCTTACAATATGGACACTTATCTACATGCTCTTTTATATATCCGTGTTCATCACAGTATCTTGAAATAGGGGAAAGACTCATATAAGGAACCCTGTACTTTGAAAACATTTCTTTCACAATTTTCTTTGCATGTTCTCCAGGAATAGCTCCCTCAAGCCAGCAATGAATTACTGTTCCACCAGTAAACTGTGTTTGCAAATCGTCTTGATGGGCAAATGTACTATCAATATCTTTTACTAAACTAACAGGAATATGACAACTATTTGTATAGTAAACATTTTTACCGGAACCCTGAGTAATAATATCTGAATAATATTTTTTATCATTTAATGCAAATCTATAACAAGTAGATTCAGCAGGAGTAGCTTCATAATTATATAAATTACCAGTTTCTTCTTGGAATACTAGAAGTTTATTTCTAATGTACTCTCCAACATCATGACAGAATTTATGAGCTTCGTCATCTAAAATGTTCTTGCCCATAAAATTCTCACACATTTCATTCATACCAACAATACCAATTGTTGAGAAATGATTCCTTAAAGTACCAACATATTCCATATAAGCAGGAATAAAATTAGTATCTATAACATTTTCCTGTAGCCACTTTCTCTTTATCTCAAGACTATCTTTAGCAAGGATTAAGTAATAATCAAGAACTTCATAGAATTTATTAATGTTACCTTTTGTTTCATAAGCAATTCTTGGAAGGTTAAGCGTTACAACACCAATAGAACCTGTTGAGTCACCAGCACCAAAAAGTCCACCATTTCTATGTCTAAGCTCACTGAGGTCTAAACGGAGCCGACAGCACATTGATCTGACATCACTAATATCAAGATCACTATTCACAAAATTAGCAAAATATGGAGTACCATATTTACCAGCCATTTCCCAAAGCAGCTTATTATTTGGATTATCCCAATCAAATCTACTATGAATATTATATGTAGGAATAGGATAGGCGAATAATTTACCATTAGAATCCCCATCAAGCATAACTTCAAAAAATACTTTATTAAGCATATCAATTTCCTGCTGACAAGAACCGTAGGTGAAGCTAACAAGCTCGCCACCTACAACACAATACTCATTGAGCATATCTTCTGGTGGGGTTAAATCAAAAGTTAAATTGAAAAAAGCTGGTTCTGCACCTGCCCTACTATTTGAATTAACACTAAAAATGAAGTTCTGCATCGACTGCTTTACTTCTTCGTATGATAAATTATCCTTTTTAATAAATGGAGCAAGTAATGTATCAAAACCATTAAATGCTACAGCCCCCATAATCTCATTTTGAAAAACTGTCACGAGATTTGCACACTGATTTAGCACAGAATCAAAATGCTTAGCTGGTGCTGAAGAAGGAATATTCGGAACTCCCTTAACACCTTTATAAAGAATATCTTTTAAAGAATAACCACAACAATAAATTGTTAAACCACCTAAATCATGAATATGTAAATGACCATCTACATATGCTTGTGCTATTTCTTCTGGATAAACTTCTCTTAGCCAATAATCCTTACTAACTTCTGCACCTATATACTTATTTAGTCCACCATAACAATAAGGTGCATTTGAATTCTCCTTTACTCTCCAATCTGACTTTTTTAAATATGACTCAACAATTGCCTTACTACTCTTCATCCTGACTTCCACCCTAATTAAATTTTACTTAACCATTCTAAAGCTTCATTATAATTCAGCAGTTTTTCCCCATTAAACAATTGTGGGGCAGAAATAATATCAAGCTTCTCCATCTCATCAACATCATCAACTATTTTAAAATCAATACCTTTTTGCTTAAGCTTGTCCTTTAAAATATTACAGTGAGGACATCCTATAGTATATAAAATAATTTCCATCCAACATTTAACCTTTCAATATATAATAAAATAGGAGACACTTATAAAATGTCCCCTATCACTTTTCAGTAAAGAGCATAGAAGACTGGTCGCCTTTATATAGCATTCTACCAACACGGTCTTTAGTAACATCTAAATGACTATCATATTTACCTAAATATCTATTAGCTCTATCTCTTACTTCCTTATCTCCGTTTGGTAAAGTGTCTATATACCCAATTACTCTCATATCATATGCTCTTATCGTTTTTCTGCCTACATTAGCCATTACACAAAATCTGCTAAGTTTAAAAAGTATTTCTTAGCTTCCTCCACATCAATTTCTTGTGCTTGTGTTATCTTTCTACGACCATCATTTAAAAAATTATCAATTATTTTAGATATATTATTTTCTGAATACTCTATTCGTTTATACGACCAATTACAGGACTTCAATAATTCGTTAAGCTCCAAATTTATTGGGCCTACTTCAAACACCTCTGTCCACCCTAACTCAGTTTTTATTATTAAACACCAAAACTGACCTAAATCATTATTAGCCTCGATAGCACAGTTGCCTATATCTTCTATATTTATAGATGATTCTACTACAACCCTTGCTAAATATTCAAATTCTCTGTTCATTACTCACTAATTATATCTATAGAATCAACATAGACCTCATGGGCTACTTTAATGTCAAATTCATTTTCAGCATAGAATTTCTTGTATTCTCTACTTTGAAGCTTTCCATGTATTTTAATCTTGTCATTGACTTTCATATTTCTAATCTGCTTTGCAAGCTTTCCCCATGCAATACATGGTAAATAGCTGTTAAGCTTTTGTCCATTGTCACCGAACTCAAGATTATTAGCTAAAATAAAGTGAACATTAGATTTACCATTTTTTAATACTCTAATATCGTCAAGCTTACAGATTCTTCCATCTGCTTCAAATTCATTATTATTTGTAGGCTCATTATCAGGTCTATCAAAATAAGTAAAAACATAAATATCAACCTTATTTTTACCATTATCCATTTGCTGAGAATATGATCTAACATTTCCAATTAAATCAATCTCTTGATTTTCTCTATAGAAATTAGAAAATTTTTTAAATCTTATATTAATAACATCTTCAACGCCATTCTCACGGGGAACAATCAAATTAGCTTTGTCATACTCTATTCCATTTATTACATGAGAAGGTTTAATATCTCTTATAAATCCTTTTAACTTTATCTCATTCATCTATTTTATTTTCCTCTTTATTAGAACTCTTCAATATTGATTCTAAACTTTTTCTGTCATTTATTGCTGCTTGCCTTACTTGCATCTTAATGTCATTTAACATCTCATCAATAAGAATAAATGATATTCCATATTTATTTGGAATATTATTAATGAAATTAGCAAGCTCTTCTTTAGCTTTTATATAGTTAAGCTCAAAAACATAGTTATCCATTACTTATCGTTAATACTCCGTTATTATTCCACAGTTGTCCAGCAACATTAGGGTCACTTGTTGGTAAACTTGTCATAAATACTTTAGAACTACGTATACTAGTAGATGCGTTTGAGTTGCTACCATTTCCTAAAAGTATGCTACCAGATGATTGATTTGTGTTTATTGAGATCGATCTTGAAGCACTCATAACAAGTCTGCCATCTGACTCTGTTGTTCCACCTTCAATTTCCCAGCCACGGATATACCCATTAGCAAAATTTATACCAAAACCTGCATTAGTTATAGTTATATTACAGTTTGGGTCAGAGCCATACATCATAACACCTTTAGTTGTTGCTGAAGTAGTTGAGCCATCATAATGACTAAAACCACCATAATTTGTTAAAACCCCATCACTATCTGGAGACCAATAGCTCAGCGATATTCTACTCGCATCAATATAACCAGCATCTAACTGTGCACAAGAAATTCTACCTGCAATAATAGAACCGCCTTGAATAAATGTCTGATTGTTCTGTAAACACCAGTCAGCAGCTCTTCTTAAATACCCGGAAGGAGGTTGAATAATCCAATGAGCACCATCATAAATTAAGACTCTTGTTTCATCATCAGTCCAGTTTAAATCATTACCAGATGACTCTTCGCTGTAAACCAATCCATGGAATATATTATTACTATCATAATATCCAATAGGTGGTATCACATTTACTGGGGCAGGGAATTGCTCTCCATTAAGCCATAATCTTAAACTACATCCCTCTGTTGATTTATTTCCATGTGTGAATTTTATAACGAGAGATGTCCCGTACATCAGAGAACCATCAGAAATACTCATAGCAAGAGCACCTTCATCTGTTAAATACACATCTTTAATAATTGCTTCCTCACCAGAATCGCACTGACACACAACTTGCTTAGATGAAGCGGCTTGCTGTTCGATGAAATTAAGGTTATTTAAAGCTGCTGAAAACTGTTGACTTAAAACACTTGCTGGTAATGAACCAACTGCTATTTGATCTGCTGTAATAGACCCAGCTTGTATCTTGTCAGCAGTAATAGAACCTGTTGCAATCATACCACCGTTTATCAAGGTAGCATCATTTTCTGAGCACCAATTAGCAAGTCTTTGTGAGGCAGAAGTACCAGCCATATTCATTTTTTCATCATAGTATGTAAGTATTAATGTGTCCCCAGAGACCCAATTGAACACACCAGACAATGGCTGATTTCCTATATAAATTGGACCACTAATAATAGAATTATTAAGTAAATCATTTACTTGCAGTATTGGATTTTCAGCAGCATTTGCATAATTAAATTTTACTACGAATGAAACACCTGTAAAATCAGATGTTCTTTCTTCCTCAGAAACATTTATCTGAATAGTTTTAGTAGCTACATTGGCTGTTGTATCACAGGTTGCATAAAAAAGCTTAGATGTATCTATCTTGGAATCTAATTGACCTAAAGCTGTATTTATGTTCCTAATACTTCCATTTATTTCTTCCTCTAACTGCTCTAACTGAGCTATAGTAGCAAGCCCTTCTGGTAAAGCACTCGCTGGGATAGATAAAATTTGGTCTGCTGTTACAAAATTTGTAATTGATACGAATTTTCTATTTTCGTAAAAATTTGAAAGAACAGTTTCACCATCACCAATAAATAATAATTTTCTATCTTCTTTTATGAGTAAAAAAGGCTCTCCTTTTTCTAAAACCAATGAACCTATAGAAGAATCACTTATTGATTTTTCTGTTCTTTTTAACTGTAAAGTTATCATTAACCATCTTCCTTCACTTCAATATCTTTATTGTCAATTTTAACATTCTCAATTGAAGCTACTGTCTCACCCTTTTGCACACTCTCCAAAAAGTCTATAGCATCTGACACTTGTTTAAGCTCTGGGTTTTCTTCAATCTCTTTTTCTATTTCTTTTCTCTTTAAATCTAAAGATTCAAGATACATATTAATAAGCTCAACTCTTTCATCATCAGAAGCTTTATCAAATTCCTCAGTTATCTCAAGACCAACATCTCTTAAAGTTAAACCATCTAAATGGTCAACTGCATGCTGAAAAACAATAGCAGCTTGTCCAAGCATTTGACGAGATTCTATCTTTCCAAGAGGTGTTTGATACATAACTCTAACATCATTAGCCCTTGGTCTAATATATTCCCCATCTAAGCTATTACATTTTTCTCTGGATAATTCGAATCCTTTTGTTTCTGAAATAACAGGATTTACAAAACTTCTGAGATTGCCATTAAAGTTAATGACAAAAACTCTAATAGGAACATCAATTTGTGGGGCAGTAAGATAAACTAAATTCTTTTCTCTAATAGTATCTTTCAAAGATATAATAGTATCTCTGACTAATTTATTATCTTTCTTTAAATCAATTTCATCTGCTCTTTGTCCGAGCTTATCTAAATCTTTAATAATTTCAATCACTTATTTATCTTCCTCTTCATCTTCAACATATTCGTATTCTGTTACTACTAATTTATACAAATCTTCATCAAAATCGGCAATTAATGTTAATTGATAGTCATCATAGAGATATGATATATTAGCACTGTGCTGATTCAACAGAGAACTATCATCTAACTCCTCAACACTGTTATTATTATCAAGAAGCGAATAAATCCTGCCAAAATCGTCAGAATCATATATATCTACAACATATGACCCATCTTTAGAATAACTGCCCTCTAAATAAATATTTAACTTTCTTAACACACTTTCCACAAATTTTCATCTCCATATTACAATATAATTTAGCTATTTCATAAGAAATTGAAGAAATTTATTTCAAAGTTCTAAGCGAACTTAAAACTTTCTCATTATCTTCTACATTTTTACATGTGGGCACTTTATTTTTATTTTCTCTTCGTTTAACAATTTTTACCTTCTTCTCTTTATTTGGAAGATTAAGGAGATACATCATATAACTCCAAGTCATATAGTTATTTTTTAATGGTTCTATGATTTTCTTAAAATTATCAAACCTCTCAGGTTCAACTAAACCCTTGTTACACTCATTTTCAAAATCTTTCAACTCATTCAGCATATCCTTATACTGATTTGCTACTTTATCAAAATATTCTACAACATGTCTTTTAGCCATTATTCTAAATCCTTTACATCAATTTCTTCTGTGTCTTCTGTTCTATACCACCTAAAACTAACCTCTCCACATCTTTTACATTTAACAACCTCAACATCAACATTTTTGTAATATTCCATTGTTTCAAAAAGACATGGACTAAGCTCATTTACTCCATCTGGGAATATTTTAATACCCCCATCAAACTTACATCTACACATTTCTATATTCCCTTGAATTTATGTCTATGTTCAAAATATTTTCTATATTAAGCGGATGATTTCTCATCTGAGCCTTAATTAAATAGTTAATCTTTTCTGCAACTACTTTTATATCTGGGTGTGGATTACCAGTTGTACCCTTATATCGTAAATTAAGGATATGTATATATTCTTTTAAATTTGTTGTTATAATAATTTCTGTCTTTAAGGCTGTTGGAAGAACTGCTCTTGCTTGTTGTGGAGACTCACCACATTCTTCAATAAGTTCTTTATAACATTTCTCTGCATGTTCAAATGCATCTTGATATATTTCCTGTACATAATGTGGTTTTGCATAATAACCACTTGGCAGTGCTATAGAAATTCCATCTTTGTAATTTACATATCTTGTGCTTTCTTGTGCAAAACTACATGGTCTATGTCTTACTAATTCATGCGTAACACCTCTGTCAGTTATAATTCTGAATGTGAAATAGATGTGCTCAATAAGTTCTTTCACATTAAAGTTAATATATTCCTTTTCAACATCTATAATTCTAACATCAACGTAATCAAATAATTCTAAAGCACTTGGATTAATATTATAACACACATCTGGGTATTCCTTATAAATAGCTCTATAAATAGGGTCATTTATTCCCCTTTGACAAATAGCTCTAACACTTGCAGAGGCAATCACTCTATTTCTATAACCCTTTTTATCCTTTATGATTTCAGAAGTTACATGAAAATAATTATCTCTTCTTAAAAATTCAGTATATACAGCAGAATCATCGTAAATCTCAAACACAAATACCTTATGCTCAAGCATAGCTGTATGTGTGCTCTTTATAAGTCCTCTCACAAACTTCTTTGCGCTATCATCTGTAATTTTAGACTCAGACTTATAACAAACACGCCCAGCTAGTTCTATTTTCTTGTATGGGTCTTTTTCTTCAATTAAAGTAACATTTGGCTCAATAAACTTCATGTCAGTTCTCCTCTAAAACATATACATTTATTTTCTTACTAAAACTTGTGCAAGCATCCAAAGCAACTATTCCAGTATCTATAAAGGGCCCAAAATCTGCTGTTTTCCCAAACTCACAATCACCACTTTGATGGTATCTATAGTTGCCAAAACTAGTATGCCAATGCCCACAGAAGATAGTTTTATTTTTTTCTCTTATACCGCTTTTCCAAGCTTCCATTCCATTTAACCATCTATACGGTTTCCAGTCATGCACTTCTCTCCATTTTTCATTTTTAGACCACTCATGACTAACACCGCTCCAACTTTCCCAATAAAAACAAGGAATCCAACCATGGACAAAGATAGCAGTTTTTGTTTCAAAATAATCTATTATAGATGATATATAATCATTATAATCTTTATCATTTTTCATAGCTTCAAATTCATCGTCTATGCTATTTCTTTTTAAATCAATTATTGTATCATATGTTCCATTATGTAAGTCATGTGCTCTTGGATAACCAGCATCCAACATATCTTCCATTAAATCTTCATGGTTTCCACGAATTAGTATTTTTCTTTCAAGAGAATTTACAAACTGCAAACATTCTCTTGGCTGCTTCCCTCTATCAAGTAAATCACCCAAAGAAACAAAAATATGCCCAGGATTATTCTTATCGAAACCAGCATCATCTAATGCTTCTTTCAATATATTGAAAAATCCGTGGACATCGGAAACAATGTAATAAGTCATATTATCTAAACCTCTTCTTCAAAATTTATTTGGTGGAGCATGCAGGAGTCAAACCTTTATAGCCCTTTTCTATATCGTCATATAGAACTGCTCTCGGAGCTATGCCCCATATTTGAAGATACTAATTGTGCACTTATTAGTATCTTCTTATTCATAGTATTAAGTTTACAAAATCTATATTAATCAAAAATATTTATCAAACAGGTCAAAAAGTGAACTAAACCCAGAAAACGCCTTTTCATAAGTTCTAAAATATTTATCAGCCTTTTCACCTGTATAATTTACCTTATACTGTCCAAACTTCTTATTAAAATCTGCAACAGCTTCATTATTTTCTTTTTCAGCAAGCTTAATAGCTTCACCAGCTTCTTTAAGAATGTCTCTACCATCATTAATAGCTACAGACAAAATTTCCTTAGCTTTTTCATAAGCCTTATCATAAATTTCCTTAGCTTTCTTTTCAGCTAACTCATAATTGTCATAGGCTTTGGCGAGTCTTTCCATAGACTTTTCAATTCTTTCAGAAGCTTCTTTCTTTTGAGCACTAAGCTCATTGACTCTCTGTTTCTTAAGCTCTTCTTCTCTCTTTTGCTTTTCAATAAAAAGCTTCTCAGCCTCAAGGCATTCTTTTTCGGAATCATAAAATTCCTTTGTAATTTCAGACATATACTTCATTCTATAACATTTCCTTTCATTTGGGACTTACCATATAGGACTTACCCTTTATTTTATTATATTATATATGTAAACTCAATACTTTTATAATAATTGGCTGTTAGTCCTACCATTTAACTAAGACCGTACAAATTGTTTTGAGATACAATCCAATAGCTATCATTGGGCACTCTCTTAGCACCAACTATCTTCAATCTAACACGATTCTGTGGATAGAATCAATAACATTATCTGGTGCAACAATGATGAGATTTTGAGATGGTGTGGACTTCTTTCTAAGCTTAGTGGCATAAAAATCAGTTCCCATCAAACTGCCATTCTGCAACACAATACAATTAGTATCTTCACCAGCAGCAAAACTATGATTATGTGCTGTTAAAATCAAATCATAAGTACGCCCAGTCATAAGTGATATTCTTTCAACAACATTTTGCAAAGTATCGTTATCACCATGGACACCCGCAATAAGATGACCAGCGCAATTAAACTCTACAATATCTCCACCATACTTATCGCTGTTATGGATAATAATTCTACTACTGTTCTTAAATCTTTCAACTAAGTACCAATGAATGATTCTAACGAGTGATTCAAGATTTATAGCATCCTTTTTATTCGGATCAAGTCTTGAGTGATTATCTAGACAGTCATAATATTCAATATTGAAGTAAGCAGAAAGATTATTAATAAACTCAGCTAAGATTTCAGCAACATCCATAGTTTGTGTAACTACATCATATCGATTTTGCAATCTGAGAGAAAGATGAATATACCCAGAAATTAAATCAGAAAGATTTACAATATGTAGTGTATTAATCTTATCCTTACATTTTCTAATTACTTCTTCTTGAAGCTTATTCACACGCTTAATACAGGTTTCAGGGTCAAACTTATTCCAATAATTATCAACCTCTATGCCATAGTGCCAATCAGATAACTGCAAAATTGCACTGTTCTTTGAAAAAACTCTTGTATAATAATCAGTGGAAAGAATCTTTCCCTTATACATAACTTCTGCATATTCTCTAGCAATCTCTTTAAGGGTTTCTTCTCTTGCTAATTGTCTAATATATGCATTATTTTGTACAAGCTCATCTGTAAGCTTTACTCGTTCTTTCTTAATTTTATGTAGAATTTTATCCTCATCTGTAATTTCTTTAACATAACCACGATCATTATTTTGTATGTCTATAGTAGAAACAGGTGTATCTTTTATACTATCAAAAGCATCTTTAAGAAGTCTGTTATATCTCTTTCTACAGTAGTCATCTGTCAATCCGCTATCATAATTAAATTCTTCCGATAAAATTTCTGCAATCTCTCTCCATGTTCTTAAATCGGAAAACTTTAAGTTTCCTAATTCCAACAGTCTTTTATCAAAATCTTTATTATTAATCTTTATCATTTATTTCCTCAACTTCATCATTAATATCTATTACTTGATTGTTATTTTTAGCTCTTTCCAATATAGCTCTAACAGAATCAATAATTTTTTCTTTTGATTCTCTGTTAAACCCGCCATCAATATTTACATTTACCTGTGTATTATTTTGAATAATAGGCATATTAATATTTTCTGGTGATATATCAGACTTATCTATAGCTGTTCTAACAGCAACAAGATAGTCTAACAAATCTTTATTAGAAAATTCACCAGATTTTTTATCTAATCGTTCAACCATCTGCAAAGATATTCTGTCAAGCAGCCTACTATAAATATCTGCTCTAACTATATTCTTTTTACTCTGATTTACATTAAATAAACCTACTAAATCTTTTAATTTATCAGAATCTTCTTCACCAACTATCTTAGTAACAAGCTCTTCTGACTTTTTATCAAGATTTTCTACACCGTTTTTTACAACTAAATCAGTGCTTTCCATCGGCAAACACCTCAGAACAATTCTTTATATACTGTATTAACTTTGTTTATAAGAGATTTCTCAATATCATCTATAACGGGGCTTTTTCCAGTTAAAACTGTATTTAATATTCCACTTTCCAGTTTAGATGATGGTTCAAATCTATACTTTATTTCATTATTAGAAATATTGATAAATAAATTTCCTAAGCCAATATCTATACAAGCACAGTCTGATTTTGCAACTTTGAGTTCCTGAATATCGTGGCAAATACAGTTAACTCCTTGATTAACCAATCTGTCTATTGATACTCTTTGAACAGTTGTTAATTGAGAAATATCATCCAATAAATCACTTTTAATAATATCCAATTTATCACTCCTTAAGTTTATTAGACTGTTTCATAACCCTAAGTGAATCTCTTTTCATTAGTACATCTAAACTATAGTTCAATTGATTATAATAAACCTCAAGAGACTTATCTAATCTTTCTTTTATATACATTTCTAACAATGAATTTTTATCTCTTTTATATTTAGATAAATCATTAATCATTCTATTCAATTTTTTTAACATTAATCACCTCTTGGGCTGAACTTATATTTAGATAAAATCTCACAAATCTTTATATATCCAGATTTAACAGCCCTTAAATCGACAGAATCTTTACCAACAATTTCGATTGCCTTTTCATAATCCATTCCATCAATATTCACATACTGATAAAGAACAAGTGAATGGACAAGAAGCTCTAATTCATCTATTGTTGGAATCTTTATAGTTAAGCCACCAAAATATTCGCACAGTTTAAGTAAGTTATCTTTATCCAACACATATGCCATTTCACTTATAGTAGAATACTCTGGAATATCTTTTAGCTTATACAAGGCAAAAAATATTAATGACCATATATCCATATCATGCAGTGTTAAAAGGTTTTCTTTTATTCTCATATAATATACCCCTAATCATAATCATCGTCACACTTCAAGTCTGAGTTAATAGACAGTATAAGCATATTTTTTATGTTTGACTCATAATTTATGCCATCATTTAGAATCTCGGATAAGTCGTGAGAAACCAAGTGCCGTATTTCATTAACAAGAACTTTTATATAATCTTTAAAACTGCTATCTAAGTGGTACAAAATAACACAACTATCTCGTTCCTTTTTATAAAGCCTATCTATGTGTTCCTGTGATAACCTTCCGTCTTTTTTTAGTTGTAAAAGTCTTTTTTCATTTTTTTTACTTAAAACAACAGAGTTTAAGAAACTAAGAATACAGCTTATGTAGATATTCTGTATGAAAATGTCACTGTCATGTGGTAGGCTATACACAAAATTTTTCATAGTCTCAATAAAACTATCTAAACAAAATTTAAAATTTGAAACCTGTATACTATTTAAAGACTCTACTAAAGCACTGTGAAAATTACAATCAACTATGTCATCTTCCTTTTCTATATAATTTTGAGCAAAAAACTCCCCCTCAAAGGATATTTTTACTGCATACAGCACACTTTTCATATAGTTAAGAACACTTTTAATCTTTTGTATTTTTCCGTTTTCTTCAAATTGTCTATCATCCTTATATCGCATAAAGATTTTTGTCGCACAGTATATAGCAAAATCATCATAATATGCTGATTTCTCAAAAAATCTTCTTTTATATGCAAGCATTTTTGCCAGATGATAAAGATACTCAAAAACTAAAAAGTCATCACAATCCTCTTTATACACATTTTCATCTATCCATATACACATCTGTGTATATGTTATATCATGTGGCTTTACATAATATGTCATTTAATTCTACTGACCCCTTTTTCATTTTTTTCCACTATAATCTCAGAGTCGTAAGGAATTTCTAAATCTCCTCTATGAGTTACAATAAACACACTATCTATATCTCTTAATTTTGTCGATATTAAATTTACTACTCTTTGACAACCAATAGAATCAAGGTTATCGAAAATCTCATCAACAATTAAAATATTACAAGAGAAATTAAGAAATTTGCAAAGCATATCTCTGATTGAGAATTGAATTATTAAGTCAACCTTTTGTCGTTCACCGCCGCTCAAATTCTCATACTGCTTGCCACTATATGATATGTCTATATTATTACCATCTAATGAGAAATTAATTTTATCTGTATTGAAAATACATTCTGAATATTCCTTAGCCTTTTTGTTTATAAAATCAATAACACTATTAAGCAGATAGCCTCTAAAATCTCTAGAAACATAGGTATTGAATTTATTTATAATGTCTAATCTTGATTCAATTAATTCTTTCTCTTTTTTATTATACATTATTTTCTTGTCAATATCCGCTTTTTCTTTTTCTAAGGATTCAACATCATTAAATAACTGCCTTTTAGTAAACTCCAATGTGTTTATTTCAAGCTGTATCTTTGAAATATTATTATTGATACACTCTAAGGATACTTTAAGACTTTCAAGTTCTTTATTAAAATCAGACAACTCATTCTTCAATGTATTGCCGTGCTCAGTTACTTCCTTTAACTCTTCTTCTACTCTATATAAAGCATCTTTCAATTTTCTATCATAGTTTTTACCAATATTTTCAATATTTATATTATAAACACTGCTAATATCTTCTATTTCTTTTGTTAACTTTTTAGAAGAATTAACTTTATCATTTAATTCTTCTTTTAAATTCACAGTTGAAGGTTTTTTAACACCAACTAACTTCTGCCCGCATGTTGGGCACACATCTTGTATTGACTCAATTTTCTTTATCTCTTTCTCTAATGACTCAATACCTGACTTTAAATATGCTAACCGCTCATTTAAATCACCTAATTGGTTAGATTTCCACTTATCTTCTCTTGAAATTTCTTTTAACTTTTCATTAGAGTTTTTTAATGTAATTTCAGATTTTTTCTTTGAGCAAGTTGAATATTTCATTCTAAGTTCTTGTATAGAAACATTTTTAGAATCTATAGAAGATGTTATATTGGAAATCTCATCATTGAGTTTTTCCTTTTTATCTAAAAGCTCATTTAGGGCATTTTCGAGTTCCTGCTTATTCTTTAGGCTATTGAGTGTGGTTTTACATTTTTCTAATTTATCATATACAACGGAAAATTTACTATCATTCTCAAGAACGGCATCTTCATATTTTCTTAATTCTTTAGATAGATAGAATTTTCTTTTTGCAACACGTTCTTTTAAATCCTCTATCATGAAATCAGACTTAGAAAGCTTCTCAAGCACATCTTTACGCCCAGACGGAGTATTATTAGAAAATCTTTGTGGTAATCCTTGACCTAAAATAATAACAGACCCAATTAAAGAAGGTGTTAAATCCGGCAAATACTCAGATAGAATTTTAGATGAATCTCTAATACCCTTACCAGAGACATCAGAATCGTTTTTAAAGAGCTTTAAGTTAGTCTTGTATTGTTTATGATCCTTAGTACGAATTATCCTCCACGAGTCACCAGACACCTCCAGATTAATCTCTACATAAGCACCACCAACAGTATTGATATTAGATATGTCTGACCTAATCCCTCTAATAGTTTCTCCTGTTAAGCACCAACAAATTGCCTCAAATAATGATGATTTTCCAGAACCATTAGAAACTGCTAAATCATCTTCATTCAAGTTAATACCCTTTACTAAAGTATATCCATTATTAGAAAAATCAATAGAGGCTTCTCCAATTGATAAAAAATTTTCTATTACAATATTTTTAAACCTAATATTCATTTACAAACCTCTTCTAATTCCTCTAACACTATATCAGATGCACCCAATGTTTCTGTAACATATTTTTTAAATTCTGATATATGATCTGAAACTAATCCATCTTTAGCACTGTCTACGCTCTCTTTTGGTAAAACTTCTCTCTCAATTAAAATTCTACTTTCAATTATATTAGGACAATTTTTAATATCCTCAGCCCAACCATCGGAATCTTTTTCCATGCATCTAAGTGTTATAACCGCATTTTTCTTTAATGACGCAAAATTTGGTGTGTGATTTACAGCATCTAATCTATAAAAATTTATAGCGTAAGGATTCTCAATCAACTCATATTCCAAAGTTTTCGTATCAAGAATCATTATATTGTGGGAATATTTATATGCATCTTCACTAAAATTCTGACCAGTTAAATTACCAAGATTTATGACTCTATCTGTAATTTTCTCGCCATTATGAAGATGTCCATTAATGAATAAATCACAACATTCCTCTATGTCTTTTATATCAAAACCAGATTTAGACACAAATTTACCCATTTGAATACCAGCAATGTCATTATGAGAGAAAATAACTGTTTTATAATTCGTATCAGAAAAAGTTTTTACATATTCTAAAAAACTTTTATCGGGATTTAATATGTATGGTAAAAACACTGCATTAATTTTCGATTCTTTATGTTGTCTTACAATAGGCCCATTTTCAATATAAAAATTACTCTTATTAAAAATATAGGTTGACGAATAAAATAAGTCATTTCTACCCATCTCATGATTTCCAATAAGAAAGTGGTGCTCAATGTTTGACCAATTTATCTCTTTTAAAGCTGTGATTTCCTCACTGTTTAGTGCTTCCTTATCAAAAAAATCACCAAGACCAACTATAAGATTTACTTTGTTATTTTTAGCCTGTTCCTCTACCCAATTCATAGATTGGATAAGATTTTCTAGTCTATATGAAAATAAACTTCCTCTTTTTCTTAAAATAGAACTATATGTAGACCAATGACAGTCTCCAAAAACTAATATTTTCATCCAAAAATCCTCAACAAAAGATAATTTATTGCATAGGAAGAATCAACAGTACCGTCTAAAATACCGCAGTATAACTTATAGCTGAGTTTCATAACATCTTTATAAAAAACATTTCTATTCTGTAAAAGCCTCTTTTTGCTCATATTAAACAAGTTCATAAGTATTGTTACAGGAGAATCATTCACACGCATATGATACATAAATGCATTCTCATCTTTGTTAAGGATAAGATTTATAAAGTCAAAAATGTTTGTTTCTCTATAATCAATAAAACCACCATCTAAAAGATACTGTGTTAATATATTTGAATTCTCCTGTTCAAGAGTAAAAATTTTATCTAGCTCATTTAAAAGAATACTTAAATCATTATTGCAATACTCTATAAGTTTGATAAGTTTTTCTTGATTTATAGAGCACTTCTTATCCCTGCAAAGCTTTTCTGCATAGGCAAGCAATGTATATGACCCAAGCTTTTTAAACACAACGATAGATTTTTCGTTTTGTTTGTAAAAACTTGATGACATATCTAACTCCGTATAATAAAGAATCACATTTTTGTTTGACCCAGTTATCTTACTAAACACAGTATTATCATTAAACACTGATTTATCATTATATATAATATATAAGCAGTCCTCTTTTAGATTGGATTCTATGTCATAGATAGCCTCTTTTACAGAGTAATAAAATCTTATAGGCTTATTTATAGTACTGGAAATGCTGTCTATGTACTGCTTTGCCAACGAATACTCATGAACCTCAAATATAAGGAAATTAGGAATATTATTAGACAAAATATCTGTTTTTAAAAGTTTAATATCCATTTAATTACCCCTGGTGTTTTTACAAAAAGCTTCCCACAACTCTATGATAAGATTATCAATAACCATTTTCTTGTTATATTTAAAATCGGAATTATAGTCCCTATCGCAGTTATACAGTGCAACCAATACCCTGCTTGCAATTTGCGGGGATATTTTGTTCATAGACTGTAGCTCTGACACATAGTTTATACAGTTGTTTATAAAATCACTCAAACTATAGAACTTTGGATTATCCAATTTATCAGCTATGTTAAAAGCATTAACCAATGATGCCCTATGCATATTATCTATAGCATATTTTGCAAATTCCTCTACACTCATTGGCACATCTCCAATAAAACAGTTTTAAGTAAAGCCTCCGCATTAGAGGAATTCATGTACTTCCTCAGATTAATCAGCCTTTCTACAAGAATGCTGTTTATCCCTTTATCCGTTATAATCTTGTCCATGGCACTAACTGGCATACCAGAAACTTTATTAGCATCTCCAATGTTTGCAAACAACGCACAATTAATAGAAAAATCTAAGAATGAGTCATACACTCTATCAAAGTCAGATGTAAATGATCTGATATGGTCTATTTCACGCATCCCACCGCTTAAATCTTTTTTTATAATAGCATTATTTAGTGAAATAAATGAGCTAATTTTTACAAGACCAAGAACAGACTCGACACTATCCAAACTAATACAATCAGAGGAACTTAAACATTTATCGAGTAACTTAATAGAGTCTCTAACATGCCCATCAGCTAAAATAGCAATTCTTTCTAGTGCATCATTATCATAAGAAACACCACTAAATTCCTCATTCATAATAAATTGGAGTCTGTTCACGATAACATCTCTGCTAACTCTCCTGAACTGAAATGTTTGTACTCTTGATAAAATAGTATTTGGAATTTTTTCAATGTTTGTTGTACAAAAGATAAAAACAGCAAATTCTGGAGGCTCTTCAATTAATTTAAGGGCGGCATCCCAAGCGGCCTTTGTTAATTGGTGTGCCTCATCAATGATATATATCTTGTAGTTGCAGTCAATCGGACACTGCTGTGCATCATTAATTAAATTTCTAATGTTATCAACACCGTTATTTGATGCACCGTCAATTTCAATAGGTTGACCTTCCCCACCATTAATTTCATTTGCTAAAATTCGTGCTGTAGTAGTTTTTCCACATCCCCATGGTCCCGCAAACAAGTAAGTATTTTTCCAAGATTTTGTGGCAACCTGTCTTTGAAGAATACTAACGATAGCCTCTTGTCCAACTATCTCTGCCCACGAATGTGGCCTATATTTTAATGTTAAGTCCATAAAATCTCCTTAATATATTTCTTCTATGATGCAACTTTTTTTAGGGCACCAGCCAATCCAAACTTTATCATTTGCTTCTGAATGCACTTCAAATTGATACATTCCTTTTGTCTCATTTTTTATTTTACCATACATAACTTTAGCATATGGCTTAATTCCATTATTCCATTTTTCATGTAAATCAAAACCTGAAAAAGGATTTATAATATAGTCCTCAAATGTTACTTTGATGATACTTTCTTTTTTATCTTTTTTAAAAAACACAATTTCGGAGAAGGATTCCGGAAAATCCTTCTCCTGTTTTCCATCTACCTCAAAATGGGCAGTCATCAGCCTCATCAATTGTTCCTGTAATATCTTGTTCATAATCTTCATCTTCAATATACTTTGAATTCACAGAAGTATTTTGTTCATCAACAATAGGCTCAATAACAACTTCCTGTTTTTCTGGAACAGCACTAATCTTCTCTTCATCTTTTATCTTTGTATCAGAACCAATCATTTCAAATGTTCTGTATACCTCATCAATGCATGTTGCTTGCATATCTGCAATGTGGAGAAGAAGGGCAAGCCTGGATGACCTAAATGCCTCCATAGCCTTGCCGAGTGAGTTATCGGATGTACACCCACTATGCCATCTAATTGCAAGGGCTTCCTCATAGGAAATATTAAAAAACTGTCTTAGAATATACAGACTATTTTCTTCATGCTCACCGTAGATAAGCCTGTTGCTCTCGTCTCTCACAGTATAAGTAGGAACTTGAATCCACTGACCATGTTCATCCTTCACATTCTTGGAATAAACATCATAGAAATCGATCTTAGACACATCATGAAGAAGAGAAACAAAGGCAATAGTCTCCTTGTTATAGGGGCAGTTTTCAATATCCCCCCACTCCTCTGTAATAAGTCTGATCATTCTATTAAACACATTAAGACTGTGCTGAATAAAACCACCCTTTTCGCAAAGATGATACTTAGTAGAAGCAGGTGCTTGCCAAGCGTCCGTATTATCAAGCCACTTAATAAAATTTTCAATGCCATCTCTTTCAATATAGCTAACAAGATATTTCTTATAGAGTCTATAGTTCTTTTCAATATTCATACCGTTATCTCCTTAAAATAATTTCTATAACTGCTACTATTATATCACATGATTGTAAAAATTCAACTATTCCATGAGATTTCCTTCTTTATCAAAAATGTCGGTTATAGCGAACGCTAAGTTATTATTTGTTTTTCCAACGTATATAACAGTCAACATATTTTCACCAATTTCTAATATAAGCCCATTAAACACTTTACCATTAACATTAACTTTAATAGTATCTCCAATATTAAATTCCATTACCAATTTTCCTCACTAAGTTTATCTATAAGATACTTCATTAATCGTTCATTTATCACGTAATATCTATCTGTATTTGGCCCAAAATCAAAACAAAGACAAGTATTGTCAAGTCTATTAGAAAATGCTTCTTCTTTTGTTTTCTCAAGAACAGATTTCTTTATGGAATAGGAATTTTTCTCTGACATAGCTGCTTTGCACTCGCATAGCATTGAAGCAGGTTCTATAACACAATCCCCTTTTCTCCAATGACCAGCACCAGAATTAGGCTGTTGTTTTGCCCCTAATACTTTACAAACAGCTTTTTCCTGTGCATCTGAATAATAACGAGTAGACTCTTTATTTTTATTCATTTAATGTTATTTTCCTCAGTTTGGGTAACAATCTGGTGAATCAAGCTGACCTTCATGAATCAATATATCATCATAAGACATATGAGCCCCACAAGAAGGACAAAAATGCCATTTTGCTGAAGAAATCCAAGTAGAGTCAACATAGCAATCTCTACACACGGAACATACACTATATCCATTATATTTATCTGACTTTACCCAACTACCTTCTTTTGGTGATAAAATTTTATCATGCTCTGGAAGCCAACCTATCTCATTTAAATAATCTATTGCAGCTTCTTTTGTTTTTGGCATAGTATCATCAACAAATACGGTTATACTAGTATCTGCTAATTTTATAGCTTTAAGTGAGTCTTCCCATCCATCTATAAATGTTCGTCCGTCTAAAATATAATTCATTATAAATCCTCCGAAGTATTTAAATCAAAACCTAATTTTTCATCTAAATTCATACTTAACATTTCTTCAAAGCTCTTAATAAATGGGTCATCTTTTTGTTTTAACTTTTCTTCGCACAAATCATAAATCTTTTTCCAAATATCAAGATTGTTTCTAAAATAGTCTACAAGGTTTTTCTTTCCTCTAATCTTAATATCCTTACCGTCAGAATCTTTCATAATTTCACCAGTAGATGGGTCTACCACTGTAAATGAACCTTGCGCTGGATTTTGAATATATCCAAAATGAGTAGCTACATCTACTGTGTCAGCCACAACATCAATTCCACGGGTGTAATTAAGTGTATAGTAAGAAAGTTTCCTATCCCATTTACAAGTCTTTGTTTTAAGAATATACATCTCAACAATGTGGCCAGCAGGAGACTGTGCGTCTTTCTTTTGAAGTTTATTACCGTCCTCATCAAAGAAATCCCCACGCTTAAACATGATTCTCGAAGAACATGCATGTTTCCATGAACGCCCACCCGGAGTAACAAGTGGGTCTCCATAACCAGACATATTTTCTCTAACCTGATTGATAGCAATAAGAGTAGCCTTGTGCTTTCTAAGCAATCCAATTGCTGTATTAGCAAATCTTGTTAATGGCTTAGAAATACCACCCATTTGTTGCTTCTCCATAGATTCTTCTGCAATTTGTTGTGGGACAAGAGTAGCAATAGAATCAAAGATTAAAAGACCAACTTCTCCTGTCTTTAGCATATCAAGAGCCATATCAAAAATCTCTTCTGCACTTTGAGCTTCCGGTCTAATACAAATAGTGGGCACTTTTGCGCTATCAGACATATCATATCCAAGCACTTTTGCCCAAACTGGGTCAGCAGTACCTTCATTATCAAGAAGAATAATTGCTCTTGGATTTTCTGGATTTCTCTCTAATTCTTTCTTTTGGTACATTCCTGCACAAATGAAAGCTGTTGTTGTTTTGCCACTTGATTCTGGCCCACTAAATTCTACAATTCTTCCTTCTGGAATTCCACCGTAAAGAGCAAAATCAGCAGAAGGACTTCCAAGTGATAAAACTCCATCAACTACTAAATTATCAACACCAAATTTAACTACAGAATCTCCATATTGTTTAGCAATATCTTTTAATACACTCTTTAATTCTGGCATTTAATTTCTCCTATCCACGCTTTCAATATAAGGATGACCACTTAAAGTTATAAACTCTTCAACAGGCATTCTATTATAGTAAACTTTATCCTCACCAGTAGATTCTTTATCTCTAACTATTGTAACTGTTGAAACTTTATTTTGTTTATAAAGTTTGTAAACAAAATCCCAAATAACATCAAACCAATTAAAACCACTAGATGATGTTCTAAAATATAAATCACCTAAACTTCCGTCTGAATCGTATACCCCACCTGCTCTAACACGACAGAACTCTTGGTTTAAATCATCCATAACAATTTTATTTAAAGTGTTTTCATCTATATTACCATTAGGAGCATTGTCTATATAGTATTCCATTGTTTCTTCTAATTTATCGGAAATAGATTCTATAAAGCTTAAGTTGATTACTAAGTAGTCTCCATCTTCCTCTAAATATTCTTCAAAAGTTGAAACATCCACACAGTCATTATTGACTGCATACAGTGCAATTAGATTAACAATATCTTGTTTTGTCTTTTCATCTCTTGTGTTATTATAGAGCCATTCTGCATTCATCAGAATATATTCGGGGTCTTCCTCATCCCCATATGCATGGACTGGAACTTGAATAGCTTTACCATCTCTTCTAAGCATCCAAGCAATAGATTTACCCATTAATCTTCCTCCATAAAAGCAGAACTATTTGAAATCTTGCTATTTCCGAAAGAGGCAAGCTGTTGTTCTTGCATTCTTCTTGAAATAATCTTTCTTAATGTATTTACCATATCTTTTGCAGCGTCAATCTTAAATTTAACCATCTTATAAGCATGGTCATAAATAGAAGATACAACTGCCTCATATTGAGATTCTTGCTCAGCAACAGCTTGATTTTCTGCAACAGTTGTTTTATTTTTTCTTTCACTATCTTTAATTTGATTTGCAAGATATGCATTATTATATACTTCTTTTTCAGATGCTTTTGCCATATCTCCGCTAATGTTTAGTTGTTCAAGCTTATCTCCCATAAAATAGATAGTATTTGTAAGTTCAAGATAGTATTTTTCCAACTGAGCATCAGTTGCCTCTTTACTAACTACACCACTATAAATCTTTCTCATCAACTTATCAAGTGGCTCAGTGTATTTAATAGCTGTTTCAGTGGCAACTTTATTAAAATATTCTACATTATTATTAGTGTCATTCATCAATTCTTGAACTTTATCTTCATCTACATTTGCTAAAAATGTTTCATTTTTCGCCATATTATTGACCATCCTCCAAATTCTTTAATATATTATAATCACTATCTATAAATAATCTCTTTGCTTTACCTGGAATTTCCAAGGAAAAATATTCTTCACTTCCAAGCATTTTTATATTAAAAGATTTTTTACCATATTCTTTTAACTTTACAAAAGTACTAATAGGAACATATACAACTTTTTTGTGATCTATGAACCAAATAACTACACCTGCTCTAACACCGGGAATTCCAATTTTTCCTTTTAATTTCTCATACTGTCTTAAGTTAGATAAAGGAAAAGTGTTCCCTTTATGTGATTTACATTCTATATAAAAAACATTCGGGAACACATAACCAATAAAATCGCTAATGTTGCTTATACTGTGGAAACCAGAGGTTGGGTCATAAAGACGGTCTATAGTAGCCCCATCTACTTTTAAAAAGTCTTCCTTTAATTTTGCTTCAAAAGCTTTACCATAATTTTGTGCCATTATATGCCCCAGTCGAACTTTTCAAACACCTTTTCATCTAATTTTTGTGGTTTTTCAACACTTTTTTCTATGGTGTTTTGTGGTTTTTCAGTATTTTCTTCCAAATTAAATCCTTCTGCAAACTTTATTCTTGCCTCTGCTATTGGAATATAATCTTCTGATAGCTCAACGCCAATAAATTTATAATCAGCATTTCGCTCTCTGTTTTCAAACATTACTGCCTTTCCTGTACTTCCGCTTCCCATAAATGGGTCTAATATTGTTGCTCCTTTTGGTGCTACCAATCTTACTAAATACTGCATTAAGTCTACGGGCTTAACGCTGGGATGAATATTTTTTCTAACCAAAATTTTATTAAACTTTTTCATCTCAACATCTACATTCCCTCTTGCTATTTCTGCCTTTGCTTGATTACTTGCACCAAAATAATTATCATCTAACAGTTCACAACCATCTTCTCTATCTTTCTTTGAAGCTTTCGCACAATAGAAATATCTTGAAGCAGAACCAGTATCATTGTACCACTCACGAAACCCACACAGGCTTGTTGAGCTTTCTTGTAAACTTTGGCCCCTATAAATATGACCATTTGAATAGTTGTTTTGAGAACTTACCCCCTTGCTGTCTGGAAATCCACCGCATACCTCATCATAATCAGATTCATCATAAGTTAGAATTAAATTTGCTGGAAAACGACCATATTGCTGTCCACAAGTTTGATGGGTTTCTTGTGGGACACTGTCTCCATAAATACCTTTAGATTTAGAACTTTCTGTACTTCTTGAATGAACAGTAATTGTTTCATCAGTACCTATTCTGCACTCATCAATATTTAGTCCACCAACACCATATTTAAGAACATTATCTACTAAACTTCCATCAAAAGGTTTTCTCGCTACTATTACTGGTTCAAATGCTGGTTTTAAGCAAGTACCCCATCCTTCCCACTCATTCTGTGCTTGTCTAATGTCCGCTGAAACAGTATTAAATCTATTATTTCTTTCAGGTGCCCCGTTATTAAAACTGTCTACAATTTTTCTTTTCCCTTCTCGCAGGTCTTTAGCTTGTTTCTTGAGTATCTGCTCATTTTGACCAATAACAGGACTCTCAACACCATTTTTCTTATCAATGGCAAGACCAATATTCATAGACTTAGGAAATCCACTTCCGTAAACCCACATAATAGTATCTCTTATCTCAAACCCGGCATCTTCAATAGCACAAGCAATTCTATGATAAGTTCTGCTACCACCAAATGCTAATAAATATCCACCAGGCTTTAGGGCATCATAACAGACTTTCCAAGTTTCTTTTTGAAAAGATACTCCTTGATTATCCCAAGATTTCCCCATAAAATTTAACTCATACGGAGGGTCTGTAACAATACAGTCAATGGACATAGGCTTAATATGACCACTACTAATCATGTCAAGCATATTTCCATTATATAATTCACAAAAATTATCACTATGTATAAGTTTCATTACTTTTTATAAATCATCCTTAGCTTCTCTTCCTTTTGAAAATAAGAAGGTCTTGGCTGTTCAACTTCATACATTTCATCAACAGTTTTCAGTGTAAAGGGTCTGTTTCCCTTTACTGGCTTACTAACTGGCCCACCAACTCTCTTGGAAAAAATATTCTCTGCATCGCTTACATTTAATACTTTCTTTCCATCAATATTAAATCTTCTTACAACATCACCAGCACTGTACGCCTCAAAAGGAGTTGTGCAAACCTCATAACAACCATTTTCATCTTTTACAATAACAGAACTTTGATTATATTTCTTCCCAAGCCTAACCGCTTCTGCCTTTGGAATATTAGAAATAAATAAACTTCTTTCGTCAAAAGCTTCTCCGTCCTCAACCCATCTAGAAACAAACTCAACAAACCCATATTTCTTTGCAGTATTTTTAAGCTCTCTAAGCAATTCCATGTTTTCCTTATACGATCTTTCAGAACGGAATGGAGATATTATTGCCCAACTATCCATGTTTGTAATGTTGTTATAAAGCCTTGAAGTACTTCCCTCAAACAGCTTATTACCATTTTTACTAAAATATACAAGTTCACCATTTAAACTTCTAACATGTGCACCAGCAATTGTGTGTGGCTGTTCATTCAAGTAACACTCGGAGAAAGAAAATCTCTGTGAGCTTCCACCTTTACTATTCTTCCCATCCCACTTCTTCAAGGATGTAAAATAGTCTTGCTTAATATCATTAAAAGATGTTTTCCCAGTAAATTCCATATCTCTGTTTTTACTACTAACACCATAATATGCAGGAGACTTATCAGCATACTTCAACAAAATCTGTTCTTGGTTATACTTATTCCCAAGCTTAAACATATCTTCAACAAATTTATTGAAGTCTTTATTTTCTATGCCACCTGCTCCATCCTTTCTGAATGGAAGAACATACAAAGACTTTTCATAAACCGGAACTCTTTCTCCACTTTCAGTTGTTTCTATATATCCACCGAAAACAGGCACATAGGAATATCCAAGACTCTTAATATCCTTTTTCAATTCTTCAAATTTCTTATTATTTTCCTCTGTACTTCTTTCGTTTCTTGAGGCAGATAAAACAGCATAGCCATCTTTATCATGACCACGAACAAGCCTGTTTAGACTTGCTTCTGTCAGTTTAACATAATTTTCATTTATAACCTTCACTATCTACTAATCTCCCTTACCTCTGGAATCAACTGTTTTAACCTGTACGAATTAATTGTGATTGCAGGGCTATCACCATAACTAATGTCAATTTCCTTTCCCTGCACAGCTTTTAGCTGATTTACCAAATCCGCAAATCTAATCACGGACTCGTGCTCAATGGTGTTTGTTCCAGAAATGTATTTAACAACTTCATAATTATTGTTTTTAACTGAAACAAGTTTTACACTATCCTCTCCAAAAACAAGCTTTGAGTAATTAAGGACTGTCACATCAAACTTTTTATCAAAAACCATTAATCTTTGAAGTGCCTTTTCAAAACTTTTTTTATCAATAATAGCATGTGTGCTACTAACATTGTTTGCCAATGTTCTAAGCTTTATAGACGGGAACTTATCAACAACAGCCCTCGGCTGAGAAACAACAATTAAGCTTATACTGTAGTCTTCGTTTTCACAACTTAGTTTTACCTTAATTGGGTCATCATAACCGTTCTCAATAATATTTACATTAACTTTTTGGCATTTTTCAAAAATCTTCATGAGCTTTGCCTGTGTCCCATTAAGAAGAAACTTAAATTCATCAGGTGTGTTTTCTTGCCCATTAAAATCATTTATATAAATATTTTCTGTAAATGTCAAAGACCCAATATTATCTACATAGATATATTGCTGAATTTCCCTTGAAAACAGAGAGTCAAGCAACCCCTTTGCATTAATTGATGCAATACTTGAAATATCTTCCCCAGACAACAAATTATTGGCAGTATCGATTTCGTCAAATGAAATCTTATCAACACTTTTTACAATTCCTGCCTCTTTTATAATCGGAAATGTATATTCTCCGCTCTCTGTTTCTACAACAAGAGAGTTCCTAATACACTTAAATTCTGCAATACCACTATCAAGCTTTGACACAAGCGGAACAAATGTGTCAGAGGAAACAGTTGCATGAAGATAAGAATTGTCATCACCCTCAACACATTTAACAGATGCTTCCATGTAATAATCAAAATTTCCTACAGAAATTAAAAGAATTCCATCGTCTTCCTCTACAAGCTCAATCCAACCAGCCTTTGGATTAATTGTAGATTTCTCAATTGCAAGATTAAGTTTTTCAATTACTTTTTTTAAATTCAAAATATTAACTTTCATTATTTACCCTCAAATATCAAAACTAAATTTTTCAAAACTCTGTCCATTATGTTTCTTTTCAAAACAATTATTGTTGTTAAACTTTAATCTGTTTTCTGCATACTCGCACTGATTTTTTGAAATTTCACTTCCGAAGCAAGAGACTCCAAGCATCTTACAAGCAACCGCTGTTGTGCCTGTTCCCATGAAAGAATCATAAACAACAAAATCCTCACTATGTTTTCCATACATATCTAAAAGTTTTACAACAAACTCAGTACTAAATGTTGCTTTATTTAACTCATTTGAAAAATCATTATTATCTGCTTCTATAAAATTATACAATACAGAATAAAATGGCTGTTTTGTTCTCTCATTAACTGTAACAACCTCTTTATTTGCTTTAAATGTATGATATTCATTTCTTCTACAGAAAACAAAAACATACTCACAAATTCTCGTTAGTTTATTACTACTTACATTGTTTGGTAAAGCCGATCTCTTTTTCCATGTTATAATATCTGCACACATAAATGGTGTTCTGCTAATAATGTTATTTATGCATTGCAACATAACATCTGGGTTTTCTGAGCCGTATGATATATTAAAAAGAACAACACCATTTTCCCTTAATACTCTATCATACCCATGAAAAATTTCACAAATCCAATCACAGTACTCTTGATTTGTTTTATTATCGTCATATTCTTCATATCTGCAATTTGCAGTCTTCATACAGTACTCCGTATGACTTGTTCTGCTATTATTATATGGGGGGGATGTTATAACTAAATTTACAGACTTCTCCTGCAAAGTGCTGTTCATAGTATATATACAGTCTTCATTATAAATTTTAATCATTTAAATGCTCTCCAAAATCAAACCGTTCAAAGCAATCCAATCTGTCTTGTTGTATAATTTTCTCTTTTCTAAAAAATGTTTTTTCAAACCGCTCATTTGATAAATCTACATATTTTTTGTTAAGCTCAATTCCAACATATTTTCTATTATTCATAACAGCACAAATCCCAGTTGTTCCACTCCCACTAAAGGGGTCTATTACTGTCCCTCCCTCTGGGCAACCACTCAATATACAGGGCTTTATCAACTCAATTGGGTATGTAGCAAAATGCTCCCCAGGATATGACTGTGTATTCACATGCCAAACATCCCGTTTGTTTTTTCCATCTGGATTTACAAACCTCTCCATGGTATCAACTTGTCCAAGGCCAGCATAATTTCCACTTCCATTATCGCCTTTTCCGTGCCACCCATACTTTGACCTCACTATTGATACTTCACTAACCGGCTCTTTTATTGAATTACTGTCAAAATAATAATTTGGTTCCTTTGATAGCATAAATATATATTCATGTGATTTAGTACATCTATCTTTCACACTCTCTGGAAAACAATTTCCAGATTTATCCCATATAATATCAGAACGCAGATACCAACCATCTTGCCTCAAAGCAAAAGCAAGCATCCAAGGAATTCCAATTAAATCCTTTTGCTTTAAGCTATTTACATAGTTTCCTCTCCCACCACATTTTGTTCCATACTCTCCTTGAAAACCTGTATCATTTTTATGAAAATCTTTATGGTTTCCACCGCTTCCATTATAGCTATCCCCTATATTAACCCATAGAGTTCCAGTGTCCTTTAAAACTCTTTTTACTTCTCTAAAAACTTCAACAAGCTTCTCTATATATTCTTCCGGTGTTTCTTCGAGTCCTATTTGTTCGTCAACCCTTACTGCACCACATTTAGGACAAACTGCTTTATAAATTGCATCACCGACATATTGACCCTTTTCTGCCATTGATTTATGCCCAGTTATATTATTTTTACCAACCTTACTATCCCTAACATGGTTACAACACGGGTCCCCGCCAACCCACTCACCTGTTCCATAATCTCTAAGGCCATAATATGGGGGAGAAGTTACACAACAATCTATACTCTTTTCTTCAAGTGTTTTTAACACCTCAAGACTGTTTCCGTTTAAAACAATAAAATCATTTTTATCAACCATATAATCAAATATCCTCTTGTATACAACTATATGCTCCATTGCACATATCCAATAGAACATTCTTTGATATTTCTGGAAAATCTTTTAAAACAGAAATAAAAGATTCATCTTCGGACATCCCATTAGAAATATTTTCAACATACATTACATTTATTTTATTTGATACATCATCTGCATACCAATGACCAACTCTATAGGTATCAACTTTCATATTTACAGAACATTCCGGTTTTGCAGATTCTATCATCAATTCAGCCAACCTATGCTCAACTTCTTCTGAGTTTTCAATTGGGCACTCACCTAATAATTCATCATGCACAGGAACTAAAATTCTAAACCCAAGCTCTCTCATTTTTTCATCATTGAATATCTTTACCATTGCTTTTTTAGTTAAAGAGGCGGCTGAGCCTTGAATACGTGCATTAGTACACTGTGTTAATGCTCTTGATATAAAATTTCCGTTATCTTTTATAAAAACATCTGCATTATCAGAATATTCTTCTTTAAACATCTTTTTCCTGTCAAACATCCCCATCCTTATATCAGAAGACTCAATGTTGTTCCATTCTTCCTGTAAGGATTCTGTTTTTTCTTTATCAATAACGGATATTTTTGAATCATTCACAGAACAGTCTAAAAAGCAATCTGCATCTGTATAGACATTCTTTTTTACTGATACAGAGATTTGCGGAAGTGAAGCATCTGGAAGATGTCTTCTTCTTCCCATATAGTCTTCAACATACCCAATGTTCTTTGCATCTTCTTCATTTTTCAATGTAAACTCTTTTACAGATGGGAACATCTTAAAAAAGTTGTCTAACATTTCTTTGCATTCTTCAATTGAAACACCAAGATTGCTAGACAACAAATTTGCTCCCATTCCATACAATATCAATTGTTCACAATGTTTCCATTGTGTTTAGACTATCTCTTCTTCCAAACATGGAAGCGGTGCGCTTCAAACAGCAACAAACTCTGCCTTACACTGCTACACTCATCACAGTTAGTCGTTACACCACAAAATGGCACGGTATTACCTGCTATCTATTTCATAGACCGTAGGTTCTCTTACGAAGCGGATTCGTCTGTTATCAACAACTTATTTAACTTCTACCGTTAGCAGGACTTTATCCCACACCCCATTGTAATCTGGGTTCACACCGTTTTACTTGGGCAATTGTAGCCACCCAATACTATTTGTTTACACTTTTTTCTTATTTTTTTTCCTTCTGGATTAGGAGAACCATCTTCCCACTCCTCCATACATTCCCAATAATCTTTATGGAACATAGCAGACCCGATTGTGGCATATAAATCTTTTTTGTTGTTATATGTTTCTATTAGGTTTTTCTCCTGTGTTATATGAGCCAATATTCTTGGTTCTTGCTGAGACTAAGAGTAGTCTCCTCCAACAATAGCATATCTTGTTCTTGTTTTTACAGACCTACTCAAAATCATCATCTCCTTTTATCTCATACATAAATACTGTTTTATTTCCATTTCTCTTTATCTTTGTTATTTTACAAAAAACATCTGAATCCAACCCGTCATCATGAGCTTTAAAAATATCACCAATCTTTAAATCTTTTACATTTTTCCACTCACAATGCCAATAATAATCATAAACTTCTATTTCCGAAACATTGTCTAATTCTACTACATCAAAATCAGCATTAACATCTTTATATTCTGTAGAAGCTTTAAACATAAGACGCATTGTTATTTCCTTTGCGGGTAGCTGTTGCATGTTAGGCCTATCACAGCTAAATCTTCCAGTTACAACATTATTATCTTCTTTTCCAAGCTGATTAAAACTAGCATGGATTTTCCCGTCTTTCTTTGAAATCTGTTCTGGCAAAGTAGAAGTATAGCTTGTAATCAACTTATTGTAATGCCTAAATTCAAGTAATGCTTCCGAAAATGGTATTTTTAAAGCCTCTAGTGCACTCTTATCAGTTGGCCTTGAAGAAGATTCCTTTTTATCTGGCCTTTTATTGTCCTTTGCTCTTTTCTGGATAGGTGCTTTTAATATATCATACAGCACTATCTCAAGCTGTGGGGGACTTGAAAAATTTACAGGGTCATCAAGTTTTCCAAGCCTTTGATAGTAAGAAACATCTTTTTCATGCTCGTCTAAAATTCTATACATTTTATCAGAGGCTTTATCCCTACATTTTTTAAACTTTTCATCTAATTTTTTAATGAAATCCGTATCTACAGAAATTCCGTCATCTTCCATTTTTGCAACAACTGAAACAATTGGTATTTCAACATTAGAAAACAAATTATATAAATTTTTCATATCCTCTTGTAGGAATATTTCCCTCTGCTTTAGGTACAATTTGTATGTATCGTAGGCATCAATAGCGGCATACAGAGCAAATACCTCTGGGTCAACCCACGCATATGGAAGCCCAGTAAAAAGTTTTTCAATATTATATGTCCCAATTGTTGGGTCAACATGTACTTTGTATTGATACTTTAATCGTGCAAGCTCATTCTCATTAAGAAGCTGTGATGCAATCATCGTGTCCCAGTATATTGGCAGATATACACCAGTTACATTGAAACAAACTCTAATATCAAATTTACCATTATGATAAATAATTTTATTTTCTTTATCTTTTAATTTTTGAAAAGCCTCTTTAATGCAGCTTTCACTAACTTGATTCTCTAATAAAATATCTGTTCCTGGTTTTGTATGATTTATTGGTATATAAACTGGCCTAGTATTTGGTAGATATAGACATAACCCCATTATCTTACAAGTTAGAGGATCAAGACTATTATCAGTTTCCGTATCAAGAGTTAAACAGTCTAACCCGATGGCTTTATCTATATATTCATCAAACTCTTTTTCGTCTCTGATTACTTTAACAAAATTTTTATATCTACCAAGTACCTTAAATACTTCCTCTTGAATATACTCTAATCTTTTTTCAAGAGGCATATTTTCTATCGAATTTTTCTTCTTTAGATTATGAGATTTACCTAATTTAACTAATTGCTGTTTTACAGCATCATGCGTTATTTCAGGCATCTCAAAATCATCTAAAAAAGAAAACTTTTTATAGTCAGCCAATTAAATCAACCCTTTCTTTTAAGTGAAAACGGGTCAATCATTACATCATCATCTTCTTCAAGCTCAGCATTATTATGATGATTTTCATAATGCTTTGTTGCTTCTTCAATCTTTTTGTTTTCCTGCTCTTTATTCTTATTCTTAATCCACTGATCTTTAGGAATCCAATCCTGCTTGGGCTGCTTCTTAACATGCTCTGGAAGATAACCAGTCTTTAAAAATTCTGCAAGCTCATCGGCACTTCTATAAGTACAGCATCTATACCCAACATTTTTATCAATATCTTCTTTAGAAATCTCATTAGGCATTGGATATTTATTAGGATTCTGCACCGTCACTGAGTATTTAGGGAAGCTATCTCCCTCTCTATTAATCTTAATTACGCATTCGCTAAGATTTCCCCAATTCTCTTCAACATCTTTAAGAAGATTTATAAACTTCTCATTAGTAGTTCTATTCCAAACTTTTTCCTTACCATCTGTGTAATCCCACAAATGCAGTGCAAGTCTTTCACTGGCTTGGTCATTCTTACAAAGAGGGCAATTACTCTCAAGACATCTTACCTTTTTCTTTGTACCGCCTCTAAGTTCAATTGTATGAATCCCAATTCTCTCAATTTTATCTACTGTAGTAGATAAAATTCTAACAACAGCACTTTCACCATCACGAATGTTAAAAAATTCAATATCGTTTCCCATAAATAAACTCCTCTATATTTTTTCTTCTAAACTAAAAAATTCTTCTTTTGTTAAATCATTTATATCTTTATCTTTTGGAACTTCTATGTATGTTACTATTTTATCCTTTAGTCCTCTTATAAGTCTATTACGACCATTTATACCAGCTTCATCACCATCAAGACAAAGGATATATTTTCTTATATTTACATTATTCAACATATCAATTTGATATTTACTGCCCGTACCAAATAATGCTATGGCTTTTAAACCATATGACCATAGAGTTAATGCATTTATAATAGACTCAGTTATATAAACTTCTTTTTCATTCTCAACGTAGTCTAACCCATAAATTGGTTTTGGCTCGACTTTAGGCATAATAAATTTCTTATATTTTACTTTTCTTTTTGCAACAAATAGACATTGGCCATTCACATAAACTGGAAATGTCAAAACTTCTTCTTTTGGATAATAGCCAACTTCAAACTTTTCTATAATATCGTCAGTTAATTTTCGTTGATACATATAAGGATGGAAATAATCAAATTCTTTCAAAACATCATTTGTAATAATTGGTAAATCATTATAATTATTATAAATATGTTTTTCTTTAAATATATTGTCACCTATATCTCTTTGTTCTTCTAATATTTCGTAATCTACAAAACCAAGTAGCCAGTCAACAGACTTTCTATATGAAATATTTAAGCAATCAGATATAAACCTGACCAAGGAAGCGTTATACCCACAACTAAAACAATGAACAGTCCCAGCGGGTATAACAATCTTTTCCCCATTACTTCCAACAGATTCCCTATCTTGTAATAAAATATCACAAGACGGTGTGTTTTCTAAACCGCCCTTATGAATCGGACAGGTTATCCTTGCATTCATACTCTTATACTGCACATGACTAAGCTTATTTATATGGCTAACATATAATTGTTGCTGTAACATGTCAATAATTCTATGAATTGGTGTTACTATAACCTTATTATAATCTATAACACAGGGCATTTCAACTACTCCCCTTAAAAAACAGAGTCACTTCTTTTAGAATCATCATAATTTCCTAAAAGTACATCAACATCTTCGCCATTTTTAGCATCTTTTTCAGAAGGAACATAGTGTAATGTTCCATAGTTTATATTCCACAAATATGTAAGCTTATCGCCTGTTTTTGCATTTCTTGATTTTCCAACTGTAAAAATAACATTATCATTTTTTCTATCAATGAAAATAACAGTAGTAGCATCTTGGCCAATTCTGTCTGACTCAGCAATGTTTTTAGTGCTTGGGCCATTCTCCGTAGTGTCTTCTCTATTCAACTGCACAGCTTCAAGAATTGGAATCTTCTTAAGTCTTTGTAATGCTCTCAAATCCTTAGAAATGTTCACATATTGCTCTCTTGGTGTCCTTGCTCGTCTCTGGTCATCAAGAAGCGAAAGCTGGTCTATGCAAAGCATCTGTAAATCATACTTTTCAATAAATGCCCTTAATTTACTGACTGTAACAGAGCCATCAAACATATCTGGTGTAATACAATAGATATGTCCTTTAATAGAAGAGGAAATGGAATTTATATAATTTGAATAATCCTCTTTTATATTAGAGTTTCCATGAGTTAATGAACCATTAGCAATATTACCAGCAAAAGTATCAAGTCTATACCCTATTAAATCTGTCTCCATCTCGCCAGAATAATAGCCAACTCTTAGTCCAGACTTAGCTGCCATCAAAGCAAAATAAACAATCGCCCAAGATTTGCCAACCCCTGTTCTTGCACAAATAGCGGCTGTTTCATTTTTCATGTCCCACCCGCCAAGAATGTCATCAAGCTCTTTAAGCCCTGTTGTTACAAATGCTTTATCTGGGTTTTCAAGTCTTTCAATATATGATTCATACCGCAGTGAAGCATCTGATATAAGATCAACACACTTCTTTTGCTCTTGCTTAAGATAGTTTTGAGAAATGCTTGCCATAAGCTCAATGGCTTTATCTGTCTTCTCGTCCTTAATTAAATTACCAAGCTTCTTATAATCATTTATGACATCTCTATAAAGCTTAGCCTCTTTTAATCCATCAATGATTGCATCCTCAGATTCAGACACACTTATCCACTCAAAACTATCTGGAAACTTAGATTGAAAAGTTTCCTTAGACGGAAGCTGATTATATTTTTCAAAATAGTCAATTATAAAATCAAAATGACTTCTATAAGTAGTAAAATAGTCAGATGTAATACCATTAAGAATAAAAATTTGGATTGAATTTTTATTATAAGCATAGTTTATAGCCTGTAGCTCACGCATGCTACCATAAAGTCCATTTATCATTAAAAACTCACCCCAACATTCCTCTTATCTTTTCCGACAAATTCTATCTGTTCAGAACTACCAACTATTCTACTTGCTAATCTTGTTCCCAATTTTTTAGTTATTGTGTCTAAATCATAATTAGTGGTGTATATGTTAGACTTACCTATAGATAATCTTTGGCTGATTATATTTAACATATAATCTAACTCAAACTGTGACCAATCCTTATAGTTAATTTCGTCCCAAACTACCAAGTCCGCTTTTACAATATTCCCGTTTATATACTCATAATAATCATTTTCTTTTGATATGTTTTCCCTCATGGCCTGATTAAGCCTCGGCATAGAAACAAAAAGTGCCCTACATTCCAAATCTGTAACAGGCCATATACTATTTAAATAACTAAGTAGGAGCTTTTTCGACCACTCTGTTTTCCCATTTCCAGTATTCTTACTGTATATCAATAAGTTTTTTCCGTCACCTACAAAAGTCCCTATATCGTTCTTTATATCCTTTAATCTTGAAAATGCTTGATAGTCCTCTTTACTGGGGTATAAATCAATAGGGTATTTCTGTTTTCCATCCAATGTTGCAAGATATACAAGATAGTCCATTTTATAATGCCTTAAACAAAACTCATCGCCACATTTGGAACAACTACAGATTTTCTTGTACCAGCATTTTTCTTTTTCAGAAATATCATATTTATACTCTTCCATCAAAATGCCTCTCCCACTAAATCACTTCCATTTGATGCTATACTGCTGTAGTCTGCAAAATTATTTTTACTGTTTTGACATGGATTTACTTTATTCATAGCCCACTCTAAATCTCTCCAACAGTTTTTTGTTGCCATATCTACTACTTGAATAGCAATAGTCTGTGAAGAGGTATATTTTAACAACTGCTCCACATTAATTTTTATGGATTGAACCGTTAAGTATTTTCCACCATCAATAACGGAATCAACCCAATCACATAGGTGTTGCTCTAAAACCTCATCGTCAACTTTAATTGCACCCTTTAACTTTTTTAGTAACTGCTCACGCTTTGTTTCCTTTGAAACATTTTTTTCTTTTTTAGGGGGGTCTGTTAAAAACACATAAGCACAATTAATGTCCTCTTCTCCACTAACAATAGCGTTTAACCTATCATAGTTTATATTATAACTTCTCTTGTTGGAGTTTGTTCTTGGGCCATTTATTTCCATTACACCATAGCTAACAAGCTCCCTTTCTGCATCCTCTTGCTTACTCTCCGATATACCAGTGTAGTCGTATATCTGTGTTCTTGACAGCATAAGCTTCTCATTTCTAATAAGAAGCTTATCAATGAATGATATGTATATAGATGAAAAAACACCTAATTTTTTAGCAACATCAACATTATAACTATTTACATTATATAGCATTGTTTTACCTACTTTTCAAAAGAAAATTTTATACTTTCTGGTTTAATTTTTCTAAATCTTTTTCTAACCCTAAAATCAGAATTCTGCAAAAAGATACGCTTTATTGTATTAAAGGACTCTGCTATATCCTCTCTATTCTTTTCCGTACAATCACTCCTGTCTAACCCAAGCACAGTATCGATAGAATTTAATCTTACTTGTCTATTAGAACTAAGCATATAGTCAAGCAGCATATTGCCGATTTTATTGTCGCCAAGCTCATTTCTTATAGCTATTTCAATATCAAGTTTATTCAAAGACTTAGAGCTATCTTCTAAAAATGGGTCAACAAGCTCCAACGGAAGCATTGTATTGTTAAATACTTCCTTATTACATACAGCAGTGCACTTTCTATTTGGGTTTTTTAATTTCCCCATAACTTCTTTTATCCTACTATTAAGTGCCATGTTTACATACTTGTTGATAACATCATCGTGCTCAAGTTTATCTAAATTTATACACCCCATTGTTATAAAAAAGGTCTTATTTATTATAAACACATGATAATCCCGTAAATCTTGATACCTGTTTAATTTTGTAATAAATAAATTCTTATAAAAAAGAATCCACAGCGCAGTCAGTGTGCTATCAAAACTATTTCTGTAAAGTGTTCTTTCCCTGTTTGTACCACACTTAAACTCATATGTGTCCCTATAATAACCACCGCTTTTTGCTAAGTCAATGGTTAAATCTTTTATACTTTTATATTTTATGCCAGAACCCCTTACAAAGCTCTCTAACAATTTAAAATATTCTACCATATAAAGCCTCTCATTAAAAATATAGTCCTACTGATTCAATAACATAATAGCACATATTTTAAAAAATTCAACTACTGAGAATAAAAAATACGGATATTTCTATCCGTATTAAGTTATTCGTTAAATATATTTAAACTATCAGATTCTTCTTTATCGATAAGATAAGAACTAAGAACTCTTTTATTTTGTAGAATGTCTAAGACTCGTTCATCATAACTATCTTTTGTGACAAGAGAAATAATTGTTACTTTTTTATTTTGGCCAATTCTATAAATTCTATCAGATGCTTGTTGAAAATCTGCGTCTGTCCAAGGTGTGTCAACGAAAATGCAATAATTAGCAGATGTAAGTGTGTGGCCAGTACCCATTTTCTGCCAAGTAGCTATCATTACTTTTTTAGAATCATCTGTCTCAAAAAGTTTTTTATTAAAAGATATTTCTTCATCTGACTGGTCTCCAGTACATAAAAGAGGGCCGAATTCCTCTAACCTATTAAATTCTTCTTTAGCAGAACCTTTAAATGTATTGAACACCAGCACTTTATCACCCTGAGAAGTTATCTCACTAACCAGATCATAAAGTCTATCTAATTTAGCTGATTGCTGAACATCAGATGAAAGAATACCTGGATATGCTGTTATTTGTCTTAGTCTTAAATTGATAGCCAATTCCTCTAGAATATTTGGCTTATGGTCTAACAAATCAAGTTCAGCCGCTATTCCATCTACAACCTTATCATATAGGCACTGTTGCTCTTTTGCCATTTCTACATAATCTATAATGTATGTTTTATCTGGTAAATCAAGAACTTCATCTTTTCTTCTTCTTAATGAACAGCTTGAAATTAAGTTTTGCAGTAAATCCAAATTCTTATAACCTATTACCTGAACACCACCAAAACCACCATATACATTGAACATATGCTTAAATTCAGAATATGTGCTATGCACATTATCAGTCCATTTTAAAGGAACAAAAGAATTTTCAGGGTTATTCATAATTACAGTACCAGTAAGTGCTATCTTTCTCTTTGCCTTTAACTTCAAAAGAGTTTTTGCGGAAATAGAACTCGGATTTTTTAAATGGTGTGCCTCATCTAAAACAATTAAATCTATCTTATTTTTACTTGTCTTATAGTACTTACTAAAATCTTTATGTTGTAGCACTTCCACATTTGTTATAATAAAAAACTCGTCTATTTTTTCTTTTAACTGATTAAGTCTTTCTGGGACAGATAATATTTTTTTCTTACCAGTTTTTGTAACTGTTTGACCAAGAATAGTACACGACAACTTAGAAAATTTCTCTATTTCAGAAGCCCAGTTATACTTTAAACTATTAACCCCACAAACAATAAAACAATGCTCTAATCCCTCTAATCTTTTCAACTCTTCAGCTAAGTAAATCATTGAAACAGTTTTACCAAGTCCACAATCATCTAAGAGCATCCAACTGTCTTTGTTTAGACCATAGTTTATAGCGTCTATTTGGTGTTTATATGGCATCACTTTAAAATTTTTCTCACAGCATCTTATGTTGCCACTACAACACTTGTTAACATAACTTATAAACTTAACATCGTCTTCTCTGGTTAAATAGTCCACCAAAAAATAGAGCTTATTTATAGGAAACTCCATTAAGTTTTTATCCCTAATGTAAACGGACTCCTGCACTTGGATAAGCACATTAAATATGTCTTTGTTATAAAAAGTAGTTAAATCTAAAAATAGAGATGTTGTACATGGAAGCTTTTCTGACAAATCTTCCCTTATTAATATCAAGTCTTTAATCCTCTTCAAACCTTAACTTGTTGAGTTTTGTTATATATTCTTCCCTAAATCTATTATCCTGTTTTGGAAATGTCTTAAATGTAACCTTCGCACTAACTTCAAACTCAGAGCCACACTTATCACAAACATAACTTTCCTTTAAATCCATGCTTTTTCCAAAAAATGCTTCTATTGTGCCATCTGTATACCTCATAATATTTTTAGACTTGCCTAAAAAACTATCTGGTAAATAAATCTCACAAGGCAAATACTCTCTACCGCATTGTGGACAAAATATTGAAGTAGCTTTTTTATTTTTCATAACATATCTCCATTCAATTTATTTCTATATTAATATATACATTTTAATGGAAGACATAGTAAAATAAGGCACACAAAATTTTTCTCTGTGTGCCTTATTTTTTTAAACAATTTCACCACAATCTATCGGATTAATTCTACTTGAAACAAACTTAACCAAACTAGAGTCTGGAACAAAAGCTGAACTTTGAGCATTACTTGTAAATTCTACTAACTTTAACTTTTTAATTATCCCTCTCCCACTAGAGTTTGTTAAAGGATTATTAAATGTAAAAATTACTCCGCTGTACTCTCCGTTTTCATCAGTGCCATATAACTCGTCATAGTCACCAATTTTATTAATAATAATATTAGCCCAAATACAAGAACTTCTTGATATGGTTTCGCCATCTGTTACAGCATCGACTACATCATCAAAATTACTAATGTTGAAATAATAACCATAGATGTTAAAATCTATAGGTGAGCCACTACCATACATATAACCTCTTGTTATAACAAAAGACTCAACATCAACTAATTTATTTACTATATCAACAATATTTTTTTCAGTTAATAACCTTGAAGACCTACTAACCTGTTCTCTTTTAGTAGTAGGAAAAACAAAAATATTTGAACTGTTGGCTAAATAATTTCCCACTTTCTACACCTCACATTTACGAATTACTTATCTTTAAAGTCCACTCAACTAAAGCTTGAGTACCTGGAACTAACTTTAATAGGTCTTGTTCGTCAACACTAATATAAGCAACATCAACATCTTTTGTCATTAAATATATTCTAAATTCTTTTGCATTTAAATAACTTATAGGGGCAACAATTAAAGAAGCATAGGGTATTGTTGAAGCAGCATTTGTAACCCAACTACCACTATTTAATGAATATGTCAACTGAGTTATAGACTGTTTAGCTGTCAAACAAGATACAAAATCATCTGGACTGTCTATAGTATTATATCTCAAATCTATATAAGATATTTTTTCAGTAGATGTATTATATCCAGCCAATGCTTTAGAAATTAATCTAAATAAATCTGGTAATCCGTTATTATGCTTATTTATTATAACCCTATTACCATTAATATTTAGACTAACATTAACTGAACCCCTATAATTCAAATTAGTGTTTATATTTCTTTTCATTCACTGTCTCCCTATAATAAAAATAAATTTCCATATCTATCTGTAAAAATTGTTGAATTATCTCTAAAAGCTGGTTCTATTAAACTGCTCTCCATGAGATATTCTAACTCATCAGTTCTTATTTCACTGACATTATTAGCTTTCATAAAATGCATAACTTCTTCAAGCACACCAGCATCTTGATTATACTTAAATCCGTTCCCAGTACTATTATCTATATATAATACCTTTTCATCTAATGGGCTTACCATATCAGAATATTCATCAATAATTGCTGTCCAAGATTTTACCTCATTATACACATGGACATCAATATTTGGAACTATTGTTGCACCAGAGTTTGGATTTCCATCTATATGAACAATATTTGCATTTTCCCACATACTTGTAAGAGAACTAAAACACCAATATGAATTATCAGTATATATAAAATTATCTTTATTTGAAATAATCTTAGCAGAAAAAGGGTCATTTTCTATTATGGTTGTCGCACTATCTATAACCTCTGGTGTTATATCCCCAACATATTTAGACCACACATAGGTATTGTCTGGCCCAAACTCAGCTTCCCAAAATGCTGTATCAACCCTATACTCTAGATTAGAATCTCTAAAAATTTTTGAATTTTTATTTGGAATTATTATAACATTCTCCGTATTTGGGTCTCCACCATAGAACTTTTCACCAAAACTTTTAACATCGTGCGAAACCCAACTTTCTTGGTCTTGGTCAATAGTCCAAATCAAACCATTATTTGAATCTATCAAAAATGTCTTTTTATTATCCATCGAAAACTTAGCTGATTCTGGGTTAGAATCGTCAGATATATGAACACCACTATGTATGTAAGTAGAATCTTCTTCATAATATGAGCTTTTTTCCGAATAAAAATTACCATCTGAACTATTGAAATATCCATACTCAGAAGAATTAAATACATTATAGCTTCTACCAGAACTCATTTGGCTCCAAATGTATGTATTATTTACATAATCATACTCATACACATAATATGTGACAGTAAAATCACTGTAAGATGTTCCACTATAAACGCCATATACCTCTCCAACATGAAAACTTTCATTTTCAAAATACTGTGGCAACTTTGAAACACTGTCAATAGAACCCATATACACTATATCATATGGTGAAGAAATCTGTGTCTCACCAACACTACCTAACAGTTTATCCTCAATTTGGTTAGAATATGAAATGTAATTTCCTCTAATTAAAGACGATACAGAATCTTTCACAATTATAATATTTGCACTAATCTTTGACTCTAAAATAAGATTTGCTTTATCAAAATCCTTATGGTATATGTAAGAAATTGCATATCCCGTTGGAAGTATATATTTAAATATTTCATTAAGTATATAAGTATTCTTTATACTATCATCTACACCAATTTCTACGGTATACGGATTTGACAAACTGTTGTTTGTTATATTTATATATACATTTGATTTTATTCCATTTAACTTTAAAAAAGTACAAACTGCTTGTTTTATGCTTTTTAAAGAACCTTTATGCTTTATAATTTCTGGAAATGCTTTTAAAACATATCTTAATGATTCATCAGTAATATCCTTACTTGAAAAAAATCCAATTTTCGTTTGCAACAGCTTAAGTAATCTGCTGTCTATGCTATCAGTATTTATTATGTCAAGTATAGAGTCTGTATCAAACTTTATGCCATTTATTATACAGTCATATAATCTTCCTATTAATTGAAAATCTCTGGAGGTGCTAGTATACACCTCCGGAGTTTTATCTTGTACTCTAAAAACTGACAATACCAGCACCCCCCTTATCTATTACTTGTTATCAAAACGCTTGACTTATTAGTATCTATCTGACAAATAGTAAATTCATTATAAATATGATTCTTATCTAAGAAACTGTTAGAATCCAAAGGATTTTCTATATTTATATCTGAATCAACCACATTTGTAAAGTTATAAAGGCTATCTTTATCTAAAAGAGACATTTTATTAAGGATAGAATCATACATAGTACTTGATAAAAATTCTGGTTTATCATATTTATAAACTAAACCAAATCTTATATTTCCAGATACATCATACGAATCTTCCCCTGGCTCAACATTAAACTCCATATAAACCCTCAATAAGAAAGAATCACAGTCATTGAAGTGTACATTTTTACTCTTTAAATCCTCAATATTTAAGTCAATATAATATTTTCTTGACTTATACAAATTGGTTAAATCTTTGTTACCTATTTGACTTAACACAACACTGTACTCTTCTCCATTAACCGTTACAGCCTCAAAATCTTTTACAGGAATAACAGATAAAGTAAGATTCCTCAAATTAGGAACAGAATTCATAACATCAAGGAGGTATTTACCATCTGGCAAATTAAATGGCAAGTCTTCACTTAAGGTTGTAGAACCATCCAACTCTGTATCTGTCAAATCTATGTATAAGTAGTTGTCTATAACCTTTACTTTATTGCTCTGATAATCAATATTCTCGTAACAATAGAGATTCATATAATAATAATTACCAAGGGAATCTAATCGTGAAACATCTATTTTATTGCCGCCCTGTAAATCATAACCAAAGTCAGAAATTAATATAATTGGCACATAAACGGATACATATGTATTTGAAGAAGTCACTAAAGCAAGTCCTTGTTCAGGGAACACACCAGCCTCTATGTTAGAAATAACTTCATCTTGGTATGTTATTTCTGAATCAAAAATCTCAGTGCCGTTTGTTGAATATTCGTCATCCTCAATAAAATAATATGACCCACTCTCTGCACTAACCTTCATTGTAACTACACCATTATCTACTGTATAATAGTATATACCAGACTGTTTTGGTTTAGCTTCATTAAAATCCGAAACAAGAATACAACTATTTAAATCATATTCATTTTCATGCCCCTCATAATCAACAGGGTTTAAGATAAACTCAACAACAGATGACCATGATTTTAAAACAACTTTATCATACAGATTTATATTTTCTCCAGGCTCTATAGTACTACATACCATTCTATTAATAGTAGAACTGCTATCTAAAACTACATTCAATTGGTTATAATTTGTCAAATCATAACCAATATCTTCTTCTAACCAAGTGTATCTTCCAGAGATAACCCCACTGTTGTCACCAGGATTAGATTCAATGTAATTTTTATTATACCAAATTAATTCTTGGTTCTCATACATATTAAAAGGAACATTTTTAGATACTTTAAGATTCAAGTAAGAATATGCCTCCCAACCATCATCAACAAGAATTTTTGGCCATTCCTCGATTTCACTTGAATCTGCTAATTTTGAGCTAATATAGAAGTCATTTAAAGTATATCCTTCTGGATTCTTTATAATAGCACCCCCATTAGTAAATGATACATCAATAGGTGTACTAATACTTCTCCACGCTCTCTTTATACTATCTATATTTGTATACCAAGATTTACCAACATATTCCTGCACAGATGTCCAAGAATCACTTATAATAACAGGGTAAGCTGTCCATGATTTTCCAACTGGAACTCTAACAGAAGTCCAAGATTTTCCTAAGATAACAGAAACTTGCCACCAAGTATCTGTATCTGTATTATGGCCATATCGTTTAATTTGATAATCTGAATATCTTTTAGTTAAACTCGCTGGCCATGCTGGTGGTGTTGAACTATTTGGCCCAGAATAAACAAGTGTATTAAAATCATTTGCATCAGAAGGTTTACTATATACTGATACCCACTCATATCCAGATATATAGTTAGGGTTAATCACATGCTGGTCTAATGAATACACACTTAATCCAGCATCATAAGGATTTGTATAGTCGCCATCAAGAACAACTATTGGAGATTCCCATGCATTATAACTACTATCTTCTTGCCACACATAATTGTAACTAAAATTAGGATTATATGCTTTTCCATCTTTTGTTGCTGGTATCCTATAATCTTCATCATTTGGTGTAACACCAACAACATTAACAGATGAGGCACTTCCTATACTACTAGATGTTTGAGCATCGTCAAAAGCATAATGATAATCTTCTAACCATGCATACCCACCATATTGATGAACAACATGACTGCCCAAAGACGGTGACATTCCCTCTAAATTCGGGTCTGTATAATAGTCTATATTCTTTATCTCTCTTACATTTTGGCTTTTTATAAATTCTATATTTTGTGTCCATGACTTTGGAATATAACTCTTAACCACTCTAAAATAAGTAATCTCATAAGACTCCATTCCAGAAGAACTAACCTGTGAATTTATAACAAACTGGCCATCCTTTGGAATTATTGATACATAATTATTAAGTGTTGGATCATTATCAGTTGATAACTGAATAGAATAAGAACTGCTCTTTATCTCACCTTGGTTTATACCACTTAAATCATCTATAGGAACCCATAAACCATTATCACTTGCTGTATATTGATACCATGTTCCTATTTTATTTGTAGCATCTTGATAGCTCTGTGATACTAAAATATACTTTAAATCTGGATTTTCAGATAATGCATTATAGAAGAAGTACTCTATTTCTTTATCTAGACTGCCTCTAATAGCAACAAATGTGTTACCTTCCTCTGAATAATTATTGGAAGATATTTCAGCATCACTTGGAGCACTGTTTAAAAGAACAAAGTCACCAAATTTTAATTCCCATAACTTACTTATTGAGCCTGAACTATTTAATACATAAGAATATATATTATCTATATTTGCAGAATATTCATACTCTGTAGAGAGTAAGCATCTTGAAGGAGGACACCCCTCACCAGTTATCCTAATAAACTTAGAAGTATCATAATTATCAACATTCGGTGCAAACTTTTCCCACATATATCCATTTTCCATATATTTAGGATTATATGCATGATAAGTAGTTTTAGGAAGTCTTGATTCATGGAAATCTTTATAGTGATTATTCCTATACCACATATAAGGCCCAGGGTCAGTACCAACTCTAAGATACTTGTGATTATATAACTGTGACTTTATCTGCTCTATATCAGAAGCACTCCTGCCTCTAAGATCATACCAAAAATTCCAAGCATAGACATTACTGCTGCCGACAAATTCACCGTCAGCATCATCCGGTGTTCCATCCAATTTCTCTAAATCTGGGAAAACATCTTGTTCATTAACTTGATAGCCAAGTGCTAAATATTCTTCATCTTCCTGCCAACAAGTTATCCACTGAGTTCCTTCTTCTACAGATAAACCATTGTCATCTTCCCATAAGACAGAAGAAGAATAATTGGGGTTATAAGCATGGATAGGTCTTTTCCAATAATAATTAGAAAAGTTAGTACTCCAATTAGCTGGCTCCACCTCTAATGCTCTATAGTTATCATCATCATAAATATCATTATTTGTTTCATCTATCTTCTCATAGAATATACCAGGTTCAAAATATGGAGCTTCAAGTGATTCAACATTAGTATAGCCATACTGTGGCTTTAACCCAACCATATTTGGGTCTTTGCCAGTTGGGTCTATATTTAATAATTTTGTAATATCTATATTATCTGCATACCCAGACGGGTCATCAATATACACATCATTACCATCCCCATCCGTGTCTGTATGCCATCTACACCCATCCTCAAACTCTGGATTATATGCAGTTTTACCCGCATCGGCCTTTAATGAATAGATTTGTGGAGTATTGCCTTTACCTAAAATCTTAGTTCCTCTTAACTGCGCATTTGGTGTAACTTCAAGCAAGGAATCCCTCTGCCAATCATAAGCACCTAAATAAAGGGCCGCATTTGCCGGAACTGTTTTTATCTGCATCTCAGTAAGGACAATTTTCTCCCCAGAATTTATCTGCCTAAGAACAGAATCAATGTCCGAAACTCCAACTTCTGGAACAGAATCAATGTCTGCCTCTATACAAACCATTGCTTCTACTCTCTTTGATTTAGAAATTCTTGTTATCTTTGTGCCAGCATACAAAATCTCAACACTATCTTTATCTGTGTGTATAAAATATTCTCCAGGCTGAAGAATATATTTCTGTACAATTTCTTCTCCACTTGAAACTTGTTCATCAGTTAAAACGGCTGAATCAAAAAGTTTATACACATACTGGCCAGAACTATCAAGAGTTTTTTCATTCAAAATCCAATAACAATATGTTGGATTTTCAAGAGTTACTTCAACCTTATCCCTTATCTTAACTGCTTTAGTGGCAGATAAAATATAATCATTACTATATATTGAAGCTAAATATGCTGATTGCGTGTAATTGCATTGTCCCTTTCCGTTGCCTAAACTAAAACCAACATATTCAATATCATCTAACTCATGTGTCTTGCTAACTCCACTGTTTGTATAATACCCAACATCAGACCTAAGTGTGAAGTTAGACTGAATTATAGTACCTGCTCCGTATTTATAATACATATAAGGAGCATTTTCATCATCAGAATTTTTCCAGTAAAATGTAATAGATTCGCCATCTGACAACTTATAGTCTGCATCAACACCAACCTCATTATACAAAGCAAATTGACATTTTGTATAAGACGAATATGAAATCTTATCCACGAGATTAGGTGCATAGAAACTAATACTTTCATTATCTTTTAATATAACGGAAGCTTGACTATCACCATTATCTGTTGTATAAACTCTTATGTTAGCATTTGTAGAAACATTGTTAATGTCGCTAACTTGTTCTATAAATTTATGATTTAATCTATAATCAAAAACATTATCTGGAACTAATAACTGTGTTTTACCAGCTAATACTGACTTCGCATATATATCTAATTGAATTTCTGATTTTATGTCATTACTTGACTTCCCATCAGTGTATTTATAGCACATTCCAGTTGGAATATCCACATATACACTACTTGGAATAATTGTTAATAGATTGGAGTATTCCCCAGTTGCGCTATTGTACTCCCCATAAAACTTGTCATTAGAAGCATTATAATAACCATTTATAAAATCTGAAAAACTGTTTAACTCAATTTCAGTATAGCTACCACTGCTTGAATCAAAGTATACTGCAAATGTTGTATATGTCATATCATCAAGCATAATAGCTTTTATTCTCTCATCAGACTTTGTTATAATATCATAAATAACATCATAATCTATACTATCGCCAAATTCAACTTTTCTTGAATTTAAATTATTGTACAGTGCTTTAACAACATTATTTTTAACATCCTCAGCCTGAACAGCAGTTAAGCTATATTGAGGTATAACCTTACATTTAATTGGGTACTTATTCTTAATCATGCATATCTCATCACTTAATATGTGCTGAAAATCATGCTGTAAGCTCTTCTTTTCTTCGATTGACTGTTTTATTAAATCAACCTTATATGACTCCGCATAATCAGTGTTGTCAACCATTTCAAATGTTTTATTATAAATCTCTGCTGAATTATATGTCTTTGAGTCATTTGAAATAATATTACCAGAGGATAAAATATTTTCCAATAAGTAAAGTTTCAAATCAAAGGCATTCATCGCCTTATAATAATTAAACTCACTCTCGTCTGAGTAATCATAACTATTTAAATCTTCAACAATATTGTAAACCTTATTAACATCCTCAGAGTCGGAAACTATCTTATAGCTACACTGTATATCATTTGTTCTATCTGTCACAAAACCATTTGAAACAATATTAATATTATTTAATTTTGCACTTCTAATGGCATTATTGTAGTCTCTAAGAGTTACAAGAGTATCAAATGTGCCAACAGTTTTTTTATAATTTGAATATGCCTCAGAAATAGACTCTGGATTAGACCCGTTTCGTATTGAATCTAAATTTGTTACATTGACAGTAGAAGTTGTAAGCATGACAGATTGCTCATTATCAGTTGTATCATAAACAGTTGGGTCATTATAAAATTTTTCAATAATTCTTGCCGATATATTACCGTCTTCGCCATCTGTCACTATATACTTGATAGTTAATCCATCACCAAAAATATCAAATGCATCCTCTGGAAATTCCAAATAACAGGAATTTCCATCCTGTGAAACCCCAAATGAATATACAGGTTGACCAAATTCCTCTACTTCTAAATTATCTACTTTATGCCAATCACTATAATCAAATAAATTATTTTTAATGAAAATACCATTTTCAGCAACATTTACATTTGCAAAATAAACTCTATTATTACTATCGAGATTTGCTGTTGTTATAATGGTGTCTCCATTAATCATAAAATCTTGAATCATACCCTGTAAAACAGAACATGTAACAACAGAACCGTCTGTTGGAATATTTACATCGGATGTGATTGTATATATAACAGAATTATCATCATTTGATACCATAGAAAATCTTGGTAAATAATAAACATTTCCAGTATCTTCCGTCTTCCACGATATTTTTATATCTGAAGACGCTGCTATATACCAATGCATTATATAGCCAAGCTGTTTAAATAATTCTCTTGCATTATTATCTTGTGTAACTGAAACAGGGAAACATTCCAAAACATTTTTATCTATATTATAGTTTAGCTTATCAGCTATAATTGCACACAGCTTTAATAATACAACACCTGGGTCACTTTCATTTGACTCTGTTGGATTCCATCTATATGATATTTTCTTAGCCAAATCAAGAAGTTCTGGATAAATATCTTGAAAAGACTTATTAACATATGACATATTACTTAAATTTTCTGACATTCTTATACCTCAATATTATCGTTTGTGAGATTTATACTGTATAGATTTGTTGTATAATCTGTCAAATCTAAACATTTTATATTACAAAAGACATCAACACCATCTTGTGTTAGTGTTATGTCGTTTCGTTTAACTTGAATCTGTGGCATAAATGTTACTATTGTAGTATATATTTCATCAACTACAAGGTCTAACAAAATGCCATCGTTTTGTTCAAAAATTGCTCTTCTCAAAGATGTACCAAAAAATGGGTCTCCAAAAAGAGTCATCTTACTTGAATTTAGTAATAAAACTAAATTTGACGCTGTAGCCTTACTATCCTTAAATAACAGTGTTCTTGTATCACTGAACATCTTAGGAAACGCTATAGAATACATAAACATCACCTACATTTTGGAAAATATTACTAAATAATTTAGTCTATTTCCAGCCAAAAATTTCACTCAAAAATTAGTCTATTTTTCATACTTTCTTCTAATAATTTAATTTTTTCTAAATAATCATCTACAACATCTGTAAACCTTTTACTAAAATCCACGTTACCTATTTTTAACAAAGTCTCATCTAAATAGTTAGAAGCAAAATTTAATTGCCCAAAAAGTGTATTATCCATAGCGGTATCATTTTCTTTTCCAATTAAACTCTTTAAAATTTCTAAATTATTATTAACATTAGTAATATTATTATTAATATTATTAATATTTATATTAGATATATTATTACTAATATTGTTAATATTATTTACTTTATTATTTACATTTTCGTTTATCTCATTTATAAAATTTTGAACATTTTTGTCTAACCCATATAGGTTTTTTATATTGTTCTGATTAACATTGCCAATTACAGCATCTTCTGGTAAAACAACACTATTTTCAAACACCACACTAATTGACTCAGATTCACAATAGCCATTTTTATCATTTTTAATAAAACCAATTATGATGGGTTTTTGTCTATTATTATCTTCAAATAGGATATAAACGGTATCACCATTTTTTACATTCATATCAAATTTTGGTGGAACACAAATAGTAGCATCTGAAAGCCCACTGTAATCTACACAAAGCGATGCGGAAAAAACCTTATCAAAAATCGGTATTCTCACCTTTGCTTGATTCTTAAAAGTACTTTCAACAATTCCTCTAACTATCATTT
>JAGCBE010000510.1 GCA_017652345.1 Methanobrevibacter sp.
CAGTATTGATGATGTTGAAAGAGAGGTGGATGTGGAAAACAGTCTTGGCGCTAGCGCAGATACTGAAATTCTTGCATCTACCGTTAAATTTACAGAAGACAAATATTCCACATACTTTAATGGAAGCGGAAACATAATATCTGGAAAACTGAAAGCTGGAGACACTTTGGACTTTTCAGGAACTTTCACAAATAAGATGTTCATAATCAACATTCCATTAACCGTTACCTGTACAGATGGAACTGTAAGGTTAACAGATTGTGGATTTAGCTTTATCAATGGATCAAGCGGTTCAAACATATCCAATATTAAAGCAAACATGACAAGTGTATCTGGTAGGCCTATTATTGAAGCTCTTGGAGTAAGCGATTTGAATGTTGTAAACAATAACCTTTTCTCTAATCAAACTGGGTCTTACCCAATGAATTTCAATGGTGTTTCAAGAGTGAACATTTTTAACAATAGGCTTCAATGCAATATGATTACTAACAATACTAACTATGGACAGCCTTCTGCTATGCTCTTCCGTAACTCAGGCAATTGTAACATTACAGGAAATACAGTAATAACAAATGATTCAAACGGTATTTACTTTACAGGATATGGTGGAAGCACACCAATGGGTACAAACCCTGAGGATTCAAGCTATGGAAATTACATTTTCAACAATACCGTTTCTTCAGTAAGGGAATTCCCTTCATCCTTCTGTTATGGGATCCAGTTAATGTGTAAAGACAATCTTGTATTGAACAATACCGTTTACAACACTTTTAGAGGGATTTCTGCAACTGCTTCAGGAAATCAGATAATCGGAAATATTATCCATAATATTCATGGTGCTTATTATAGTCAAGCAACAGAAGAGCAAGGTGCAGATTTTGCAATATATGCGGTTTCTAATTCTATAGTAAAGGATAATATTATTTATGATTGTAATTTTAAAGTGGGAAGTGATGATAGTACCGCTGCAGCTATTTCTGTAGGAAAAAATTCTACTGTAAGCAATAATACTATTAACAATTGTATTGGTGTGGGAATAAAAGTAGATGGCAATAATATTAATGTCACCAACAATAGTTTGAATATTAGCGGGTATGGAATACACGTTTTTGGTACCAAGTCTGACATCTATATAGAATCAAATGTCATAGACTCTAATGATGATAGTGCAATCAGAATCGTTAAACAGTCAAAAACTAATTTCCCGCATGATATTTTTATAATTAATAACACATTTTACAGCACTTCAAATGAAGGTGTTGTATATATTGATGAGGGTTGTCAACATATATATCCTACCAATAATATAATTTATGGGCCATCTGGAACTCCAGAAATTGATGATAACACCACCCATATAATTAATGAATACAACTTCTATAGTTATTTCTCAAAAACTGGTTCATTCAATCCAAATATAAAAGAAGATGACACTATAATCTTCGTTGGGAACTTCTCAAGCAAAGGCAAATTAACCATCAATAAAAAGGTCATTATTCAAGGATTAAATGCATTATTCAAGGACACTACATTCATTATTTCAGACATTGATGATGTGGTTTTCGAAGGCATTACCATTGATAATCCTAATACCAAATTTGCTGACCGTTTATGGGGTATTCAAATA
>JAGCBE010000009.1 GCA_017652345.1 Methanobrevibacter sp.
AATAAGCATCCGTTTTCCTTGTGAATGGTTTCAGTATCCTTTCCATAAAGAAGACTAATTGTAGGTTCTCTTTTTTGCCATTCAATCCTATCAATCTTAACAATTGACTTTACATTATGTTTAGATGCAATGGATTCTAAATCCTCTTCACTGCCTCTGAACTTATCGTCAACTATTAGGATATCTCCAATTTTCTTCCATTTCAAAAAATCACCAGGGAATTGACTGATTTTCATCATTCATTTTAATTCAATAATTATAGTATATTTTATTAAAATAAAATATTTTTGAAAAAATTCCTTAAAAAAACTTAATAAAATTAACTGTTTATGCAAAATATAAAACTAATTTGAAAACATTTATATAATACAAAATTAATAATAAATGTAAATACATTAAAATAAATTAAAGTTATTAAAATCAATATTAGCTTATAAATTAAAATATTGATTAGTATTAGGTAGTTTAAATAAATATTAGAAAAAAATGAGTAAAATTAAAAATTAAGAGCATTTTAGTCTTGAATAAGAATATAAATGAATTTAATAAATAAAAAAATTATTAAAAATCATGAAAAAATAATCAAAAGATAAAAAATTATTTTAAAATTGTCCAAAATAACGAAACTATTATATATAATGTATAACATAATAAGAATAGGTTAGGAAAAAGAGTTTATTTTAATGAGTTTAACTTAATTTTATCAATCTTATAAACTTATCAATCCTGACAATTTCTAATTTTAATAATAATTTCAATCATTAAATATCATTTGTATTTTAGATTATTTTTTATTATTTAAGATTAACATATATACATTTAATTTTACAATATTATACGAGGTGTATTAATATGGCTGATAAAAACACATTTGAAGGTACCACTACTGTTGGTATTACCTGTAAAGATGGTGTTGTATTTGCAAGCGAAAGAAGAGCAAGTATGGGAAACCTTGTTGCTCACAAAGTAGCTGAAAAAATATTCAAAATTGACAATCACATTGCAGCTACCATTGCAGGATCTGTTGCAGATGCACAAAGCTTAATGAAAATCATTAGCGCTGAAACTGCATTATACAGATTAAGAAATGGCAAAGACATTAGCTTAGAAGCTGCTGCAGCTGTAAGTTCTAACATATTACACTCCTCACCAGCATATGTACAAACTCTTATCGGAGGAGTAGATGACACTGGTGCATCAATCTATTCTTTAGATGCAGCAGGAGGTATGATTAAGGATACCTTCATTTCTACCGGTTCCGGTTCTACATTTGCATACGGTGTTCTTGAAGACAGATTCCACGAAGACATCACTGTAGAAGAAGCTAAGGAATTAGCTTTAAGAGCTATCAAAGCTGCTACAGAAAGAGACACTTACTCTGGAAATGGCTTCTTAGTAGCTGAAGTTACTAAAGACGGATACAAAATGTTAGAAAAAGAAGAAGTTGAATCTATTATTGAAAAAATTAATAGCTAAAAAATATATACGAATTATTTATTTTTTAACTTTATTTTACAACTAATTTTACATATTACAGTATAGATAGTATATGCAATAAATTAAGTAAACATCTTTTTTATGACACAGAAGCTGTTTATTTAATCAATAAGAATATTGATGTCGTAGATTTAAATCAATATTCTTAATTTTTAATTTAATTTAATTTTTAATCCTTAAATTTAGAATATTTAGATAAATTCTGGATAATATTAGGATTTATTTATTAGTTAATCAATTTAATTATTGAATTTTAAACGGCTTATTTAAAAATTAACCAAAATTTACTTAACGAATATTTTTATAAAAACATTTTTCTATAAATGAATTAAAAGAAAAGAAGAAAAGAATTGAAAATGCAAAAATATTGATTTTATACCATATGCTAATTTTATACGTCTATTTTTCGAAGTGATAATATGGCTTCAAACGTTTTAGAAGAAATCAAAGAAAAAATTACAAAAAAACTACCTGATGAAGTTCAATTAGCCAATATTGAATTTGAAGGTCCTGAGGTTGTTATTTATACAAAAAACCCAGACATTGTAGCAGACAATGGGGACTTAATCAGAAACTTGGCAAAGGAACTTAGAAAAAGAATCATAATCAGATCAGACAAATCAGTTTTATTACCATATGAAGAGACTATTCAAAAAGTCGAAGAGATTGTTCCAGAAGATGCTGAAATCAGTAACATCACCTTTGATGAAGTTACCAACGAAGTGGTTATAGAAGCTACCAAACCTGGACTTGTAATTGGAAAATATGGAGTGACCTCAAGGGAAATCGTTAGAAAAACCGGATGGGCTCCAAAGATCTTAAGAAGCCCACCAATCAGATCTGAAATTATCGATAGAATCAGAAATACCTTGATGCACAACAGTAAGGAAAGAAAGAAAATCTTGCAGACTTTAGGTGCAAGAATCCACCAAGGCGGAAAATATGATAATGACTGGACCAGATTAACTGCTATGGGAGGATTTAAAGAGGTAGGACGTTCCTGTATGTTACTTCAAACTCCAAACAGTAGAGTATTGCTTGATTGTGGAGTAAACGTAGCAGGACAAGACGAAAAAAGTTCATTCCCAATGCTTGGAGTTCCTGAATTTTCAATTCAAGACCTTGATGCAGTTGTAGTCTCTCACGCTCACTTGGATCACTGTGGATTCATTCCTTACCTTTACCACTACGGATACGAAGGTCCTGTATACTGTACCTCTGCAACAAGAGACTTGATGACATTATTGCAATTGGATTACATTGACATTGCACATAGGGAAAACAACCCACTTCCTTTCAATGTAAAGCATGTGCAAAAAATGATCAAGCACACAATCACTCTTGACTATGGAGTTGTAACTGACATCTCTCCAGACATCAAATTGACATTGCATAA
>JAGCBE010000511.1 GCA_017652345.1 Methanobrevibacter sp.
ACAGATGAGCATGCAAGGATGCTACCAAACATAATACAAGTAGATATAGATAAGCATGGGATGCAGGATGCAGAGCGAGGGACGAGCGAACCATGCATTCTCTTTGCCTCTTTCTCTTGGAGTAAATGAAAAAAGCCAGGCAACTAACCTGACTTACAATCAACCTGTTGGGTTCTCATCAACAACAGCACCTATTTGTAGATTATAGTTATTATAATTGCAATTGTTTACCTCTGGATAGAAGGTATTAGTGATATCATCATATACACCTATTCTATTATCTGACTTTCTTTGTGCCGGATAGAATCTATGCTTTAATGCTCCATTTGCATCTTTTATTTCCATTCTATAGAATTTACCTCTCCAGTGTCTATCTGTATTTTGACCTATAAATTGTGGAGCAGCAAATAAGCATGTGTTATAATATGAAGATTTAGGAGGATTAGTTGATAGCATATAACTTAATGTAGTAGAACCATAATTACCTAATGTACTACTAAAATCTGTATCGCAAGTATAATTATTATTAGCAGCACCATTTCTCTTAGCTGCATATTGTGTAGTACCAGTATGATAAGTAGCAATTACTGATGCTTGCTCAGTACTAATATTACTGTTCCATATAGCATTTGATAAATCCTTTACAGTATAAGACACATTATGATTACCATCACTATAACCAAGTGAAGGACAGTTATTACCATTTTGATTAACATTTATAAAGAAATTAGATTCAGTTGTATTATTATGATAATTAGACACTAAATGCGCATATCTTATCTGATTTTTATACCATTGTGTTGCAATTCATATTTCATCACCATAAGCTTCAGGGAAACTAAAATCTAATGGTATTTGCCAACCTTTATATTGGTCAGCAGCAGTAGTAGAAGTACACCACCAGCCCATAGATTTTAATTTTCTATAGGCAGTAGTAGATGGTTTCTGCCAAAGGATATTGCCAAGACTATCTTCAATCTTAGCAACTTCCTTATTACCATGCATTATTTGTTTTACTGTTGTCATATCTATAGCCATATTAATCTCCTATATTTTTACAAATGTAAATGTTGCTGTAGTATTATCACTATATGTAAATGTTAATGTTTCAGTTGCTTGAGTTATATTACCATCAGCACCAGCTGTAACACCATTTACACCTAATACCATATTCATATTGCCGGTACCAAATGTAGTATATTTATCACTACCTAATGGTAATAATGTAGAATATGAATAATTAGAATTATTATTAAACTCTCTTAAACCAGGTCTAAAGTCTAAATGACCTGTTACACCATTTGTTACACCTAATACCATTGATTGGTCACCAGAAGCAGGTCTTAATTCTAAGAAACCACGCTTAGTGCCATCAGACTCATTAATAGCAAATCCTGGTTTAGCAGAACTAGTTGAACCTTGTAAATTTAATACATCTACACCTTCAAAAGTCTTTGCACCAGTAATTGTTTGAGCTGTATTAATAGTAACCATATTAGATGGAGTAGAACCGCTACCAATATTATAAGTATCACTACCAATAGTTAAGCTAGTCCAATTAGTTCCATCATTAGTACCAGATACAGCATCTGGAATTGTTGGTTTATTTAATAAATCATCATAATCACCTGTGGTTGCTACAGTGGCTAAATCTGCACTTTCTGCATATATTGTTAAATCTGGTTTATTAGTTAAATCATTATAACTTGTAATTATATCACTAGTTAATGCCATAGTACCTGTTTTAGCTGGAATAGTAATATTATAATCAGTTGGACTAGCACTAGATAAATCTCTAACTGTTAATTGAGGTCTATTTAATGTTGTAGCATCAGGTATTGCGAAACCATTTATATGTGTTGTATAATTACCACTAGCTGTACTATTTGTTATTAATCCACCAAAGTCATTAGTTCCTGACCATTGCTGTCCTAATACTGCAGTATTATTTAATAAAGCATAACCAGATACAGAAGGAATATCGCTAGTTAATGCAATAGTACCTGATTTATTACCTGGTAATTCAAATGTGTTTCTAGTTCCAGTTAACATATTATAGTTTGTTAATCCTGTTATATTTCCACCTGCACCATAATAGTTACCTGCTTCAATAAGTGTACTACCTGATACTGATTCATATGTAACATAGCCATATAAGCTTGCACTAGTAATAAATCCAGAGTCATTTGTTAATTGACTAGTTGCTGTAGGTATTGTTGGCTTATTTGTTAAATCATTATATGAACCACTGAAATTACTTGTTCCAGGAGTATATCCTAGAGCTGAAATAACATCACTAGAATCTATACCAGTAATATATCCTGCATCATTATTAAATGCAGATACATTTGTAGGAACAGTTGGAATAGTTGGAGTATTGGTTAATTGACTATAATCAATAGATAATGCATCTTCATCTATAAATGCAGCTGTGCCTAAATTAGCAGTCTCTGCATAAATACTTAAATCTGGTTTATCAGTCAAGTCATCATAATCACCAGTTGTTGCAACTGTAGCAAATGTAGGTTTATTAGAAACATCTGACCAAGTTACACTTGTTAAATAACCTTGATTATTAACCCAAGTTTCTGTAGCATATCCTGATAATGCAGAACTTGTAATATATCCTGAATCGTTATTTAAATCTGAAGTATTAGTTGGAATACTAGGAGTTCCTGTAATTTGGCTATATGCAATACTTAATTCATCTTCATCTAAATATGCACAATCACCTAAATCTGCTGTCTCAGCATATATGCTTAAATCAGGCTTATTAGTTAAATCATTATAGTCTCCAGAGAAAGCATCAGTCTTTAATTCATAAACACTTAAATCTGGCTTATTTGTTAGGTCTCCATAATCGCCCGTAAACGCGTCTTCTTTAAGCTCGTATACACTTAAGTCAGGTTTGTCTGAAAGATTCGAATATGAGCCAGAAAAGGCTACTGTAGAGAGTTCTGCGACAGTAGGAATAGTCTCAGTATCTACAGATATTTCATTATCATCAATTATAATGCCTGTTCCAGCAGTATATTCGCCACCAGAACCTCCACCCCACTCTGCAGTAGGGTCTGGATGATTCTCTTGTAGTTCTTCTGCATACTCTAATAAATACTTAGGTATTAATCTTTGTTCTTGTTTCTTTGGAAAGTCTATTTTAGCCATTTTAAATCTCCTTTTATAATGTTACTACTGTATCTGTAATTGTTACAGTCGTAGAAGCATCTTGATTTGTATCTACATGAATATAGTTATCACTAGCTGCAAAATCGCTATAATCACTAACTAATAATATATCTTGTTCTACTGTGCTATAATAAATACCATATACAAATCCAGGCATAACATTACCAAAAGTAATCATAGTATGTCCAGAAGTTGGTAAATATGGCTCATTTATAGACCAGTTTGCTGAGCTAAAACCAGTATTTTGTAAATATGTAATTAATGCAGCTTTACTAGTAATAGCTGTAGAACTAGAGCTTACAAATTGAGCTGTAAAATATGTCCATATTTTATTGCTAGAATCTAGTCCTTTATAAACTATATTGTGTTGATATAATTGACTGCCACCACCTGTAATATCACTTAAATAAGCTATTTGTTCAGTATTGACGCCATCATAAACATTAATTCTATTAGAAGTGTTAAATTGAGTTTCACCACTTATTTCAATCATACCTTCTGAACCTATAGAAGTAGTACCTCTTAAGAATATTGATGCGCTAGACTCTTCACCACTTGCATCAAGATATATTGAGCCAGTACGAGTTCCTGATGTTAAAGTAATTTCACCTGTAACATCAGCATCATCTGCTATAGAGGTTATTTTACCAGTTCTAATTAAAGATTTACTTAAATTACCATCTGAATCAATGCCTACATAATTAGCAGATAACCAGTCCTCATCAACATAGATTTCATTATTAGAAATACTAATAGAGTCTGATGTAGTTAATCTATCTTGTTTACCTGCAAGAGCAGTATTGGTAGCAAACTTAGCATCTGCTTCTGCTTTAGTATAAGCATCTACTGTTATACTGCCTTGCTGTAATTCTGCAATGTCTTCTTTATTCTTTTCAACTTGTTCTTGAATATTTCTATATACCTTGCCATTAATTTCAATCATTATTTGTTCTCCTTATTAGCTTTGTCTAATTCTTCTTTAAGTCTTTGAATCTCTTCAGCAAGCTCTAGCATCTCTCTTGCAGCATCAGCACGCTCTTCATTAGTAAACTTACCATCCTTTAATCTGTCTCTCATTCTGCAAACAAAGTTAAATACTAGAATACCTAAGTTTACAATAATTAATATAATACCTAAAAGATTATAGATATTAGATAGGCCAAGTGCTAATCCTGCACCAGCGCCTACATCAGATGCTGTTAACATAAAATTATTCATATTTTATTCCTCGCTTTCGTATAAATATGCTCTTGGATGAACAACCTTTTGGAATAATGGTTTGAATCTAGCTAAGAACTCTTCAGTAACATCGTCTGCGATTAGATTCCATAACTGACCATATGCATCCATTTTACTCTTCTTATAAGATGTAGTATTTTGGTCATTAATATATGTTAATTCATCTAATGTAGCAGTTGATGGTTCAGTACTTGGATTGAATGCATGATTATGAACTGCTTTAGCTCCAGTAAGCAAATCATCTGCTGTTAATTCTCTTACTTTCTTTTGGATGTCTAATCTTTTCTCCCAAGCTGGTCCATATTGCCACATAACGGCCTCAAATTTGGCTTTAAATTGATTTTCGTCAAGGTTGGCTATTGGATTATTACCGAACTTCGAAAAAGCCAAATAATAAAGAATTTGGAGATTAGAAACTTTAGGGTTTTGAGTAGTTCCATCATTATGGTCAATAACACATGGAATGAATGCATCAGTTACATGGTCTTGTTTAAATGCATCGTAGTCTTCATATAAATCTGCAAAGGTTTTAGTATTATACATTGCTCTCATTTTCTTGACCTCCGTTTTCACCATTTTCATTTCTATCGTAAGCAGTGCCGTCACCATTTAAATCCATATTAACAATAGTTTCACTTGGTTCACACCAAATACCTAAGCCCCAAATACTATTAACAATGTTACAGAAATTCTGTCTAATAGAAAGTCCATCCATTAGTGTTAAGCTAACATCTGCTCCACCTAAATTCATATTAGTTTGTTCATTGTTAACATATTGTGACTTATCAAATAGTCCACCGTTTGGAACACCATGTAAGCCTAATCTAAAGTTATCGATTGCTTGCATAGCTTGTAGGTAATCAGCAGACTTAGTTAATGTACCATCTGTTAATTCTTGGAATTCTAGATTAGATACAATAGGTGCATAAGGATGTGCTGATAGTGCTGATTCAATTAATTGACTATTAGCTTCAAATACTTCATTAGCTGCATCTGAATCAGGTACTCTCATACCCTTAGTTCCTGTACCCATTAATAATGCTGTTCTTAAGTAAGGCATAACTTCTGCTTCTATATCAATAATAGCATCATTTAATTGTTGAGTAGGAATGATAGATTGACTTAATTGTTTAGTATAATCATGTAATAATACTGTAGAATTTGTTAAATCATCTACTGTTAACTCTTCTGGCATTTTAATACCATAAATACATTTTAATTTTAATGACTCTAAGAACTCTGCTTGTGCCTTGCCAGCTTTATCTGTAGTACCAGAAGTCATAGGTACTGGATGGATAGTATTATATCTACCATAGAAATCTATGGTTCCGTCTAAAGCATATGGCATGAAATAGAATTCATCTAAGTCTTTCATATAGAAGAATGCTAATTGTCCTTTGTAATAAAGTAATCTCTCTAATTCTTGAGATGTAATATTACATGGTAGGTTATACCAAACATATTTATTAACAAAGATTTGTTCATCATTCTTTCTGATTAACTTTTTAATATCTTCTTTAGTTGTACATCTTTTATTACCAAACTTTAATGGTAATCCTGTTTTAGGATTAATACCAGCTTGTAATAATGTTTCAATATCTGGAATATTAGGTCTTGCCATTAGAACTTACCTCCTCTAGCTTTAATTCTTGCTTGTGCTGACTCTAGGTTAAATTTTAACTGTCTTGAAGCATCTATTCTTTGATTTAATTCTCTAAATGATTCATAAGCTTTATTTAGCTGGTCACCAGTTTTATAAATTCTATCAATTGGGTTATCATGATATTTTTCATATCTTTCACCAGCTTCTTTCATATTAGCTATTCTATCTTCTGTTAATTTACCAGCTCTAAATGCATCTACTTCTTGAGTTAATTTAGTTACTTGCTCGTCTGATAAGTTTTTTAAATCATAACCACCTTTTTCTAATATAGCTTTAAATTCTGGTTCATGAGCAGAAATAGCTGTAGCTGCTTCAATAGTATCATTTTTAATAGCACTTTGTGTAGATTGTATAATTTGTTCATCTTGTGCATTAGCAGCTTCAATTTGCTTCTTTTGTTGTTGTAAATGCTTTGCTCCAACAGCAGCACCAAGAGCGGTGCTGATTGTTGCATTAATTTCACTTTGTATTGGTCCCATTACATGTAAACTCCTTGTTTAATTATTTTATATATTTCAAATGCTTCATTAGAAGACTCTGCAATATCATCTAGTCTAATAATATCAGCTGATATAAATGTTCTTTCATATTGCTTATAATCTTCAATCTTACCAACAGCTTCAACTCTCATAGAGTTATATTCTAAGTATTCTTTAAATGCTCTGATTTCTTCATCTGAGGCAGAATACTCTTCAACAAATGGCCATAATTTATGATTATAAGTTAAAGGTGTACATTTATTAATTGTATCAGGTAAGGCTTTAATATTACCTAATTGGAAGTTATAATTGTCTATAGCAAATGACCTTTGTTCTGCTAGCTGTTCTGACATGATTAATGTATCTGCAGCACCACCTGCCATTGATGTAACAGTACCTGTAACACCTCCAGCTAAAGCACCCCAGCCTCCACCTACCATGCCACCTGCAGCAGCTCCAGTAACACCACCTTTAACAATACCTATACCTGCAGTGATTTCTTGCTGTTTCATTGCTAAACTTTCATTAACATCAAGATTTCTAAGTTGTCTATCAAAGATTTGTTGATAGTTCTTATTTTGTAATTCATATTCTGCAAACTTATCAGTATATCTAGGTAAGCTAAAGTCACCTCCACAGATTAGACCTCTTGAATCATTAAAGTCTTGTCCATATAATCCACTGAAATTAGGATTAATATGAATGTATGGATTATAAGGTATCAATGTTATATCGACATTAAATAGACTTATACCACCATTTTTAGCAGGACTGAATTCAAATGAACCATTATAGTTTGGACTTACTAATTTATATAATTTAGTTTCATTGGCTACTTTTCTTTCTAAAGCATCTTCTGAAACACCAAATGATTGACTTATATTAAATGAGAAGTTTGAGCTACTTAAATATAATATCATAAGGCCTGTTCCTGAACCATTAGTATAGTATTCGCTACTTTGCAATGCGCTAAAGTTAATATATGGACCTGCTAAACCTCTTTGTACTGGACAGTAAGGTATTAGCTGAATATCAACTAAATTATCACCAACACCTGATGCTTGAGCTATACTATGTACTAACATCTCACTTATATCTGAAGGTATTGTAAATGTACTTGAAGTATTTTCAATTGAATAGTATGGAACTGCTATAATATCAAAATCTGAATCTACTGTATTAGTCTTATTAGCAAAGTCTATTTCCCAATTTAATGCTTGGTTAGTATATTCTCTAACATCCATAATTATAGATACTACATCCATTTTATAGCAACAAGTTCTTGAACCAAAGTGGTCTGCTTGGTCTAGAGATGTACTGTCAATTAAATTCTTAACAGCATCCTTATAAGTACCACCAGATAAGTTACCAGATTTAGTATTTGTAACCATCTTACATTTTACTTCCCATAACTTATTATCAACGTCTTTAACTATAATACCAGTTTTTGGAATAGATTTTAATTTATTGTAATCACTTGTTGAAATACTAGAAGAATAACCAGTATCTGAGATTAATTTATTCTTTAAAGTATTATATTGTCCTTGGAAGGCTCTATTTAATTGAGATGAACAAGTATCTTGCATATTAGCAAACCACATTACATCAGTTACCATTGAATAAGCTTCATATTCATAACTTGGATTTGAGTTCTCTTTTAACCACATGATGTACTGATTAGTTCCATATGCCCATGCCCAGTCAGTAGCAGATACTCTATATCTAACTCCTGGCTTAACATTAGTAGTATAATACTTATCACCAGAGCTATAAATACTATTAGCTATAGTAGTATTAATTTCTACATCATATTGAGCCATTGATGTTGGAGTGAATCCGCCTGTAACCTTAGCTAATCCTTTTTTGAAGTAAAGAACATACCAAGGAGTTTTAGAACTATCCTGTAAAAGATATTCATTCTTTTTGATTTGGTTGAAGGAAAACCCTTCTGGATTATATAATAATGCATTTTCTGGATTAGTAATCTTAGCTCTATTAATAATAGCTGGAGCTTTAAGTACATTATTATAATTATCAGCTACTATATCTCTTTTTAATATAGCTTTATACTGACCATTTCTGGTTCTTTGCCATTCAGTTACAAACCAAGAAGATTCTAATTCATTTCCGCTAGAACCTTCATGAGCTGAAATACCCCATGGACCAAATTGTGAATCAGTATAGTCATCTTGATTATTTGGATTTATTTCTATATTATAAATAGTTGCAGTACTTGGTAATGTAGGTAAATACTCTTTTAATGTATTATAAGTAATTCTACATTCTCTATTTAAGAAATCAACAGATGGAATTCTAACATATCCACCAACTGGTGCATTAAAGAATATATCTATATAATAATAATCATAGTTACCAGGATTACGTTCTGCTGCTACTTCATCAAATAACATGTTTAATGCAGTTACTGGTAAACCATTGCCACCAAAGTCATAACCAAATTGATACCAGTTCCAGTTTATTTCGCCTCTAAATTTATTATATATCATTGTCATATCCATAGCACGTTCATCAGGACTTAATGAATCTATATATTCATAACGCTCATAATCCTCATCCCAATATGGAATATGATGTAAATTAGCTTTTACTTCTGCATTAGTTCCAGTGTATTCAATATCATAACGGCCTTCTCTTTGTGCAAAGTAAAATCCTGTCATATAATCTGTCCAGTATGAACCATTGCCTAATTCTGTAAGGTTTACCATCATATAATCTGGAGTCCAGCTATTTGGCCAATTTACGATTTGTTCTGTAGTTAAACCATCATTTGGATTAAAGTTAATATTATTAAAATCTTGCTTTGTATAGCCTAATAATAGCTCTGATTTATTGTTTTTTACTATTCTATTGAAATAGTTATTATATTGTTTTAAAAAGGTTAATTTTGACATTTTATGCTCCTTAATAATAGAATAATGGGGCTAATACCGCCCTTATGATATTAGCCCGTTTAGAGGAGATATATAAATAGGCTTAATACCATCTAGGCAAGCCTAGAGGTATCTTAAACAGCCTTTACTGTAATGAATGGATAATTCTTTAAATAACCTAAAGTATTGTGTCCAAATGTTAAGTAATGGTTCTCAGTTAAGCTTCTTGGATTGAAGAATGTAGTACCAGTTTCGAAAGCTGACATGTATGGAGGATATTTAACTAATACCTTACAAATAACGTCTGCAGTTTCGATGTATACTTCACCTAACTCGAAGTTTCCACCGGCCTTAATAGTTGCACCAGCTGGAATTTCATCACCAGGGAATACATGGTATGCAGTACTAGATACTGTTACATCCTTTTCAACAACTGCTCTTAAAGTACCATTAGCATGGTTAGCACCAGGTACATAAGTGTCATCGTCAGAATCAATTGGCTTACCAGTAGTTGGAGATGCAGCTGAGTAATCAGACTTATTGTCTGCAGTAATTACAGTACCAAAATATCTAGGTGCTAATACATCACCTGCGAAAGTTGATTGTAATGCATCATCATGGAAGATAGATGGTAAATCAATTTTCTTAACTTGGTTGAAGTAATCAGCGTTCCAAATTACTTTGATTTCAGAATCACCATAGCTTCTTAAGAATCCATAGTCATTGTATGCTCTGTTATAGTCTGCCATATCAGTGAATAAGTCAGCCATAGCCTTAGCAATATTTTCACCAGCTGAATTAGAATCAGCATCAATATCAATTGTTACTTGTTGTTTACCAACAGAAGTTTCAGTAGTACCGATGAATACATTATATAAAGTACCATCATATACTTTCTTAGTTTCTTGCATCCAACCTAACATAACGCCGTTGAATGATGCGAAAGTACCTTCGTCAGCGAATGCACGCTTAGTTAAGTAGTTATCTACTGTTAATCTAATTTGACGGAAGATATCTAACTTGATTGCTTGTACTTCTGGGTCTTCAGCTCTATCTAATGATAATAGATTTGTAGCTTCTGCGTCATTGCCCCAAGCAACTGATTTTAATACGTCTGTAGCGTAGTAAAGCTTAGTATCACCATATAATCCACCGTCTACTCTAGCCTTATCTACTAATGTTTGATGTTTTGAAAGATTATCTGCAAATACTTGCTGAGAGATAATCATATTTGCCAATGTATCATAAATTTCATTGGCAGTTAATGTAAATGCACTTTGTAATGCCATAAAATTTGCTCCTTAAATTATTTTTTTAATTGTGTATCTTTGACTCTTCTTTGGAATTCATTAAGGAATACGTTAGGGTCGCCTTCAGAGTTATCAACCATTTCCTGCATAATAGTTGCAACCTTCTCAGCCTTAGCATAATCAGCTGCAGTAGCTGCTACCTTATTTCCTTGAGGCACAAACGGGTCTTCGTCACCACGTTTAAGCAAAGCACTACGAAGCTTTAATACATTATCCCAATATTCTAGGTTGGTTAAACTATCATCTGTTAGTACTCTTTTTCTTAGAGTGTCAATGTCTTCTGATAATACCTTATTTTGTGGTTCGATAGTTTCACCATTGACTAAACTTTGTAATAGCTTTTTGTTCTCAGCACGTAAAGAGTCATACGCGCTTTTTTCAACAGTAGTCTCCTTTAGAGTTTTAATCGCCTCTATATAATCGAGACTAGTATCTGTGCTGTTGTCCACAGTTTGTTCGTTATTTAGCTTTTCTTCTGCCATATTTTTTTCTCCTTTATTTTATATGCTAAATTAAGTGTAGATAGAATTGCAGCTCACCTTATGCCTGTTACACCCTAGTGTTCATACCTAGCTAACTGTTGGTACCTCTTCGGTCTGACTCCACTCAATTAGTTATGTAAGATATAGACATACGAGTCCACTGTCTACATATTATTATACGATGTGTAATAAATTTTTTATAAAATTTATTATTTATTAGTATTTAGTCAATCTCAATTTTGATAAAATTTATTGTATAATATAGTGTGATTGAGAATCACAAATATGCCGAGACCGCGGCAATAACAATACGGCAATGATACAAATGTGTGTTAATTTAGCATGACCTGGGCAAGTCATTAAACTACCCACCTTCCTACTACAAAATAAATATAAAGGAGATTGTAAATGGTAGTAAAATTTTGGATTGAAGATGAGAACGACTTAGCTCTCAAAGAAAAGATGGTATTAAAGTTATGTAAGATTAAAGGAGTTATCCTACATGATGTATCATCTAATCAGCTAAATTTAATTAGCAAAAGAACAGGTAAACAGTTGACCGAATACACTGTAACATTTTTAGAAATAAAGGAGAATAAATAATATGAAGCAAACATACAACAGAGTAACAATGAATATTTCAGTTAAACCAGAGGTAGCAAACTTTATAGTTACCCAAGCGCAAGCAGATAGACGTACAGTATCTGCATATATTAATATGGTATTTGAAGATATCATTAATGCAGTTAATCCAGAGGATTTTGATGAATCAGAAGACAACCCTGCTACTAGATTAATTAATAGATTATTTGAGGGCAAGTAATATGAAACCAATGAATAATGTTAGAGTAGATAATGGATGGGTTATCTTTGAGGATAGATATTGTGTAGTGGGCAGACATCTATTAATTGTTGATAGAGATGCTGATGGAATCCAAGTTTATAAAAATACTGATTTTACAGGTGCATTAGGAAGAATGTATCTAAAAAATGGCAGATTACATATTATTGATTATGATACAAATGAAGAACTAGCTTATTATATTCCTGAAAAAGGCTTTATGAAAAAGATTGAAGACTCATTACCTAAGATAACAACATGCGGTATATAGATTGACCATTAGATAAGCTAAAATGATATAAAGGTAAGTTACAGGCTGAATTTGATGAATTATGAGAGAAACATGAGAAACCTCTATTAATGCGTCATATTGGTTGTGAACTTATCTATATTATTAATTTAATTAAGGAGCGTGAGAGTAATGAGTCAATGAAAAGTGGAAATAGCTAGAATCAATATTACAGAAGAAGTATTTGAAGAAATACTAAATACTTGAAAATATGAAAAATGTGATAACATATTTGATTATGTATATGGATATCCTAATAGATTAGTTCATAAAACAGATTTAGATGAACATATAATAGTCCCAACATTTAGATATAATTTTATAGTTAAGAAGTTAGGATATCCTGATGCAATTATTGAAGATAAAAATGATAATGTACAGCTATTACTTAGAAAAGATATAAGTATCAGTAAACCTGCTCCAGTAATTAGCGGTAGAAAAGCTTATAATATGATTACTAGAGTATTAAAAAAGCATTATACACCAGATGAGATTATTAATGTATTTAATACACATGTAAGGGAAAAGAATAAAGATTTAATTCAATATCATTATACTTTACCTAGAAGAGAGAATAATATATTTAAGTATACTAATGTAGTTAAATATGATATTAATAAAGCTCATGCATTTGCATTTATTAAAATGTTTCCAAAAGCTAAAAATGATTTAGTTAAATTAGTAGAAAAAGGTAATTATTATAAAAGTATTGGTGATGAAGCTAATACTCTTTATTATAAAAACCTATTTAATTATGCAGTAGGTTATTTAGTTGTTAAGGATTATAAAAGAACATATAATTATATTGTACAGACAACAACTGAATTACTTAAGAAAACAATGGAAGAGTGTAATGGCACATTAATTTATGCTAATACAGATTCATTTGCAATACAATATCCGGAGAAATTATTACATACAACTAATGCCTTAGGTGAGTTTAAATTAGAATGTAATACTGATATTTATTTCTATAGAAATAATCGTTATTATATTTATGAATATACTGATATTAAAGGTAAAAAAGTACAAGTAGGTTCTTGTTTAAAAGTTGTTAGAGATAATATATCATTAAAAGATGGTATTGTAGTAAATTATAAAGTGGATAGGTCTGAGAAGTTCTTTGATAAAGACGGCAGAGAACATATTAGATTAAAGCCATATGATATTATTAAGGAGAAATTAGATGAAATCATCTTATAAAACAAAAAATTATAGACCTTCTAAGAGAGGTTTAACATTAGTAGGTAAAAATGGTAGAATAACTGCTAATAGTAAAGCTAATGTAGAAAAATATAAACAATATATTAATGATAGAACAGATTTAACTAGTACAGATAAAATATCATTAATAGCTGATGTTGATGCTTATGTTCAATCAGCACATTTGCATAAAAAGAAATTAACTACTAATGGTTTAGAAGCAAGATATGCTGAAGATAAAATTGAAAGACTAATTACTAATGCTGGTTATACAGTTGATGAATTCGCTGAAGAGGCTGGAGTATCAGTAGAAGAAGTAATGAGAGAAGAAAACTGGCAAAATGGTTTATTCTTAGGCAAATACGAAATCAATTTCCAATATACAGGTTCAATTTTAAAATTGGTCGAATAAGGAGTTTTTATTTATGTCAGTAGATAAACTAGTAAGCCTATATAAAAAACACAAATATGAGTCAGAATGATATAATCTAAGACCTCTTTTAGGCCATGCTAACTGAGCATTATTCTATGTAATGTTAGGTTCAAGAGAAACTGGTAAGTCTTATGCTGTTACAGATTACTTCTGTCATATGTATAAGACTAAAGGTATTCCATTTATATGGTTAAGACTAACAGAAAAGGCCACACAGAAGCTTTTAACTAATAATGCTGAGAAATTAGTAGACCCAGACCTAAGAAGACGATATGGGCTAAATTTGAAGACCAAGGGCAATAATGTTTACGATGTAGTAGAAGAAGAATATACTACCAAAAAAGGAAAAATAGAGAAAAGAGAAATATCTCGTAAACTATTTGCTCGTGTATATGCTATTAGTACATTCTATAATGATAAAGGTAGTATATATGATAATGAATTCCTAAAAATGAATCCAGATAATCAATATTTAGTTGCTATTGATGAATTCCAAAGGGAATCTGGTGAAAAGAATACATTTGATATTACATATTCTATTGTAAACCAATTAGAGAATTTATTAAGAAGTACTAAAGAAAGAACTAAGGTATTCTTCATAGGTAACACTCTTGAAAATGCAAGCGATATTCTTTGTGCATTCAATTTTATTCCAGAAACCTGGGGAACATTCAAACTTAAATCAAAACGCTGTGTAATTGAGAATATTGAGCCCACAGAGCTATATAAACAGCGTAGACAAGGAACCATTGCTGATATCCTATTACCTAGTGCTTCTACATTTACTAATAAACAGAATGTAGATGATACGCTTGTAGACAAGCGTCCATTAGTTAGTCCTAATTATGTAATCAAGTTTACTAAAGACCAATCACATTGGTATACTGTATGAAACAATGGCATTATAGCTAAGTATAATGGCGAAAAGAAGAAAGCAATAGCTATGAGACCTTATCTAGATGAGTTATATAATAAAGATGCTGCTAAAGCAATTATAGACATGTTTGATACAAGGTCATATCATTATCGTAACTTAATAACATTTAAGCAGTTCCAACAAGACATAGAGATGCTTAAGCCACGTAAGTCAGGTTAGTCGCCTGGCTTTTTTCATTTACTCCAAGAGAAAGAGGCAAAGAGAATGCATGGTTCGCTCGTCCCTCGCTCTGCATCCTGCATCCCATGCTTATCTATATCTACTTGTATTATGTTTGGTAGCATCCTTGCATGCTCATCTGT
>JAGCBE010000512.1 GCA_017652345.1 Methanobrevibacter sp.
ATCAGGATCAACAATACTTACACTGTTTTTACCACCGATATTTTTACGCATACTTTCTAAACGACGAATAACTTTTTCAGCACGTCTATCAGATAAAACAGCACTTTTCAACAAATTAATCCCAGGAGAATTTAATTCAGTTTCTAAAGCAATGCCGTCAGGTTAAGAAAATTTATTCCTTGTTAAAATTCTCTATATGTTAATCTAGTTAGTAAATTATTACTAAATTCTAATTTTAAAAGAATTAAGAAATCAAATCACAGTAAATCAAATTTTTAATTAAAATTTGCTTGATTAAACGAATATTATTCAATTAAAGTATCTATTTCTTTAATGCTTTCTTGGATTATTCAATAGATTACTCTCTATTTTTTAATTTTATTTATTTTGATATTATTCATCAAAAGAATAACCACATAATATTTTGTTAGACTCTTATTTTTGATTTACATGCCATATGTAGCATTATATAGTAATTGAGGATATATATTATAATATGAACCGAAAATACACATCCTCAATATTTTATTGTTGTAAGTTAGTAATTAATTTTTTGATTTTTGTCGAAGTGGAATATTTATTTTTAAGTTCTAAGGGGTGAAGTTGAAAATGTTTTATTTTATCTCCAAAGCAATTGATTCTGTTTGTAAATCCTCAAGAAACTATATTTATGGAGTTTCTGCTTTTACTCGGAAGAGAAAATGGGGTTTTGAAGATTTCACAAAACATATCATTTTTAATAAAAGAAAAACTATCAGAAACAATATTGATACTCATTTGAAGTATACATCAGATATTGATAGTTATCGCAAACAAAGTTTTTCAGAACAAAGAGTGAATATTATGCCTGCAGTTTTTAAGCAAATCAGCTTAAATTACTTGAATAACATTGGATATTTTGATTTTAAAAAAAATAATCCTTTTTTCAGGACATTTTATGGATTCAGACTATTTGCAGGGGATGGATCACGATTTACATTATACAACAAACAAAAAACATTAGAAGAATTTGGATTCCCTGAAGGTTATGATAGATTGCCTAAAGTATCCTTTTGTGGAATTGTCGATGTTTTAAACGATTTTTTAATCGATGGACTAATGGGAGAACGTGGAATTGGCGAAATGACTTTAATTCATCAAAATATTCAAAACTGTATTGATTTAATTGAACCTACAGAATCCATTTTCACTTTTGACAGAGGATTTGTCGCATTAGAACTCATATGCAGATTAATCACCATGAATACCTACTTTGTCATAAGATTAAGAAATAACAGTTACAAAGAAGAAAGAAAAAGCATAGAAACTGATGATAGTCCAATTTCCATACCATTAACGGAAAATAGATTAAAAATCTTCAAAGATTCCGAATTAAAAGAACAATTCCATGATGTTGATGAATTAAATCTAAGAATCGTAACCATAGAATTGGAAAAAGAAAACAGCAAAACAGGAGAAACTGAAATCGAAATCGAAACACTATTAACAAATTTACCTCCTGAAATAATGAGTAAAGAAGATATTGGGGAAATCTACGATGCAAGGTGGGGAATAGAATGCACCTACAAAACATTAAAACAAAGGCTCCAAATCGAAAATTACACAGCATACTCAAAAATAGGAATACTACAAGACATATACTCCACATTCCTAACATACAACATATTCTGTTATTCCAGAATATACTTAAACACAATAATCAACAGAGTAATGAGAAAAAAAGGAAAAACAGGATGCTACGACGTGGATCAATCCAACTTAATCAGCAGAATAAAAGAAGACTTCTTTGAAATAATACTCAATCCAACAAAAGAAAAAGTCCGTAATTTCACCAAAGACTTCATAAAAAAATGTATGCACTCGCCAAACAAAGTCAAAGAACATGAAATCTATAAAAGAAAGAAAAAATTATATAAACCAAAATTTACGGCAAATTACAAACCAGGATTCTAAAAATATGAAAAATCCATATGCATTTAATCAAAAATAGGAGAAAAAATCATGAAAAAATCTTAACCTGACGACATTGTATCTAATTCATCTAATGAATCTGAATTTTCATATTCGCTTATCAGTTCATGTGTTGTTGTAGCTTCACCACTAATGCTTAAATACGGAATAATGGTGTTTCTACAGATATAATCAGTTATATACTCTGGTG
>JAGCBE010000513.1 GCA_017652345.1 Methanobrevibacter sp.
AAAAAACTATCGATTACAAAAATAAATCATAACGATAGAAAAATGATTTAAATCAGTTATTTTAGTTTTATCTCTAGTTTTAGTCTTCAATTAAAATATATTTCTTAAAAAAAATCATCGAAATTCAAACAAAAAATTTTAATTATTATAAACAATAAACAATATATCAGTATAGGTAATTTTGGAAAAATAAGTTGAATTTAGGAAAAGGGACGATTAATATGACTGAAGTAAAAGCTGGTGTTGAATATAAAATAAATGTAGATGGAAATTCTTTTCTCTTGGATGAGAAGAAATACAATCTTTTAAACTACATCAATGAAAGGGAATCCATTACAGAAGCTGCTAAACTTTGTAAAATTTCCTATAGAACTGCTCTAAATTATATTGATAAAATTGAATCTACATTGGATATAGCAATTGTTAGTACCAAAAAAGGTGGAAGTGGTGGTGGAGGCAGTACCATTCTTACCGAAGAAGGTCAACTAATTCTCAAGGAATGCAAAAAGATCAATGCTATCATAGAACTCCACAAGGAAACAAATGAACTTGAAGCTGAAATTGTCGATATAGGCAGTGAAAAGAAGGACATGACTCTAAAAATCAAAGATTTAGAGTTGACCATTCCTTTAAATAAAAATTATTCTATTGGAGATAAAATTTTAGCATTGATAAGCTATGACAATATTTCAATAACTTTAAAGCCTCACAAATCAAGTGTTTATAAAGCATTGAACCCTCAAAATTCAAGTGTGCGAAATGTTTTGGAAGGAACAGTTACTGAATTGAAGTTAAATGAAGAAACAGTTCGTGTCAGGATAACTGTAAGCGGAGTAGATATATATGCAGACATATCCCTATCCGCATTGAAGGATTTAAAGCTTGAACTCGGAAAAGAGGTATTCATTTCATTTAAGGCATTGTCAATAGCTACATTAAAATTATAGATCCTTTAGCCGATTAAATAATAATCATTGAAATCAAATGGCCAATAGCTTATTCTGCAATTATGCAATTAATTTTATATATAAAAATATAATAAGATAATATTAGGATTATTATACGAACTATTCAATAGGTGATACAATTTTAAAAATTATAGTTGACGAGGACAAATGCACTGCATGTGGTAACTGTAAGGAAATTTGCCCTAAAGGTGGATATATTTGGACAATTGATACGGTTGCACATGTATCAAACTTAGACTATTGTCACGTTTGTACATTATGTGCAATGAAATGCGGTCCAGATGCAATTAAAATTATGAGAAATGCACCTAATGAATGAATAATTAAACGTTATTTTAATTAAAATATAGTTTAAAATTTTACTTCAAATTGTTTACTATATGATATGCTTATTAAAAACTTAAACCGAGTGAGTGATTCAATGACTAGAATAGCTAAAGTTTCAAGAAAGACATCTGAAACAGACATTAATATAGAATTAGATATAGATGGAACTGGAAAATATGAAATTGATACAGGAGTCAATTTCTTCAATCACATGCTTGAATCCTTTTCCAAACACAGCTTTATTGACTTGAAGGTTAAAGCGATTGGTGATATTGAAATCGATGATCACCACACTGTAGAAGATGTTGGAATTCTATTAGGTGAAGCTTTCGCAAATGCTATCGGTGATAAGAAGGGCATCAGAAGAATGGGTCATGCAATTGTCCCTATGGATGACTCAGTTGCAACTGTAGCTATAGATATAAGTGGCCGTAGCTACTGCAATATGGATTTGAAATTCAAGAATGATAAAATCGGCGATTTAAGTTCTGATGTAATTATTCACTTCTTTGAATCATTTGCTTCCAGTGGAAAGATCAATATCTATGGAACCTGTGAAGGCGCAAACGATCACCACAAAGCTGAAGCTCTTTTCAAGGCATTTGCAAAATCATTGTATGATGCATGTAAAATAGAGCATGATGAAATCTTAAGTACAAAAGGTGTTCTTTAGAATACCCATTTCTTTTTTTCTTTTTTACTCTTTTTTATTTTTTAGTCTTTTTTATTTTTATTTTTAAATTCTTCTTTTATTCTTAAAATTCTTTTAAAGTAATTTTTTTATCAATTTCCTATTTTTAAAACGCTTTTTCTACCCATATATTAATTTTAAAAATTTAATGAAAAAAAGTTAGTAATTATACGAATAAAACAATGGCTTGCAAAGTTCTGAAATTGAGTTAATAAAAAGAAAAAAAGTAAATTTTGGTTTTTGATTTGAGATTTGATTTTTGATTTGATTTGAATTTGTTTTAAAAAAGAAAAAAGAAAAATAAGTAGCTGAAAAGCTACTTAAATCCTCGACACTTATTCTGGTTTGCTGATTAAATCAAGTTTGCAACCAACGTTACCTTCTTTCATGTGAGGGGTTCTTAATACAGTGTCGTTGGATTTTTCAATTTCTCTTGCTTCAGCTGCTAATGCAGCAGCGCATGCAGCCATTTCGTGAGCAGCAGCTACTAAAGGAATGAAGTTTTCGAAACCTTTGGTCATGAAACAACCTTTCATGTCTAAACCTGCTACAGCACCAGCCATTTCGTATGCAGCAATAGCTTTTGCTTTTGCGTATGGGTTTTGGAATTTAGCAGCTTCTACAGCTTTTTCAGCGGTTACAATGAGTTTAGGTAATTCTACTTCGTTACCTGCTTCAATAGCTTCGATTACACCGTCAATGGTTTTTTGTACTAATCTTAAAGCACCGGTTTCTGCTAATACCTTAATGATGTCAGCGTTGAAAATAGCCATTTCAGTTGGGTCTAACCATTCTCTTTTTGCACCGATCATTGGGTCTGCCATAACAATAATGTAACCTAAACCTTGTTCGTCCATTTCATCTTTTTTGCCTTTACCAGGAGCGTCACCAATGATAATAGCAGGTTTATCTATTTCAGATAATAATTCTCTTGCTCTAGCTGGACCAGGTGCTGCTGGGTTTGGGCTAATGAAAATACAGAAATCTGGGTCGAATTGTTCAAACTTAGGTACAACATCTTCGACTTGTTCAGGGTTCATTTTTGCTCCAGATCCAAATACTCTTACGTCGATGTTTGGTCTGTCTGCTCTTTCGTCTAATAATAAATCTAATATTGGTGAAGTACCAATATTACCACTTCTTAATATAGCGATTTTAACTACCATAATATCACAATAATATTTATAGTATTTGCTTATTATAAAGTTAATGTAAAAAAACAAATAAAAAACTTTATATATTAGAATAATTTTTTTTTAAATTCAAGAAAAATTAGTGAAAAAAATAAAGAACATAGAGAAAGTATTTTGGAAAAATAAGGAAAATTTAGTCTAATTTAAAAAAATTTAGAATCTTGAAAATAATATCAAAATTTTAAAAAAAAGCATTAATTTTCTTCCAGATAATTATCAATTTTTTCACCGAAAATATTGTTGTAGAATTGAATGATGAAACCAACTGTAACAGCTGAAAAAATGGTTCCTTCACGAACCCCTTCAAGGTGGCCTATGAATACCAATGCCAAAATGACACCGATGCTTACAACAGTAACATCAAAAAATGGCTTAACCTTACCCCAATCCTTGTTCAACACTTCACCTATCGCCACTACAGCACCGTCTCCTGGAAGCATGGTAATGTCTGACTTTACTTCAATGACAAGACCGAATGCAAGAACAAGACAGCTTATTATAAGCAAGATCCATTGGATAATATAATTTGTTGGATTGATGAAATCAATAACAACTAAATTGAAATCTA
>JAGCBE010000514.1 GCA_017652345.1 Methanobrevibacter sp.
AAAAAATTAAAAATGAGATGATGTAAAAATAAGACGATAAGCAAAATGCCAAAATCTTATTGGTAATATCTGTCTTCAAACAATATTTCATCCAATTGATACTTTTCCCATTCCCTTTTGTTTAAGACAATCTCTAACTCTTTAGGTGTGATCACTGGTTTTTTATACATTTGAGAATCATCAATAGCTATCCTTGGACATGCAGTTACAACAAATCCTTCAAGTTCCATATATGGAAGCAATACATCAGGGTTTACATGGTCCATGAGAAGAATATAAGCCTCCATTCCCTCATCTTCCAAAAGTTTCTTAATTTCCTTAGCCAACTTCATCCTGTATTGACCTTCCTTTGAGGAGACAATAATTCCCCATTTTGTAACTTCCCTTGCCTTCACGATTCTTGCAAATCTTATTCTCAATATCCTGTCTGCATAGGAACTCATTTCACGGATGTCTCCGCTATAAGGATCAATAGCTAAAACTGGAGCTTTTGTAAACAAATATATTCCTAAAGGATGGAAATTACCGCTTCCAATGAATAGGTAAACATCTGCCCCTAAATTCTTTACTGAAGCGAAATTGCAACCTAAAACCTGACCTTTTCTTGTGCTTCTTGAAGAGCCAATGACAACTTCCTTGCCGTTATCCTCTAAAAAGTCTACAATCTCATCAAGCAAATGCAAGTGCTGTGCAGTTGTTGCAATAGCTATTTTGGAATAATCCTTCAATTGTTCCAATGCCTCTTCAAGGTAATCCTTTATCTTAACATTGGCTTTAGCTTCTATAAACATTGTTGGAATGCTGTATCTTAGCGGAAGTGGAGTATGTCCATAATGAACAATGAAATCAACTATCCCATTCATCTTTCTGTCTGAAACGTCACAAGCGCCAAAGCAAGGATCTGCAGATACAATTACAGTAGCTTCAGTTTGTTTTTCTATTTCCCTTGCAAGAGCTACAGCCTGCATCTTAAGTCCTTCTGGAAACTGCAATCCTACATTCCTAACATTCAAAGAGTTTATTTTCTTTATAACCCTTTTAAGCTCCATATCGTATAATGCCATTTTATCAACTAACAATGAAAAATAATTTAAAAAAAAGATTAAATCCAAGACTTAAAATCCTAAGACATAACCTTAAAAATAGAATAAATAATTAAAAAAATAAAAAGTTAGCCATTTTGACTAACAAAATAAAGCTAAAGCAAATTCATATCAATGAATCAGCTACAACTTTTCCATCAACAACATCCAATTTTACAAGAGTTTTGATGTCTTCACCGGTAGCTTCTTCAACAATGCCTTTACCTTCGCCTTTTTCTACAACCACTACAGTGTCAACCAAGTTTACGCCAATGGATTTCAATTCATTGATTACAGCAGTGAGAGTTCCTCCTGTACTTACTACATCATCCACTAAAAGGATGTTTTCTCCTTCACCTAAGTCATTGATGTATAATTTGGAAGTTGCGTAACCAGTGGATTTTACAATCTCATGTTCACCAGGCAATCCGTATTGTCTTTTACGAATAACGATAAATGGAATGCCTGTTTCTAAAGATAATGCAGTTGCAATGTGAATACCCATTGCTTCAACACCTACAATCTTATCAATTTTAGACAAATCTAAAATTTCATCTATCACTTTAGCAATTTCCTTTAAAACTGCCGGGTCCATTGCAGGAACTCCATCACTGATACCGTGAACAAAGTAATCATATTCCCCTTTTTTAACAACTGGTGCCTTTCTTAATGATTCTACTAATTTTTCAAGCATTTTTAACCCTCGACTACTATAAATATATCTTTTGACATAAGATTCAATTCAAATTTTAAATTAATGATAAAAAATAAAAAACTTAAAATCAAATTTATGTATCTATATCAATAATTTTATAATAAAAGATAAATAAACTTTTATATAATATTAATTTATACATTAAAGTTAATAAGATAATCTATTATTTTGTTTTAGAGAACTGAAACAGAATAGTGATTTAAAAAATTAGTATTTAAAAAATTACTGATTTTAGAAATTATAATTATTAATCCATTATCGAAAAATATCGGAGAGATATTATGTCAATGTTAGGAAGTTTAGGAGAAAACCTTACAAACACCATGAAAAAATTGGCTGGTATGAGTGTTATTGACAAAAAGGTTGTAAAGGAAGTAGTGAAGGATATTCAAAGAGCCTTAATCCAATCAGACGTAAACATCCAGCTTGTATTAAAATTATCCAAAACAATCGAAGACCGTGCACTTAATGAGGAGCCACCAAAGGGAATTACCCCAAGGGAACATGTAATCACAATTATCTATGAAGAGATGGTCAATCTTTTAGGCAGTGAAGCTAAAGAGCTTGAAATCAATAAAAAGCCATTCAAGATATTGTTCTTAGGATTGCAAGGTAGTGGTAAAACCACCACAATCGGTAAATTATGCAAATACTTGCAAAGAAAAGGTTTCTCTCCAGCAGTTGTATGTACAGACACTTGGAGACCTGCAGCATATGAACAGTTAAAGCAACTTACTGAAGATATGCAAATCCAGCTTTACGGAGACCCTGACAATAAGGATGCATTAGACCTTGCAGAGAAAGGTTTGAAACACTTTAAAAACCAGAAGGTCATTATTTTCGATACTGCAGGTAGGCATAAGAACGAAGAGGATCTAATTGAGGAAATGAACAAGTTGGACAAAATCATTGAACCTGACGAATCCATTCTCGTTATTGACGGTACAATAGGTCAACAGGCAGGAGAACAAGCTAAAGCATTTTCACAAGCTACCGATATCGGTTCCATTATCATTTCAAAACTAGATGGTACCGCTAAAGGGGGAGGAGCTCTCTCTGCAGTAGCTGAAACTGGTGCACCAATCAAATTCATTGGTACTGGTGAAAGAATCGATGAATTCGAAGCATTTGACCCTGAAAGATTCATTTCAAGATTATTAGGTATGGGAGACATCAGAAGCCTTATCGAAAAGGCTGAAGAGGTTATCGATGAGGATGTAGCTACCAAAACCATGAACAATATGCTTAGCGGAAAGTTCACCCTTATGGACATGCAAAACCAGTTTGAAATGATGAACAGCATGGGTCCTATGCAACAGGTCATGAACATGATTCCAGGTTTAGGAGGAAAGATCCCTAAAGAGGCAAGCCAAATGACCGAAGACAAGATCAATGAATTCAAAATCATCATGTCTTCCATGACTGAAGAGGAAATGCTCAACCCCAAAATAATCAAGACCTCCCGTATTACAAGAATCGCAAGAGGTTCTGGTGTAGACGAGAATAGCGTCAAGGAACTCTTAAGATACTATAACAATACCAAAAAGGCAATGA
>JAGCBE010000515.1 GCA_017652345.1 Methanobrevibacter sp.
TGATTTAACAAATCAATTGCCTCTTCATTCTTGTCAAAGGCATAAACCTTTCCATCATATGCTGAAAATGCCATTTCAATTGTGACAGAACCGGTTCCGCAACCGATATCATAAGCCACATCATCAGGATTGATTGATAGTTTAGACAAGCATACCGCTCTAACTTCAGACTTTGTCATTGGGACTTTTCCTCTAATGAATTCCTCATCTGGAATTCCTGTTATGATTCTTGAATCAAAATCAGGATTTTCTATAATCAAGACAGTTAAGGAACTGAACTGCTTTCCAGCTAATTCAGATATAGAGGATTCTTGAATGGACTCTTCATCTGAGCCTAAATTCTCACCAACCCAAACCTTCAAATCGCCAAATCCATATTTTACCAATTCTTTCTGCAATTCTGGAATATTCTTGCCTGTTAATGCAAAGGTAAATCTATTTCTGCGAACTGATGAGACAATATTTGTATCAAGTCCATGACAGCTTATCAAATTAGCATCTTTCCAAGGAAGGCTGCATTTTGCAAAAAAGTATGATACAGATGAGATTCCTGAAATTAAATTAGGATGATAATCCTTTAGGACATCAACCAATTTCTCAGCAGCACTATAGAATCCAACATCTCCAGAAACTAATATTGCTATTTTTTCTGCATCTGTCTCTTCTATTATTTCAAGTATGTCATTAGATAAATAAGCATTAAAACTAGGTTTATTCATATGAGAAAACTCATTGATTAATCTTTTAGCCCCTATTAAAATATCCGCTTCAATGATTAATTCTAAAGCTTCAGCGGTGAGTGTCTTTTCACTCATACCCATTCCAATAATATTGATTTCCTTCATAAGCATTTACTCCTAATGGTGTCCTTAGCTTCTTCTACACTTATCCCTTCCTCATTGACTAATCGGGACAATACAACAACTTCCATGCCACATTCCTTTGCAGCATCGGTCTTTTCTAAAAAACCTCCAACATTACCTGAATCCTTAGTTACAAGTATATCTGCACCGATTTCCTTGAATTGTGCCATATTGAAATCCTTAGAAAAAGGACCTTGCATTCCACAAAGGTTTTTCATAGGGTAACCTAAATCAAGACATTGCTTCATTCCTTCTGGTGAAGGTAGCATTCTCAAGTAAACTCTTTCCTGGAAGTTTTCCACATCTGTTAATGCGGGAGCCTCTTTCGCCCCCATTGAAGAAAAGATCAATCCTTCAGTGGTATTCAGATAATCAATCAAGTCTTCCATACTGGATACTTTTACAGCATCTTCAATCTCAATTGATTCTCTTAAGACTCTGATGTATTCAATGCCCTGTTCCTCACAAATCTCCTTTATGTGTTTGCTGATTTCTGTAGCATAAGGATGTGTAGCATCAAAAACAAATTCGGTCTGCTCTTCTTCAAATAGTTTTCTCATAGGGCCAGGTTTTAGTCTTTTAGGCTGAACTATAACCGGAGGTTCATATTCCAATACTTTCTCCCCGTATTCTGTAGCAACACAAACTATAGCAGGGATTTTGTTTTGAGATAGGAATTCAGTCAATAGACGTCCTTCAGTAGTTCCTCCAAATAAAACAATTTTATGCATATCCATACCTCTAATTAAGAGAACTTATTAATTAATATAATAATTATTATACCATTTATATTTATACACCTTTATAGCCTCTAGGTGTTACCATTTTATTATCAATGACTTTTGTATTTGCATTTCCAATGAAAACAGTGGTAAACATATCCACTTCAGTGTCCCTAAGCTCCAAAAGATTGGTTATGTGATATTCTTCACCTTCTCTACCGATGTTTCTCACATACCCGCAAATGGTGTCTTCACCCTTGAATTTCAATAAGATTTCACATGCCTTCTTCAAGTAATCTTTCCTTTTATGACTTGAAGGATTATAAAGGCAAATGCAAAAATCCCCTTCACCAGCTAACGCCAATCTCTTTTCAATCAATTCCCAAGGGGTTAATAAATCTGATAAACTGATTACAGCAAAGTCATGACCTATTGGAGCACCTAAAACTGCAGAACCGCTTAAAACAGCACTAATACCTGGAACAATATCGATTTCAACATCGGGATAATCGACTGACAGTTCGTAAACCAAACCTGCCATACCATAGACTCCAGCATCTCCACTGCAAACAACAGATACTGCATTTCCTTCTGCTGCCTTTTCCAATGCCATCTTACAGCGATCAACCTCTTTAGTCATACCTGTGTATAAATACTCCTTTTCAGGCAAATACTCTTCTACAAGTTCCACATACTTTTTATAACCTACAATTAAATCTGATTCTTCAAGAGTATCTTTAGCAGCAATGCTAAGATACAACTCATTTCCAGGTCCAATACCAACAACAGATACACATTTCATAAATTTTTTCCTCCAATAGACACCAAAATAATTATTATACATCTAATCTTCCCATGAAATAATAGGATCATTCATTGCTAAAGCAATAGTCACACCTGCACCATCACAAGTGTCCTTTCTTCTAATTAAGTTCCCCTTGCTTTCGAAAACAGCAGAACGTTCACAAACATTATCAA
>JAGCBE010000516.1 GCA_017652345.1 Methanobrevibacter sp.
ACAATTTGATGTAGGACAAACTGAAGTAAACGCAAAATACGGAACTGACTTCGCATTCCCTGTAATGCACTTAGCTCAATTATACGGATTAGCTATGGGATTAAGCGCAGAAGAATTAACCTTCGACGCACAATTAATCGACGCAGCTCCTGTATTAGAAAAATTAGCATAAGTAGATAATTATTCTACTTATCATTTTCTTTTTTTTTAAAACAATTTTTTTAGTTCGCATATTTACTAATTATTAAAACAGCTATTTTTGATCTTATTCCAATATGCAAATTTCAAAAGTGAACATTATATTCAAATCAAAGGGAATAATTTGTATATTGAAAAAATGATTTATGAAACAATTCATTATAATGTATAAAAATTATTAGTATAATAATAAACTATATTAATTACTATAACTAAAAATATATTCATATAATTTAATAATATAAAAATTATATAGATTGGATAATAATTAAACTAGTTTTGCTGGTATGATAACTGGTCTTACTAGATGATTTTAATAAATTAAGAATTTGGAGAAATAATATGTTTATTGCAATTTTAGGTGGAATATTTAAATTCAAAGACCTTCCTGAAGAATACGGTCCTTATGTACAATTTAAAGCAGCTATTGAAGGTAGAGATGAAATTGATGATTTAGATGAGATCGCTATTTTAGACATCACCGGAACCGGTAGTCATCACGTTCTCTTTTTAGACAAATACAATAATCTTAATGAAATCAAAAGAGAGTTAAGAGAAGCAGATGCAAAAGTTAATGTTACTACCTTAAAAATATTGGAAGGACATTTATGAGTACATTGCCTATAGAACAATCCTGGTTGGTTATGGCTAATCTTTCTTCAGAATTACACAAGAAAGGCATTCCAATTCCAAATGAATTGAATAAGGACTTAGGGTTGGTTAAATCCCAAATTGGTTTTTATAAAAAAGACCCTTCTCACCCAGATATGATCAATGAGATGGCTAAAGCCGACATGTCCTTAAATGAAATTCAAGGAGTATTGCTCTCTCTTGCAGAAAGTTATGACAAGGAATTTTATGAGGAATGGTTAGACAAGCTTCAAAGAGCAAATAGAGGAGAAGAGATCTTTAAGATTTCAGATACCCAATCTAGATTCATTCAAAATGTTCCTCCAGGATTATCATATGCAAAGATTACTTTAAGAAATCCAATTGCAGAAGATAGAGTACAGGAAATAGCTGAATATTATGGACTTATAATGGAATTTGACACCGATTCAACAATTGCATTGTATGGTGAAAAATCAAATATCCAATTGGCTTTAAAGGAAATGGCTCCATTTTTCGCTGAATAAACATAATGATAAAAAATTATTCTTTTTTTAAAATTATTTTTAGATTATAATTTTGCATTAGTCAATTTTTACGTTGAATTTTAAAGTTTTAAGGTCGTTTTAAAATGAAAATTTTAGCAATTAGTGATGTACACGGTAAAAAGAGTGAAAGCTTAATCAATTACTTAAAACAAAATGATGATATTTCTTTAGTATTGATTGCTGGAGATATTACAGATTTCAGCATAACTGAATTTGAACCGTTAAGCTTTGTAAAACCATTCATTGATGAAATCGTAGAAGAATGTAATGTGGATGTATTTGCAATTCCAGGTAACTGTGACCCTGCAGGAATCTGTAATGCGATTAAGGAAAGCGGTCCTGATGAAAGACCTGCATTCTGTTTGCATGATCAATTGATAGCTTATGAGAATGTTGTTATCATGGGTTATGGAGGATCCAATCCTACTCCATTCAACACTCCTGGAGAAATTGATGATGACAAGATTTATAGCCATGTATACGAGCTTTTAGCTGAGTATGACTATATTGGAAACGATGAAGTTCCTAGAGTAACCATTTTGCTCACTCATGCACCTCCATATGACACTAAAGCAGATACCATTGAAAGCGGTGCTCATGTAGGAAGTCAAGGTGTTAAAAAGCCTATTCATGAATTCCAACCTAACATAAACATCTGCGGTCATGTACACGAAGCATGTTCCATTGACATGATAGGAAATACCACTGTTGCAAACCCTGGAAGACTTGAAGAGGGTCATGCAATTTTAGTTGAAGTGGATGAAAACGCTATGTACACTATAGGAATTGTTTCCTTGGAGTAAATCCACTCCTTTTCTTTTTTTATTTTTTATTATTTTTCCAAATTATTTTAGCTTTTTTATTCTCTTATTTTTATTATTTTAAACTATTTTTAAAATTCTCATTTTCCATACAAAAATCAAATATAAAACTTTATAAAATGTTAATAGTAAATATTATTAATAATTAAAGACATATCTATATTTTCAAAATTTGACTATTTTTTGCTTTTATTTAGTATGGGCTTTAAATAAGATGTTTTATGGCTTATTTTTTTATTTATCAGTGAATTAATAGTTAAATGATAAGAAAACAATTTATATTTCATTGAATTATGTCAATTAAGGTGTGATTTTATGATTCTAGTTCGCAGAGAACTTAAAGGGAAAGTCTATACTGAACCTTTTTCAAAAGGGATTCTATCACGAACACTCATCCGTGCAGAATTAAATCCCAGCAAAGCTTATGAAATAGCTAATAAGATAGAATCAGACTTGATTGAAAATGATATCTCTTCAATTTCCACTGAGGATATAGTTAAAAGAATTGTAGATTTATTGGAAAAAGAAGATCCTTTAATTGCTGAGAATTATCTGAATTGGAGAAAGATACGAAAGACAGATGCGCCATTGATAATTTTACTTGGTGGTGTTTCTGGTGTCGGAACTTCATCCATATCATATGAGATATCCAGAAAACTGGGTATTGAAAGCATGATCAATACAGATATGATTAGAGAAGTAATGCGTAAGATTGTATCCAAGGAATTAAGTCCTGTAATCCATCAATCTTCATTCATTGCTCATGAAGCTCTGAGAGTGGCTCCTCCACCTGAATTCGATTGTGTTTTGGCAGGCTTTAAAGACCATGTCACAACTGTAAGCGTTGGTGTGGAAGCTGTTATTGAAAGGGCACTGACTGAAGGTATAAGCATTATCATTGAAGGGGTGCATATTGTCCCTGGATTTATCCGTAAAGACCTGATGGAAAAGGATAATGTGCTGATGTTTGTATTGTCTCTTGAAGATGAGGAAATGCATAAAAGCAGACTTTATTCACGATGCAGTGATGGTTGGGCTCATAGGTCCCTGCAGAAGTAT
>JAGCBE010000517.1 GCA_017652345.1 Methanobrevibacter sp.
ATGAAATGAAAATTCTCTATGAACTAAAAAATAATTTACAAATACTAAAAAATAATAGGTGGAATGTGAAATGGATGGAAAATTGGATATAGATTCTTTTGAAAAGGCTATTAACGGTTTAAATAAAAATTTAAGTGATGTGGGATTGCTTTTTAGAGCAAATATGCCACTCCTTGCAACAGACGCTACCCAAGAAACCAAGGAAAATTGTGTGGACAAGATGTCTGACAGAATTGCTGAATTGCTTGATTCATTTAGGGAAAGCTATTCCTACTACAATGACTTTTATGAAAAGATAAAGGAAAACATCAGGAATGACACTATCGAAAATCCAGAGGAATATGACGTTTTCTTCAATCATGCAAATGAGACATTTCCAAAATACATCGATGAGCTTGGACAAAGCATTGACAGCCTATGTGACATTCCAGTAAAGACCGAAAAGTTCGAAGCAACAATGAGAGAGATAGGTTCCATCATTGAAAACTTCCGTTTTGACTTTAAAAGAACATTAGCAGTCTCTGACGTTTATGAAGTTCAAAAGCAAATGAAAGCTGAAAACGAGAATTAAATAGATTCTTAGTGATAATATGGCTTTTCAAATCAATGACCCTGAAGAAATAGATTGGGCTTACTTCTGGCAAAAGAAGCTGGAGGCAAAAAAGGATAGGTCCAGAGATTGGAATAAAAGAGCCCCTAATTTTGGAAAATCAGCTAAAAAAGATGACTATCACATCAAACTGATTGAAAAGATAGACGTTTCCAAAGAAGACACTCTCCTTGATTTAGGATGTGGAGAAGGAAGCATAACAATCCCACTTGCCAAAAGAGCCAAATCAGTTACTGGTGTAGATTCCGCTTATAGAATGCTTGAAATATTGAATGAAAAAGCTCAAGAAAACAATATTACGAACATTGAAACAATTGAAGAGGATCTAACTAAAATCACTGCAGAGAATGTGGGAAAACATGATATTGTAGTGGCTTCAAGGTCATTGAATAATGTTCTAAATATAAAGGAAACCATTGCAAACATTAACGAAATAGCTAATAAGTATGTTTACATTACTCTTTTTGGGCCAAACAATTGGAAACTTGAAAAAGAATTCTATCAATCCATAAACAAGGAATATGCTGAATTTCCATCACACAGATATTTCTTCAATATACTTGTAGATATGGGAATCTATCCAAATGTCGAAAACTTGAACATAGGCCATGAAAGGGAATATGAAACTATTGAAGAAGCTTTAGAAAGCGGCAAATGGAGATTGGATAACTTAGATGAAAAAGAAAAGGAACAGTTATATGAATTCCTTGAAACCATTCTTCATAAAAATGAAAACGGTAAACTTTCCAATCCAGAGGATAAAGCTGATTGGGTATTGTACTGGTGGAAAAAATGAGAATTGAAGATGAAATTAATCCTTTGGAAATTGATTGGGAATACATTTGGCAAAAATCCCTAAAGAAAGGCATGAAAAAAGAAAAGGACTGGAACAGTGTTGCAAAGGATTTTGGCAAATGGCTTGAAAATGATGATTACCCAGACATATTGCTGAAAGAAATGAAAATCTCTTCTGAAGACACTGTTTTGGACATTGGCTGCGGCGAAGGCACAATAACAAAAAAGATAGCTAAAAAGGCAAAGTCAGTTACTGGAATCGATAAATCTGAAGGAATGCTTGAAGAGCTGAATAGAAATGCTAAAGAAGAAAAATTAGACAATATCAATACCATTAAAATGGATATAAATGACCTTAATTATGAAAATATTGGAGATTATGATATTGTACTGGCATCCCGATGCTTGAATGGAATAGCTAATATAAAAGATACTCTCGTGACTCTTAATGAAATAGCCAATAAATATGTCTACATTACATTATTCGGATCATCAAGCCATGAATATAAAAAGGAAAAGGCAAAAATTGCAGGAAAGCCATTTAAAGCTGGAACTGACTATAGCGTATTGTTTCTTATTTTAAAAAGCCTTAACATTGAATCAAATATTCTTCAATTGGACTGCAAAAACCTAAAGGAATACCATGACATTGACGAAGCTATTGAAAGATCTGTTTGGAGACTTGGAGAATTGGACGAGGAAAATAAAATAACTTTGGAAAATCATTTTAAAGAAACATTCATTAAAAATGAAAGAGGAAACTGGGTAAATCCTAAAGATAAAACAGATTTAGTATTAATTTGGTGGAAAAAAGAAGAATAAGAATAAATAAAATGAAAAATGTCTAAAAATCATTATAAAAAAATAGAATAAAAATAATAAAAAAGATTTTTAAAAATATGAAAAATCTTGATTAGTGATACTCTTCATCATGGAAGAAATCAAACACCTTTTCCATTTCTGCAGGAATATCGATTCCTTGCGGACATTGGATATTACACTCACCACAGAAAGTGCAGCTATCAGCACGTTCATCCTTATTCACTAACCAGAAATAAGGAGCTGCAGTCTTATCGATATAATCTAAGCTTTTTGCAATATTATACTGCTTGAAACAGTGAGGAATGTCCACCTTATTATGGCAAGGCATACAGTATCTGCAACCTGTACATGGAATCTCTTCCCTTGACTTATAGACTTGAGTGACATCCTTTAATATTTGCCTGTCATGCTCGCTCATTGAATTTACATCACAGTTTTCAGCAATGGCTATGTTCTGTTTAACCTGATCCATATTGCTCATACCACTGAATACGGAAGTTACAAGAGGCTTATCCCATAGATACTCAAATGCCCATTCAACAGGTGTCCTTTTCTTATCAGCA
>JAGCBE010000518.1 GCA_017652345.1 Methanobrevibacter sp.
GCACAGACAAAAAAGAGATTAGGAACTGATTTTGGTGAATTCAATTCATTTGAATTGCCTCATAAGACAATAGCTACACGTGCAGGATTAGGTTGGATTGGAAAGTCAGCACTCTTTACAACATTGAAATATGGATCTGCCTTAAGAATGTCTTCAGTTCTGACCAATGCACCTTTAGATTTTGGAGAACCTGTTTTAGAATCAAAATGTGGAAAGTGCATGATTTGCAGAGATGCATGTCCAGGAGGGGCAATAAGTGGCAAAAACTGGAATTATAAGCTAAAAAGAAACGATTTTTACGATGACAAAAAATGCGAAAAATATGCATTGGTAGTTTCCGAAGAGAATTTAGGAAAACCTGATACTGTATGCGGAAAATGCATTTACGCCTGTCCACACACTCAAAAATATATTAAAAGAGCATAATCTCTAAAACTTGTCTCTTTGATGCTCTTTAAAAAATAGCTATTTCTTTAATTCTTGAGTCCTTTAAAAAAAGTTTATTTTATAATTTTATTGCATAAGTTAAAATGCTTGCTTTTGGTGAGATCTCTAATTTTCTAATGAACTTTTCCATATGGATAGTTTCCAATTCATCCCCTTCATCCAAAGTGGTTACAAATCCCATTTTAGACCAAAACTGGAAAGCTCCTTTATAGGTATGATGTGTATGCAAATAAATGTTGCTAAAATCACTTTCCTTTGCAAACTTTTCAGCTACAGAGAACATTTTAGTGGCAAGGCCACATCTTCTGTACTTTCTGTCTACAAAAAGTCTCCAGATGCTTGATGTGTTTTCCTTGGAATATAAATGTCTGAACTGTTCAAAGTCCTTATCATAAGCCCTTAAGCCAATGGTTGCTATAATCTCACCATTTTCACTGTAAGCTACAAAAAAAGCATTTCTCTTAGGATTAACATAATACTCTTCCATATTCACAATATCTTGATGCCACTCAGGAACATAACCATAACCGAACTCAAGTTTGATCATGCTGAATAAGAATTCCTGAACCTTTTTTATTTCCTTAGGATCATTGCTTAACTCTACAATCTTAACATCCATAATATCACACCAAGACGAGTATTATTTTTTCTAAGAAAAAAGGAATTTAGTAATACTTTTTAATAAATTTTGATTACTATTTAATATGAAGTTAAAAATAATATTTAAAATTATTTATTACTTAATTTGGTTAAATTGCACTAAAAGTAATACTCGGGAAATTATTGAAAAAATATGAAAAAAAGAAAAATTGGAGGAGATGAAAAATTACTAAAAAAGATGTTATGAAAAGAGGTTGATTGTTAATTTAAAGAAACTCTTTTTAGTGAGTAAAATTACTTGAGGTTTTCAGTAAACAAAATACTTATAGGGGAACATCTTTTTTAGTAAAATAAATATAAGAAACAACTATTCCAATAAGGAAAGTAACTAAAATTACACCATAAGGAATAATCAGACTTACGCCATAATCTGCTATCTCACCAGAGGAAATCAAGTAAGGGCATGCCCAAGGGACATATGGAGCCCAGCTTTGACCATTAACCAATAAGCTCACTAAAGTTAAACTTGCACCTCCAACCATTGCAGGAACCATATTTGTAATGAATAATGAAATGAATACAAATGGGGAAAATGTCAGGAACAATAGGATATTTGCAAACAGTAATTCAGCAAAGCTATTTATGAATAGCTGCAATGTAAATCCGGTAAGTCCTGCTGCAAAACCAAATGCAAGAGTGGATAGGCTTGTAACTACGGTTAATATCAAGATCCAAATTAGGAACATGACATATTTGGAAATCAAGAATTTCCCTCTGGATATTGGAACAGTCAACATAGTTTTTAATGTATGTTCATTGTATTCCCTTCCAAAAAGGTAGGAAATGATTATTGAGAATAAAAGAATTGCAAACAATGCAGACATATACATATTCACAGTAGAGAATAATGCATCAAAGCTTTGAGTTTCATCAAAAGCAAATGTTGCAACAAACATTAAAACTGAAGGCAATGCAGCCATAAGTATGCTCAATAAGAATATCTTTGATCTTTTTAGCTTTAGAAATTCCATTTTTATAAAAGTAAGCATCTAATCACCTTATTAATAAAAACATTAAGTATTGGAAATTATTCTTGTAAAGAATTCTTCCAAGTTCTCTTCACACAAATTCACTTTTCTTACTTTGATTCCAGAACTTACAAACAAGCTATTGAACTCATCCCTTAAATCCAAATTGGAAAGCAAATGAATGGTACCGCCAATAAGCATTCCATCACTGTTTTTATTAGAATCCAAATCATCAATATATTCGCCTAAATTCCTTTTAAAACAGTAATCTACATTTTCCTTCATTCCTGTTTTATTCATGAGCTCAACAGCCAAATCAATGTCTGAAACTTCAAATTCAACAAATTTGTTTAATCTATTGTGAAGCTCTTCTCGACTTATCTCATCTATTAAGATACCATTGTCCATGAATCCTATTACATCTGCAATGTTTTCTATTTCACTGAGGATATGGCTTGAAATCAGGATAGTTACACCGTACTCACAGGAGAGCTTTTTAAGCAAGTCTCTGATTTCCTTAATTCCAAATGGGTCAAGACCATTTATAGGCTCATCAAGAATCAGCAATTCCGGATTATGCATAATGGCAGCAGCTATGCCCAAACGCTGTTTCATTCCTAATGAAAAATCCTTGAATTGCTTGGTTTTTTCATGGCCTAAATTAACCATCTCCAAAACCATCTTAACATTTAGAGAATTATAGTTTCCTCGAAGTTTGGCAATTATCTCTAAATTTTCATAAGCAGTCAGATTCTCATAGAATCCTGGAGTCTCTATAATTGAACCTATGTTAGAATAAACTTCCTTAGCATATCTTTTAGGATCTTTTCCAAAGAGAAGAATCTCCCCTCCACTAGGATAGACAAGGTTTAAAAGCATACACATGGTTGTGGTTTTTCCAGCCCCATTTTTACCTAAAAGCCCATATATCTTTCCCTTTTCCACATGCATATCTATGGAATTCACAACTAAGTTTTTTGAATAACTTTTGGATAAGTTAGTTGTTTCAATAACATAATCAGTCACTATATCACCTTTGATAATAAAATAATAATAAATAATAC
>JAGCBE010000519.1 GCA_017652345.1 Methanobrevibacter sp.
TAATATAACAATTTTTATTTCAATTTCAAGAGTTATTTTTTTCTGTTCTCTATTGCACCTACTATGATAGGAATTATAACGACCAATAGTCATACAATAATTTTTCCTATCCTATAATCATTTACACTCATCATTTTAATATAGATTAGGATTTAAAAACACTCATTCAATAAGCGAACCTCCGATACAAAGCCTTTACAGTGAAGGCAAACAGATACAGCATAGCACAAACCAATAGCTGTGGCCGCACCCGTCTACACCAAACCAATGAATATGCCAAGAAAAATGGTGCAATTATTCTCGGTAAACGATATAATATTTCTATTGGCCAGTATTCTTTTTCGCCAGCCCACAGCGGTAATCAATCATTTACTCACTTTATGATACCATTTACTACAAGGAGGCCTGTAATAATAGTTCAAAATATAACCATAATTTTCTAATTAACTAAGTAAATCTGCTAATGTTTTGTTGTCTCTCTTAGCTTCAAGTATCTTTTCAAACGCATCCTGTTGTTCGGCTAAACCATCTAATGTTTCTTGGTCGTTCTGTACTATACCAACAGATAAACCAAATCCTCATCTATAAAAGTCTGCCTCATCCTCTTTCATCTCTGTGTTCTCAATCATCATATTGATTAACTTTTCATTCACGATAATGTCTAAAGCATCTTCTAACTTTTCCTCTGTCCAATCTTCTCATTCCATCATTCTTTCTTTATACAGGTCTAAACATTCTCTTACTGTCCCCAATGCCATAGCTTTAAACTTACCTAAACGATAAGCATTTTCTCCAGCCTCCGATAGGTCAGCAAAGAAATGTTCTGCGTCTGTTAAAATGTTTAATCTATCAGCGATAGATAAAGTGTTTTTTTCTGCCATTATATAATAATAAATAAATAAAAACATTTAATCAGTAACTTTAAAATAATAATCAGCATCCTCTCACTCAAACACATCTAACGCATAGTTATGTACCTTCTCCCATAGATAGCTATATCTTCTTGCTAATGGTTCATCAACAGGGCCGTGTTCGTGAATTTTCCAATTCAAACACATAGATAATTCAGCTACCATCTTAACATCATCGTGTCGTTTCCTAAACAATTCTCTATACAATTCTTCAATCTCTACTTCATCTCTTGTTTCAGCATCTGTAAAAACCTCCCACACATTTGTGGTGAATTTGAAGCCAGTCTTTGCTTCTAAATCTTCTTTGTATCCCATATTATATAATAATAAACAAATAAAAACTAATTAAGCATAATCTCATAGATTTAGCACACATACCTTTCCCTTCTGGTCTATTATTGCCTTAATATCTCAGGGCATTAGTACCCTCTTGTTTCAATGAAGGTTAAACATAATCTCAACTCTTGTGTTGCCTGGGCTCTCACATTTCATAAGCTCCCAAATAAGTTCTCCTACTGTCATTGTTATATTGGTTAAGAATTAAATGTAATTTTCACAAGTCTCTATCCAACTCTTCAACTCATCTTCTCCCCATCACGTTCGCACACTTTCAAGAACATTGTTTCAAGATGTACAATAAACTACTCCTGGCTTCATATCATACGAAGCACCCTCACTGTCATAAGTCATAGGTACATCTTTCCATTGCTTAATAACATATCAATTATCAAGCACCACCTCTATCAAGCGATACTCTCTTATCATATAGAATAGCTCAGATAAATCAAGCTTTTCTCACTCTTCCTGTTCCAGGAAACAATCGTACTTTTTCATTGTTATATTGGTTAATAAATAAAAACTAACACTCTTTTAATTCAAGACAAATATCATACATACTATCAAGTAAATCTGACATTCATCATATAAATATATCTGCCACATTCTTTGCTTGTTTTACGGTACAATTCTTAGGTATATCAATTCAATATCATCACCATCAAGGACGAGCTAATAATTTTCATTGCTCGGTAGCAAATCGTACCTCAAATCACCACTCACCATTTCGCTCTTGGTATAAAAGAGCAGTTAAATGATAAGGTTTATTGCGTAGTTTATGGCAACGTGAATAACTAAACTCACCATCTTTGTGCCAAGCACATCTCATTGTCATATTGGTTAATAAATAAAATAACCTTCTTTAATTGGGCAATCCAATATCTCCTTAGCTGGCACAACTATCAACTCTGTACCATCATCCATAGCGATTTGTACCCAATTTTCAAGCTCTTTTACATCATTAAAATAATCCATATCATATTCGTTCATCATTCAATCTTCTATGCGATGTGTAACTATATCATCA
>JAGCBE010000520.1 GCA_017652345.1 Methanobrevibacter sp.
GAGCAGAGGACTGAAAATCCTCGTGTCGTAGGTTCAATTCCTGCCCTGCCCACTTTGTAGCGTATCCGAATTGGTGAGGAGACGGTCTTGAAAACCGTTGAGCAGAAATGCTTTGGGGGTTCGAGCCCCTCACGCTACGCTTAATTAAGAAAGGAGACATTATAATGTCATACATCTATAAGATTTCAAATGATATAAATGATTTAGTTTATATTGGTCAAACAATAGGTTCTATCCAAACAAGATTTAAACAGCATTGTTATGACAGTAAAAGAGATACTAATAATAAATTTCATAATGCTATGAGAAATATAGGTATAGAACATTTTAAAGTTGAACTTATCGAAGAATGTTCTAATGAACAGTTAGATAATAGAGAAAAATATTGGATTTCTTATTATGATAGTTGTAATAATGGTTACAATAGCACAAAAGGTGGTCAAAATAGTACCTTAAAAATTAATCCAGATTATTGTATTCAATATTATTTAGAAAATAAAGATACAAAAACATTAACTCAAATAACAAAAGAGTTAGGTGTAAGTACAAATAATTTAAGAGAATTACTTCAAGAAGCGGGAATAAGAGAAAAACAATTTTATTTAACTCACAGTCAATGGAGTCAAGAAGAAATAGATAATATTAAAAAAGATATTGAGAATGGGTGTAGTTTAGCTTATCTTTCTAAAACTTATCATCATGATATAAGAACAATTAAAAAGTTTCTTGAAGAAAATAATTTAGTTATTTTAAAAAATCCAAATAATCAAAAAATACCTATTTGGCAATTAGATTTACAAGGAAATTTTATTGCAGAATGGGCATCTATTTATGAAGCTAAGCAAGCTTTTAATAATAGACATATTGGAGAATGTGTTAATGGAAAAAGAAAAACTGCTTGTGGCTATAAATGGATAAAAAAACCTATTTAAAAATAATATAATTGGGCTTGAAGTTTAAGGCGATCGATTGGGTTATGATGACTATAATCTCGCACGGTGACTCGTAAAGTCAAACTTAAAAACAAACGCAAACGAATATAGAATGGCTGCCTAAGCCTATTAGGTTCCAAAAGAAGTGTAGAGTAATCTGTTTTCTGTAAGCTTTGAGGATTGAAAACTGAAACAGTTGAGTGTGGCGGACACGGCAGTGCGCATAAACCGCCATTTTTATAGTTGACTGTCTTAAAGTCTATTGCGTAAAAAAGATTATAGGATAGTAATTCAAGACGCGAGTTCGAATCTCGCCAGGTCCATCAAAGGAAGTATAAACCGTTAAGGAGGCGGATGTGACTGGTCTTAAAAGGAGTTTTTATAATGGATGAAGTTAACAGAAAACAAATTGGCAGAATTGGTTTAAGTATGGCAATAAATTATTTTACTTTGCAAGGATATACAGTATCTCTGCCAATGAATGACACTCAGTGGTATGACATAGTGATCGAAAAAGATGGAAAATTTGAGACTGTACAATGTAAAGCCACTCAAACAAAAGATAATAGAATAGATTTTCGTTCAACTGGTGGAACAAAGGGTGAAGTCTATGATAATCTTTTAAATCACTCTGAGCTTGATTATTTGTTTTGTGTTAATAAAGATTTAGATATGTGGTTAATACCTATTAAAGAGATTACTACAACTAGACAAATTACTTTAAGAACAGAGCCAAATAAAAATAATCAAGGATTTCAAACTTATAAATACCGAGTTCGATTCTCGGATAAGGCATAAATCACATAGCTTCGGCTTCGAGTGGGTTCGATTCCCTCTACTTCCATATGTGTCGAATGTCTGCGGAAGGCGGTTGCTCTGCAAAAGCAATGAGGTTGGTTCAACTCCAACTCGGCACTCTTAGATATTTTTTGCATTTTTTTTAATTTTTTGTTATAATTATTATAGAAAGAATAAAAAAGGATGTGATGATTATGAGAGATAAATTAAGAAAAAAGTATCAGCTTAATGCAAATAAGCTTGTTAAAGAAGTTAATAAAGCAATAGAGGCAGATTTTTTATGGCGTGGTAGATTTGTTTTTCATATAATGGATAGTAATTTTGAAAGATTTAAAGATGGTAGTGGTGGTATCCTGTATGTGATTTTAAGAGGATATGATAAAAAGACAAACTATTATAAAGATTATATTTTAGACTACGCTCCTTATTTTCAGTTTATTGAATGGGATTTATGGCAAATTACTAATAAATTTATTACTGAAGATACTGATACTTGGAAGAAAGGTAACAATCCATTTAATGACAACAAAATAGATTATACTAAAGTTAAAATAGATGATAATATATGGAATTTTAAATATTATCCTTATAAGCAATTTTGATTTTTTTAAAAATTTTTGATATAATAATTATAGAAAAAATAAAGAGAGTGAGCTGAAAAATGTTCCAGTGGAAGTTAGGCTACAAGGCGGAAACGCTGAAGATGTAAGACCAAGTAGTAAGAGGTGGACGGCTAATCCACAACTCTTCCTTCCCCTCTTAATTTTGGCACATAGCTCAGTTGGTAGTAGCGGATGACTGTTAATCATCAGGTCGTAGGTTCGAGCCCTACTGTGCCAGTTTAAGATAATCTGTAAAGAGAATAAAAGGAACACTGGTGACTAATGCCTTGAGGTGGGGAATTCCTGTTCAAAATGAGTAGCACCTCTAAAGATGTGTGCAATCCGTCAGATTATCTAAAGGTACCTAAACCGCGTCCATCCTGGCTCGGTATATAAATGCATCGGGAGAGCAAAGAAACTGTTTGACGAAACTCGTGACTGCTGCAGCGGTCCACCACCTGATACGCAAGTCGGGGAACTCCAGGGATACACTCTGCGGGCGGAGGTTGAGCTCCGCATTTTAGGCTTCTGGTGTAACGGTAGCATGGGCGCCTCCAAAGCGTTAAGGTTAGGGTTCAAATCCTTAGGAGCCTGTATTATAGACCATTAGCTCAGTGAGTTAGAGCGACGCTCTGATAAGGCGTAGGTCATAGGTGCAAATCCTATATGGTCTACTTGCAAAGATAAAAAATTTTTGCTATAATATTTATAGTAAGTGAAAAGCAAATCACTATAAAAACTCGGTCTTATTAACTCGGCTAATAAGCGTATATGGAGATTGCTTAGCATTAGGCGTTCCTCACCATATCAACGTAAATGAGAAAAAGATGTCGCGCCCATGTAGGTTTAAGAAGAAGAAAAAGGGTTTCCTAAAAACTCACTTCTCATGTGCATTTCGCAATTTGGTACATGAGTAAATTGCATAATGGGAATGTGGTGTAATGGTAGCACGCTACACTTGGGATGTAGAGGAGAAGTTCAAGTCTTACATTTCCAATTAAATCAACAATAAAACTGCGGAAAGGTACCCACTTCCGTAGAGAACATCCGCCTGAAGTCCCAGGTCATCCACAAAAGGATAGATACAACAGTACCAATAAGCTAGCAAAATTTCGACTATATATGGGAGTCGTAGAATGGAGATGTGAAGTTGATAAATAATCGAGTAAGTGGCTAAGAGTGGTAGTACCAATAAAGTGGTAACTAAGGGACCTAATCAACAAGCTGGGACAGGTCGAGCTTACTATTTACCCAGTGATGATTGTACTAATGAAGTACACGGTGCGGCAACTGCTTCGTAAAGTAAAGAGTTGCATATTTTAAAAAATAATACATAGTGACTGACGGAAAAAGTAAAAGTCAGGTTCGATTCCTGAGATGCGTGGTGCAGGGAGGCATCCCTTATGTAAGGTTCAACCCCTTACCTATGTATTATTTTATATGGCTCTATGGTATAAAGGTTTATTATGCCTGACTGTCTATCAGGCGATCTGAGTTCGATTCTCAGTAGAGTCGTTTTAATAAGGCGGGGTAGTCAAATGGTATACGATACGGGACTTTCAATCCTGTGGTGGTGGGTTCAATTCCCCCTCCCGTCACTTTTCAAGTGTATGATATAATAGCGGACAAGGCTTAGGCACATGAAACAAGGTGGTGGGATGCGAGTGGCTCACTTATATCATATATTTGAAATTTATAAAAATTTTTGATATAATATATATGTAAGATGAAAAAAGAAATATACCCCATTAGTTTAATGGAGAGAATACAGTGCTACGAACTCTGAGATAAAGGTTCGATTCCTTTGTGGGGTAATGAGGTTACTAAGTGGCTTGTCGGTTTCCGTCTAATGTTCGCGGTCGTAGACCATTCGCACAACCTTGACATAGAACCGAACGCTGTGGTGGCGTTTCTCCAACTCGGTGTAGCCTATGCACCGAGACCATCATAGGCATAATAACGCGGGATGGAGTAATTGGAAACTTTCCAGAGTCATTATCTGGCGTTCCTGGTTCAAGTCCAGGTCCCGCTATCACCTTCGTCCTGAAGGTACAAATCAAGGATAATTTTGTTTAGTAATTTGTTTTCATCTCCTACTCCCAAGAATAAGTATGAAAAGCTAAAGTTACTCGTTCTTCCTATTCGTAAAAGGGAGCCTCAGAGGGTAGATAACCGAGTATGGTAAAATCAAAAATTTAGACTTTCAGTTAATGAGGGAACTAACAAGAAACCAGCATGGCGTTTAGACCCATGTGTTTAGCGGGATTGCTGTCCGCTCTCGGCAGGCTATCGAGGTATTGTGTAAATGTACTGTGGAACTACCATCCTTCCTCTAATAGCAGTACATTTTCTTTCTTCCCAGGTCTTGTGGTGTAAACATAATAGCACAGGGATTATAATAGAAAGAGAAAAAAGGAGCGCGGGTTGGCGTTCAAGGTTACCTTGGACGTGCTCCCCGCAATATGCACCCATGATGGAATTGGTAGACATATGGGACTTAACGAGTGCATAGTCGATAGAGTGTGCATTGGTTAATCCCAGGCTTGAGAAAGCGTGAGGGTTCGACTCCCTCTGGGTGTACAAGGTTTTGCAAAATCCTTGATACAAATGTAGAGATTCCCTGCTACCAAACAAAGTGGGAGGTTTCACAACGGGTCTCCATCTACCCTTAAAAGATGAACATTAATGGGGGTAATGCCCGCATTACCCCCAGCTTTTTAAAAATATTTATAATGGGGTGTCGCCAAGCGGTAAGGCAGTGGGTTTTGATCCCACCATGACGTAAGTCTCTCGTAGGTTCGAATCCTACCACCCCAGCTCAAAATCAAATCAGTTGCGTTTAGGCAAATGTTCATATGTTATCATATGTAGACCCAACAGTATTGCGGTATCTGTACACAACCCGCGCCGAGTAACTGATTTGACATTTTAAAAAATTTTTGATATAATAAATATAGAAAATGTAAATGAACTTTGAAAATTTAATAACTTAATTATAATAATAACATAACTCAGTGAAGAAGTAATACCATACTGCTGAGACAGTCACTTAATCAAGAGATAAAAAGTTTGATAAGGATACTTTGAAAACTTTAAGTTGTTTATAGCGATATATCTAACACTTGATTATCAATAAATCAAGCCTCTAGTGATTGGTACTGAAGTTATCGTTTCTTAGGACTCTGGTCTTCTCGTCTTCGTAATAGACGCTCCAGTGGGAGAATAAGCAAAGTTAGGTGGTAGGTTGGCGCCGCTGCAAACCTTTGTAAAGCCAAACAAGAAGATGAAACGTGGTTGATGGTTAGTAATAGCCTATAAGAGAAGGTGTCAGGTACGAGTAGCGCAATTCCACGAACATTAATGAAGGTATCTATTAAAGGTTCTTTGGTTTAGAACAATTATAATAACAAGCTGAATGGCGCGTGAAAGTTAAGGGTAAGCAATCCCTTATGAATTTAGAGTTTATCTCCTGGTGAGAAGTATAAAGGTAGCTCCTTTATGCTCAGCCTCATCAGTTCATTAGTCTAATAAAGAAAAAGGTAATGTAGGTAAGGCGAAGGTCTATGTAATTATTATAATTAAGTTATTAAAACAAAGAGGTATGTATTTATGGCAAAAGATAATTATTCAAAAATAAGAAGTTTTATGGCAAAAAATGCCCCAACAAAAGGAACAGCTAAAGAACTCAAAGATGAAGCTGATAAGTTATATGAGAAGAAACTTGCGGAAGATACACAGTTACTTGAAGCATATAATAATAAAAAGCTAAAGAGTAAATCTGCTATTAAAAAAGCTAAAACAATAGCTCAGAAATATGATAACTAAGGTACAAACTTAATTGTTTGTACCTTTTTTCTGCTTTAGGCGACTGGGGCGGCGGCGACCATGCTTATCGTAACCTGAAACGAAAGTTGTTTCAGGTTTTTTCTTTATCAAAAAGTGCTTCCTGCAGCCGCCTATTTTTTTGTCAATTCTTTTAAATACCCTGTTTGATTTTTATATATAATATATAGTATGTAAGAAAAAGGAGGTTTATATAATGATGCAAATAACTATGCCTCGTGGTGATTTAAGACCAATTGAATTTCAAGTCAACCTTCAAAAAACACCATATACTGATTTTGACGAAATATATTTTACAGTTAAGAAAACTGTTAGTAATAAAGATTTTGTAATTCAAAAAACTCTCTCAGGTGGAGATATTGTATTAGATGGTAATTCATATACTTTTAATATAGAGCCAGAAGATACAGATGATTTAGATTATGGTACATATGTTTTTGATATAGAGTTGATTAAGACTGGTGAAATTAAACAAACGTCTGTTGGTCAATTTACTTTAACAAGTGAAGTTACTTTTGCTGAAAATGAATAGAGGTGATAAAAATGAAAACAGATAAATTCACAATTAATTTAAAAAATGGTGAAGCACCTCTTAAAATTAAACTAGAAAATGTTAGAGGTGGCGGAGGAACTCAAAATTATGAACAATTATTAAATAAACCTTCGATAGAAGGAGAAGTTTTAATTGGAAATAAAACTTTTGAAGATTTGCATATGCATGTCTTAACAAATATAGAGATTGAAAATCTCTTAAATTAAGGAGGAAGGAAAAATGTCAAATATATTAGATAGTAATGGTTTACAATATGTATGGAATAAAATTAAAGCGCGTTTTGCTGAAAAAACTGATATACCTGCAGCAAGTAGTTTAACTCCATTACAAGATGGTACAGCTAGTGCGGGTTCTGCTACAACTTGGGCAAAGGGAGATCATGTGCATCCTACAGATACGTCTAGAGCTCCTTTAGCAAGTCCAGCGTTTACTGGAACGCCAACCGCGCCAACTCCATTATCAAGTGATAATTCACAAAAGATAGCAACTACAGAATTTGTACAAAGTGCTGTTGCTGGTATTGAAGGTGCTGTATATACTATTGCTCAAAGTCAGGTAGATGGTCATACTTTTACAATGACAGGTTCTAATGGTTATTCACAAAGTATTACTATTCCAGATAATAATACAACATATGATCCTGCAACACAGTCTGTTAATGGTCTTATGAGTTCAACAGATAAAACAAAGTTAGATGGATTTAGTTCTGCATCTGATTATGCTTTAAAATCTGATATTACGGGTATATATAGATATAAAGGTTCTGTTGCTACTGAATCATTACTTCCTAGTTCTGGTATGGAACATGGTGATGTTTACGATATTGTTGCAGCGTCTAGCTATGGCGCGCCAGGTATGAATGTAGCATGGAACGAAGATGAAAATGCTTGGGATGCTCTTGGTGAGAAATTCCAAGTTACAACAATTACAAATCAACAAATAGATGAAATATGCGTATAAAGGAGGTGTTTGAATGAGCCTTCTTGATGAAAATGGTTTATCACGAGTTTGGAGTAAAATGAAAGCTTGGGTAGGTACTCAGCTACCTGGTGATTTTGCGGGCGCAACAACTGCCTCTGCGGGTACTCATGGTTTGGTTCCCGCACCAACAGCTAGTGATACGGAAAAATTTTTAAAAGGTGATGGTACTTGGGCAAATGGTAGTACGGATGTCAACGTCACACAAACACCAACAACTACTAATGCCGATTATAGAATTTTACTTAGTGGATCTGCAGATAATGTAGAACATACAGAGGGTGCTGGTAAGAATGTGCAATTTACTGCTAATCCAAGCACAGGTGCTGTAACATTTGGTTCTCGGGCAGGGTCTGCAGGTAGTAATTCATTTGCACAAGGTCAGTCGGTAGTAGCTAGTGGAACTGCAGCACACGCTGAAGGCTATGAGACAACTGCTGAGGGAGAATATACACATACTGAAGGTAATCATACATATGCTTTTGAACAAGCATCTCACGCGGAAGGTGAGTATACAATTGCTAGTGGGCTTGGATCACATGCTGAAGGATGGGGAACGATTGCTACTGAATATTACAGTCATGCTGAAGGTCAGGCTACAACCGCTAGCGGCAGTTGTAGTCATGCTGAAGGCTACGACACCCTTGCAAATGGCTTCTACTCACATGCCGAAGGCACTAATACAACTGCTAGTGGGTCTGGATCACATGCAGAGAGCGCGTATACAGAGGCAAGTGGAAATTATGCTCATGCCGAAGGTTACCATACTATAGCAAACCATAAATCACAACATGTATTTGGTGAATATAACATTGATGACAATAATGATGCTGCAGCATCTGCACGTGGAACTTATGTAGAAATTGTAGGTAAGGGTACTGCTAATGCTCGTTCTAATGCACGTACGCTCGATTGGGACGGTAATGAAGTACTTGCAGGAAAACTTACAGTAGGTGCTGGACCAACAAATAACATGGATGTTGCAACAAAACAATATGTTGATAATCAAAGTGGACAAATTCCAGTTGACCCTGTAGATACAACAAACTTAAATATTTGGATAGAATCAACATAAAGGTGGTGATTACTAATGTCTACTTATTTAGTAGTAAAAAATGGAAATACAACTAAGAGTTATGAATGTAAAACTTCTCATAGTAGCGCACCTTATTTAAAAGTTAATACATCTAATTACTTAGATTTAACAACTAATACAACCACTGGTGTTCAATTAAAAGTTAAAGCAAATGGTACTACTTATAGACCATTACAAACTACTACAACAATATCAAGTAGAAGTAGTGAGTACACAGAAACAACTGGATATAGTGGATATGTTTCTACAACGGAACAATATACAAGTAACACACTGTGTTCAGGTTCTGGAATTGCTAACTTAGAGTGGGGGCGCCAGTTCTCCACTAGTGTGGTATGTACTTCTACTGCAGCTATACCGAGAAAAACAACATTATTTACAACATTGAATTTGTCAAGTTATGTATATTATGATAATTATACTGCATCTTATAGTTGTTTCTATACTGCGTCAGCGCGTAAGGATGGAGAGAGCGGAGTTGTTTATAATCAATCAGTTTCCATTGTAACACCAGGAGCATATGGATATACTACAGGTAATGTTAAATTCTACGCTACAGGCAATTTCTCTTATGTATACAGCACCACACTAATTAGCAAATCTCGCGCAGATGCAAGTGGTCAATACAAATTAGGTAGTCAATCTGCTACTTATGCAGGTACATCAGCTTCGACAACACGCACATATACTACAATAAGTAGTAATAGTACTATTTCCGAAACACTTAAATTTAATGGCAACCAATTTACACTTAGTGCAACTGGAAAGTCTTACAGTAATGCAACGACAATAACATCGAGATACTACAACAATCTAACAAATCTTAAATCTGCTAGTTATCCTTTTGCTTCGAATCTCTTGGTTTCTTATTATAAACGTAATATTAATACAGCAAATAGTACAACAGTATATTACTTAATACCTGATAGTCTAGAAGACATTTCTTGCAATGCTTCAGTAATATTTGATGCAAGTAAGTCCGTGAGTTTATTAACTAACAAAACTATAACTAGCTCATTAGGAATAACTACATTTAATACATATTATGCAACAGATACGCGACAAACAACTTATCTAACAAGCTCAACATCACCTGAATATATGTCGAGTACAACCGCATTGACTCAAACAAGCTCTAGGAGTTCACAATATGATACAATAACAGAGGTTTAAACTTAAAATGGAGATAAAAGGAATAACAGTAATAAGTCCTATGTGGGGCGAAAGAAAAACAACAGATAAAATGGTATTCTCTGTAATTCATCAATATATAAGTAAGAATAATGCTTTTAATATTCATCTTGTTTTAGTAGATGATTATATAGAAGGACGAGGATCTAACAATGAAAGTCCTTATGATTATTATTTATCCGATGAGTTCAAAGAATTATATGATACAGAACATATAAAAATTTCTTTAATAAAAAATAAAGAACACAAGTATCAAGGTGAAAGTCGTGAAATAGGATGGGAAGCTGGAGATTATGATTATTTTATTTTAATTGATTGTGATGATATGCTTTCCCCAAATGCTTGCGATAGATATTTAAACATATTAGAAAAAGCCAAAGAAGAACAAGGTAAAGAGTTTAAACCTATTGCTTGCATATATGGATTACTATATTCTTTCGATACAAAAGGTTATGAAAATAACATAGTAGGAAATAGTATTTGGGTGCAATCACGACTATTTAATCGTAAATTTATAAAAAAGTATAATATACATTTTTTAAAAGGAAAACATTCTCGTCAAGGAGAAGATTATCCATTTATAAGGAAATTAGATTATGCCATAAACCACACTGATGAATGGCAAGTATTACAAATACCATATGGACAAGGCGAAGATTGTCAATGTACTGCTTTTTGGTTTCCTAATGAAAATAGTTTATCAAGACAAGACCCTCATTATGGACAGCATTTAGCGGGATGGACAATGGCTAGTTCAAATTCAATCTTAGATTTCTTTGAAGCATTTAATAAAAAATATAAATTTGAAGATGAAGAAGATGAATTTATGAAACATGAGTATTTAAATATGACTATTTATTCATTTTATAATTTATTAGATTTTCTAAAAGAGGTTGCATCAACAGATTATAAACCTTTAAAAGAGGATTGGTATGAATTACGAAATAATGTCAAGAAACTACGACAGAGATTTAAAGATAAATACTATGATGAAGTGGTATATTCCGATATTGAAGATATGCTTTATCAAGTAAGACATTTTTCAGATGTGAGGTTTACAGAAAGCTGGATAGGTAATTTCTATGATTATATGAATAATGATGTTGAAATCCTTAATTATACTTATGATGAAATGATAGATTATTGTAAACAATTAACATTTGATCAAGCTAATCATGAAATCCATGCCCCTTATGTAGATGCATGGATAAAAAGACATGAAACTAAATAAGCGAGGCGCGGACCACGTTCAATACCACTTTGGACGTGGTCTCCGCAATATAAAAGGAGGCGTAAAATGGCTTACACTCGAATAAAACAACAAGACCATAACAATACATATTATACAGAGTTCGTCATAGATACTGTTCAAGATGTAAGCACCTTACCAACTGATGAAAGTGTTTCAGTAGGTAGTGCCGCTATATGTATTGGAAATTCAGAAGTTTATATGCTAAACTCCAATAGACAGTGGGTGATGTTATAATGGATATAATTACATATGGGCTTTTAAATAAAAAAATTAAAAAACTTCAAGAAGAAATAGATAATTTAGGAGTTTTTCTTGGTATTACAACAACTCCATTACAAGATGGTTCTACTACAAACCCTATTATCATAGATGGAGAATCTGTTACTGCAAAAAAAGGTGATTGGGTTATAGTAGATAATACAGAACAAGCTTTTATCTTCTCCTCTCCAACATGGACAGAATATCAAATGGGCGGGAGCTCGGACTACGAGAAATTAAACAACCTCCCGCATATTAATGGAATAGAGTTAAAAGGAGATAAGTCTTTTGAAGATTTAGGTAGACATAAAATAACTAATCTTGAAATAAAAGACATTATAGATGAACAGTATGATATAATATTTGGAGGTAATAATAATGGCTAATGATAATCCAACAGTAAGATATCAGCTATTGAATAAAGATGAATTAATGTACATGGTACAATATATCTTTTTAAAATTAAAAGGTAGTCCATTAAATGTTAATTCTACTTATACAATTAGCAGAGATGATGTAAATGAACGAATCGTCCTTACCGACGATCAAGGTGCAACAAGTTATATATCATACTCTGATTTTGGTGAAGAAAATGTACTTGAAGGCGTTCAAATAGATGGAACCGATTTAAGTATTACAAATAAAAAAGTTAATATACCTGTTGCGGGGGCTAGTGTTAAAGGTGTTATAACAACAACAACTGTAAACACAATGATACAAACTGCTCTTTCTAATTTTGAAAGAATTAGCTTTGAGAAAGTTGCAAGCTATTCTGATTTACCAGTTACCGGTGAGAACGGTGTAATTTATCTTGTTCCAAATTCTGGAACTGTCCCTAATATATATGATGAATACATCTGGTATACGGATAGTTCAACAACTCCCGCAACACAAGGATATGAAAAAATAGGAACCACTGCTATTGATTTAAGCGGATATGTTCAACACACAGATATTTATTTATTGACAAATGCTGAAGTAACAGATATAGTTGATGATGCTTATGATGCAGTGTTTAATCCTACAACACCATAGGGGGTGAACTAAATGGCAATATATGAAGGCATGCCACCTGATGGACATTTAAGTTTTGCAGAACGAATTTTTACAAAAATAAAAAATTTATTTGATACAAAAGTACAAACTGATGTACCAGCTAATGCGATTTTTACTGACGAAAAAGTTACTCAAACAGAGTCTACAACTAATGAAAATTATGAAGTTTTAGTTTCCGGAACTGCTTCTACTGTAACTACAACAGAAGGTGTTAATAAGAGTTCTGGATTTAAATATAACCCTAATAAACGTGCTGTAATGGAAGGTCAAGATAGTAAAGCTACTAACTTAAATACACATGCTGAAGGTTATTATACATCTGCAAGTGGTTCTCAAGCACATTCTGAAGGACAGGGTACATTAGCTTCCGGAACAGGCTCTCATAGTGAAGGTTATTATAGTAAAGCTATTGGAATTGACTCTCACGCAGAAGGTAATTTTAGTTATGCAAAAGGTGATGATTCCCATGCTGAGGGTAATAATACATATGCTAGCGGTGAACGTTCACATGCTGAAGGTGGCTATACAACAGCTTCAGGTAACTCTTCTCATTCTGAAGGTTATACTACATATGCAAAAGGAGGCTTTTCTCATACAGAAGGACATGACACGAGTGCTATTGGGAGTTCTTCTCATGCAGAAGGAGAGAGCACTTACGCAGAGGGAGATTATTCTCATACAGAAGGTTATGGGTCTTGTGCCACTGGTCAATATGGTCATGCAGAAGGTTATTATACTAAAGCATATGGTGATACTTCTCATACCGAAGGTAATTATACATATGCGTCTACCGTATTTACACATGCGGAGGGGGCGGGTAGTTCTGCTACAAATATTCAAGCTCATGCAGAAGGAGGATGGACACTTGCTGCAGGTGCTAATTCTCATTCTGAAGGATATTATACAACAGGATATAATGCTTATACTCATGCAGAAGGCTATAGAAATATAGCTAATGGAAATGCAACGCATATAGAGGGGTATCAAAATTTTTCTACTACTGCAACATCTCTTGGTGGTCATGCAGAAGGTTATATGACAACTATTTCAAGTGGTCCAGGTAACCATTCAGAAGGATATTTAACTCGTGCTGTAGGAGGTCCTGGTTGTCATGCAGAAGGTTATCAAACAAGCGTAACAGGTAGTGTTGGTGCTCATGCGGAAGGTCAAGGTACTTTAGCTACTGGGGCTGATGCACATGCAGAAGGCTATCAAACAAAAGCGATATCTGATCATAGTCATGCCGAAGGTTCTTATAGTTTAGCAACAACTACAAGTGCTCATGCGGAAGGATTTGGTACTAGTGCAAGAGGTACACAGGCAGTTGGAGTTGGTTCTCATGCTGAAGGATACCAAACTTGTGCAAGCGGCTCTGGGTCTCATACCGAAGGAAGTAATACTTATGCAAGTGGAATGTATTCACACGCAGAAGGGGAAAACACCACAGCTAGCAACAATGCAGCTCATGCTGAAGGTTATAATACTTATGCAAACGGTCCTTACTCTCATACAGAAGGATTAAATACATATGCAGGGAATGGTAGTCATGCTGAAGGACAAAGTACTACGGCTGGTTATTATGGACATGCAGAAGGTGAATTTACTTATGCAAACGGAGATGGTGCTCATGCTGAAGGATATACGACCTATGCTCAAGGAGCAGGAGCTCATTCAGAAGGAACCTATACAACCGCTTTATATAACAGTCATGCTGAAGGACAAGGAAGTTATACTCCTGGTAATTATAGTCATGCAGAAGGCTATAGAACTACTGCTTATGGAGAAAGTGCTCATGCAGAAGGAAGTAATACTTATGCAAAAGGGAATCACTCACATACAGAGGGGCATTTTACAACAGCTGAAAATTATGGACACTCTGAAGGAGATCATACTTTAGCAAAAGGACCTTATTCTCATGTACAAGGACTTTATACAACAGCCTCACATAGAAGCCAATTTGTTTTTGGTGAATACAATATTATTGATGATAGTGGAAATGGTTCAACCGCAAAAGGCAACTATGTTGAAATAGTTGGTAATGGCTTGTCATCTACTCAATTATCTAATGCTAGAACACTTGATTGGAATGGTAACCAGTACATTGCGGGACTCCAAACAGATATTAACGGCGTTCAAAGTATCCGAGACATTGCCCTCGCGGATTACGAAACTTTAACTCCCGCGGAGCAAGAAAACGGAGTAACGTATAACATATATGATGATGATGGTACTTATGGTGATTACAGTATCTTTGAGATAGGAAGACCATATGATGACACAGCAACATATGACGTGGGCGATTATTGTATTTATGAATTTAAACTTTATAAATGTGATACAGCAGTAACAACCGCAGAAGATTTTGATAACACAAAATGGACTTTAACAAAGGCTATGGATGAAGTAGATAATATGAAGCATAATACTACCAGACAAATTACAGACAGTAAAGTTATTACAACAGGCGGAACAACTTATGCTAAATTATTTACTCTCGCTGAAATCAGAGAATTATTTAATGATAATACTATTGGAACTACAGAAGTAACATTTTCATTAACAAATGGAGATTTTGATTATAATTCTACATGGATAACAGCAACTGCATGGCAAGGTAATAATTTAATGATTAATTTTAATCAAGCAACAAGTGTTAATATGCGTGTTAATTATACAATAACTGTAAATAGAAATATTTAAAAAGAAAGGAGAGTTTATAATGAGTCTTGTAAAAAATGGTAGCGTAATAGGTGGAATTAGTAAAACTCTACTTTCTAAGATAGGTTTTTCTGATTTGACTACTAATGCTCAAAATTTATGTGATGGCGTTAATGAATTAGATGATAAAAAGGTTAATAAATTTGGAGATACTATGACTGGAACTCTTAATTTTGATTATACTACAGGAGCAGATATTGAAATTCCTGCAAGAAATGTGTCCTATATCGAGGGAGCTGCTGGGGATGCTGGATTGTACGCTAAAAAAGCTTATAATATAAATAATTGGTATCCAGCTGTATGTTTACAAACTAAAGGTGGTGGCTCTTGGCAAATGGGTAATTATAATAATGAGGATCTTCTATTTGTTTATGCTACTAAAAATAATATAGATACTCAAACAAATACTGTTAATAAGATTACACTTCCTAGTGACGTTACGGGAACTATTTATACTACTGGAAATAAACCAAGTGCCTCTGATGTAGAGGCACTTGCTTTAAGTGGCGGTACTATGACTGGAGCAATAGCTTTCAATAATGCTACTACTAGAAGAAATACTGCAAAAAACTTAGGTAATGAAGCTGTATCTAGCCCAGCTTATGTTATTGGTTTAACAAGTAACTGGGGTACTTATGGATACACAACTATTGCTCAATTAAAATCTACTTTTGGATATGGTAATATATGTAGCTATAATATAGGAGCATCTGGAAACTGGTTCAGTAGAGCTGCTGTTATAGGATCAACCGGAGTTATGGAGATTGGAGCATATATAGATTTCCATGTTACTTCAGGAGCAACTTCAGATTATAATTTTAGATTTACTGCATTATCAAATGGTAATTTGCAAGCAAGTGGTTCTATTTCACAAGGCTCTTCTTATAAAATAAAAGAGAATATTGAAGATATGACTCTTGATGAAGCTGAAAAGATTTTGTCATTAAAGCCTGTTAAATTTGATTATATTGAAGGCTCTAAAAATCAAATGGGCTTTATAGCGGAAGACGTTGGTGAAATTATTCCTAATTTATACTTTGAAGAAAAAGGAGATGAAAATGACCATAAAATGTTTACTCCAGCTTCTTTAAATTACATAGGTATGATTCCTTATCTTGTAAAAATATGTCAAAATCAACAAAAAAAGATTGAAGATTTGGAGGCGGCGATCAAAGCCCTGTAACACCTCATCGTCATTTTGCATAAAAATTAACAGTTCTGATAATTTTAATAAAAATTTTAGGACTACTTTGCTAAAATCATTAGCAGAGAAATCTATATATAACATAGGAGTTAGAGAATAGAACGAAATTATCTAACTTATAATTAACGGTATAGAGTATATGGACGGTCTTTATATATATTCTATGTAAAACCGTCATATGCTCCATATGGAGTACTGGAGGAATGAACGAATGATAAATAATATGAATCAATACGGGAATAATCTAGGTACACCTTATGGTGCTCAAGATTATTCCCCTTTTTTTAATGGTCGAAATAATATGAATATGACAAATCAAGCACCTTCAAATAATTTATTATGGGTACAAGGATTAGAAGGCGCGAAAGCACTTATGCTACCACCAAACTCAAAAATAATTTGTTTAGATAGTGAAATTGAAAATAGAATGTATATTAAAGTAGCAGATGAGCTTGGCGCAACTAAATTAAGAAAATTCCAAATTACAGAAATATTAGATGAAGAAAAACCTTCTAATAATTTAGCTGATTATGTTCGTAAAGATGAACTACAACAATTAATTACTGAATTAATTCCATCAAGAGAGGAGGTAGTAGTGAATGACACAGCTGTTTCAACAACTCAACCCGCAGTCATCAAACGTACAATCACCTCTTCTAAATAGTTTAAAACAAAAATATCAACAATTAAAAATGATGACTAACCCAATTGGTTATATTAACAATATGCCTGAAATGAAAAATGTAATGGAAATGGTCAATAATAATGGCGGAAATGCTAAGGACGTGTTTTATAAATTAGCAGAACAAAAAGGTGTAAACCCTGATGATATTTTAAATATGTTTAAGTAGTCTTAAACTATCTTTGTAAAAAATATGTCACAAATGACATAATTTTTCTTAATATGTTATTTGTGACATAAAAGTTTAAACTACTTTTCATAAATATATTTTTCAAAGGAGGAGAACGAAATGGGAGAAGGAACAGGTTTATCTGCTTCTGATGTAGCACTTCTGAACGATGGTGGATTAGGTAATAATTCATTTATTTGGCTCTTTGCTATCCTTGCGCTTATGGGCGGAGGTTTTGGCGGATGGGGTAATAATGGTTTTGCCAATGCTATCGGTTATGAAAACTTAGCTACTCAGGCACAAGTAGACAGAGGCTTTGATAATCAGAATCAGTTAGCTAATGAGCGTGAGATTCTTGCTGCTGTCACCAGTGGAACTGCTCAGGCTGTAGCCGCAACAAATCAAACATTCCATGATACTGTAAATGCACTTCAAGATAAGTATGCAGAATTACAGAGAGATATTGCGGGAGTTGCTTTAACTCAAGCAAACGCAATAGCTAATCAAAATCAGTGTTGCTGTGAAACAAAACAGCTAATCGCACAAAATAACTATGATGCGGCTATGCGCGATGCTGCTACAAATGCTAACATTACAGCTCAGATTCAAGGCGTTAAAGACCTTATTTCTGGTAATAGAATTGCTGATATGCAAAGCCAGATTAATGATCTTCAGCTTCAGAACGCTATGGCTGGAGTTGTAAGATACCCTAATGCTTGGACATATAATGCAGGCGTTAGCCCTTTCTGCGGATGTAACTGTGGAATGATGTAAGAAAAAACGAGCGTATTTAGTACGCCATAACTTGGCGGGTGTACTTAACATGGTACGCCCGCCTTTTTTATTTATAGGAGGAAATGAACGATGTTAGAAGGATATTCAACAAATGTAACAGTGGCAGCAAATGCTTCTGTACCATTTAATAATGTAACAATAGAGAAAGGCTGTACAGCTAAATTAGATGCTCCTGGCAGTATCGCTTTAAATAAAAGTGGAGTATATATGGTGACTGTAGATGCGGCGGGCATCCCTAGTACTGCGGGAATCATGTCCATTCAATTATCAAAGGACGGTGTGTTACAACCTCAAGCACAGTCCGCAGTAACTGGTGCTACTACTGATGTAGATAATATGTCATTTACTACTCTTGTACAAGTTAGACAAGATAATACTTGTAGCTGTTGCTCAAGTCCTGTTGTAATTAGAGTAGTTAATACTGGAGTTCCTGTAACATATAATATTGTAAATATCGTTGTAACAAAGGTTTGTTAAGGAGGATAACTAATGACAGTTGAAGAAATATTTTCAACCTTAACAAATCATATGCTTGAAGGTATAATGATGCATGAACAGTTTATTTCATATTATGATTTTCTAGGTCTATGCGGATATAGTAAAGACCATGAAAAACATTTTAATGAAGAAGCAGCTAGTTATAGAAGAATATATCATTATTATATAACTACTTATAATAAGCTGCTTCCGCAAAGCAAGTTCCCGCAACCTAATGTTATACCATCCTCTTGGTTACAATATACAAGACAAGAAGTAGATATGAAAACAAAACAAAATGCTGTCGAACAAGGCTTGGATAAATGGGTTAAATGGGAACGTTCAACATATGACTTATATCAACAATTATATGCAGAATTAATTAGTTTAGATAAATTTTATGATGCAGAAGAAATTAAATGTTTGATATATGATGTTAAATTAGAGTTGGCTGATGCAGAACAGTTCCAACTTAATAAAATTTCAATGAATTATGATATGACGGATATAATTCATTAACAAGAATAATAGGACAAAATCCTTTAAAAATTTATAACTCTTTTATATATATTATATATATAATATCTAGGGGCATATATTATATACGCCCCTTTATTTTTTTGAGATAAGAGGTGAGTTAACAATGCCAACAGAAAAAGAATTAATGTTGAAACAAGCAGATGCGGAAACAACATATCAAAAGAAATTAACAGCTGGTACTAATATAACAATAGATCCAGTTACTAATACAATTTCAAGTGCGGGTGGCGGAAGCACCGTTCAATATACAGATAATGTTCCTAGCGGAGAGGCTGTGGGTATTCTTGCAATAAATGGACAATCACATCCTATTCATATACCTAGGCTTGTTGAAGGAAGTAATATAACAATAGTTAAAAATGTAACTACTGGTGCTTATACTATATCTTCAACTGGCGGAGGTGAAGGTACAACTAAATCGTATATGGGGGAAACCGATCCTGGTGAATTAGTAGGTGAAGATGGTGATCTTTATTTCAAATATCATAAAATAGAAACAGTTATTCCAACTGAATTAACATTGCCTACTTTACCAGATGATGCAACTGTACCTTTTTCTATTACTAATTTTAATACTTATGGTTCTTTTACTTTCTATTATACCGATGGAAATGGAGAACCTCATAACAGAACTGTTAATACAGAAGATATTGTAATTAGTGATGATCCTGCTAGCGAATATCCAAGTAGTTCTATTTATACTTGGAATTCTTATCGTTATGTTGAAGCAACTCGAAGTACAAATGGAGAAGGATTAGTATTAAGAGTTTGCGGAAATTGTTTATATAAATTAGAAGCTAATGTAATTGAAATAGACTTAGGTATAGATAAAAGTTATGCTAAAGTAGAAGATACATGGTTACCAAGTGCGGAGCAAGTTGAGGCGAATCCTGAAGAAACATCTCAAACACCTTTAACAAAGATTAAAATTGATGGAGTTACTTATTATATTGCAGCAGGCGGAAATGCTGAAATTATTCCACTTACTTTTGCTGAATGGGAGGCTCTTCCTAACACAAAATATTCTGATAATAAATTATATTTAATTACAGATTCTTTTGGAACAGACACTATTATAATACCTAATCCACAAGGCACACCTACCGACTCTCTTACAAAAATTCAAATTGATGATGATATATATGAAATACCAACTGGTGGTTCTGATGTAATACCAAACCCTCAGGACACACCAACTGATGTTTTAAATACTGTTGAAATAGATGGTGTTGTATATGAGATAGAGGGGTCTGGCGGAGGCGGAAGTTCTTATACAGAAACTGTATTATGGAGTGGATACGCTATGCCACAAAGCGCAGAACAAGAACTTTCTGCAAGTATAGAAAACTTTGATGCGGTTGTGCTTTATGGCGCAGGATATATGGACTCTAATAATGTGTCACAGTTAAATATGCCTTTGTTTGTTCCCACATCAAAAATCGAGTATGGCACAAATTCAGAAATTTCCAAAGGTTACACCATTAACTCTTCTCACGCCAGCGTTATTAGAAGACCAACACTTATATTTACGGATGCTACACACTTTGTCGTAGTTAAAGCAGGAAATAATGATGATACAGAATGTGGATATTCAAAAGTTGTTGGCATAAAATATGGTTCTGGAAGCGGTGGTTCAAGTGATTTAAGTGCTTTTAACTTTTCAACAGACGAGTACAAAGTTGGAGTATGGGAAGACGGAAGCATCATCTATCAAAGAACGATAGAGCTTGAAACTGTTCAAACAATTAACACATCTGCAAAACAGATAACATGGGGAAGCGATGTTGCCGACATGGATTTGATAATATCAGCTATTGCTCAAAGAACAGATGCATCGACCTATGGAGCAAGCTCACATCCACTATTTTGTAGAAAAGAGAGAGGAGCTACCGATAAGCTGACATTTTATAGTTCTTTGAATTTTGAAAATGTGAAATACATTACAGTTCAATATACAAGAACAACAGATAATGATGCTCCTTGGTATAAAATAGGTGGAGGTGGAACAGATGTAGAGGCAAATCCGCAAGGAGAGCCAACAGATACATTAAGTACAATTCGTATAGGTGAAGATATTTATGACATTGAAGGAAGCGGTGGCTCTGAAGGTGAAGGTGTCGAAATCTATTCAGAGGATGAGTACATTGTCGGAAAATGGATTGACGGAAAGAAACTGTATCAAAGAACTTTTGTGCTAACTAACCTATCTTTAAGCACTTCTTGGGTATTTAATATTTTAGGAACAACAGGAATAAATATTGTTGACTTTGACGGATATTATGAGCTTCAAATAAATGGAACAACTAGCATACAAAAAATTAAATGTAATTTCTATGATACAAATAATTATTATGCTAAAACGCTTATAGATAATGACGGAGAAGATTTAACTGCACAAGTGTACACTAATGCTCATAGCTTTATAAAGGGCGTTATTACTATACAATACACAAAGGCAGAGGGAGGAGAATAAAAGATGGGAAGAATTGGAATATATAATGGACTTATCTATGGTGGCGGTGGTGCCATTGTTATACCTAATCCAGAAGGTACTCCTACCGATGAATTACATAGTATACAAATAGATGAAGATATATATGAAATAGTAAGTTCTAGTGGTGCCTCTGCCATAGAAAAAACTCAAAGTGAATATGATGCCCTTACTCCTGCTGAAAAAAACAATGGTACTATCTATATGGTTCAAGGAGAGGCGGAAATTATTGAGACTCCTATTGATATGAGTAGTATTACCTCGTTTATAGAAGAATCAAGCATAATGAGTGTAGCCTCAACAACAGATACAACGACTGTAACATATAGAAGAGTTGGTTCTTCTGTTGGATGTACATTTTATTATACAAATAAGATTGACTTAACCACAGTTAATCAAGTTAAATTTGGTCTTGAAACTGGAGATAATTATCATCAAGCAGATTCACCACAGAATCCTATACATATAGGCTTTTGTAGCACAGCTCCAAGTGGATTCTCACCAACATTTGATATTGAAGAAGAATATTATTTAAGAAATCATACATATACCGATGAGGATTGTGTTATTGATACAAGTGAACTTACCGGAGAATATTATCTTACTGTAATTTCACATGGTTGGAATTTAGTTATTAATGATTTTATTCTTGAAGGTACGGGCGAAGTATTAGCTAACAAAATTTACTATATGGGAACCGAATATGCCAATACGAATGGCGGCTCTGGTGATGATAGCCAAGAACTTATTTCATATGATACTACAATTACAACTACTCAATATGGATGGTGGGAAGTAGAAGACAAAGATGGAAATACATTAGACGTTGATAAGTACGAGCTTCTCGCTGTAACTCCTACTGTTGACAATACAACGTGGACAGGAGCTTGGGATGGAGCTTTTTATATACAAGAAGTAAGTGGTAATAAATCCTATGAAGTCACCTTTGTAAACATCAATGATGGTGGATATATTAGGACAAGCAGAACATGGGATGTTAAAGTAGTTTATAGAGATAAAAATGCGGCGGGCGGTGGAAGTGGCGGAAGTTCCTCGGTTGACTATTCGACAGAAGAACGAGAAATCGGCACTTGGATAGATGGCTCACCAGTATATCAAAAGACTATTTATATTGGGCGTTTAACATATGGAAGTACTTGGATAAACGTTCCACATAATATAGATAATATGGGAATGATGGTTGAATTATTCGGTTCGTTTTTAGGGACGGGTGATGGTCGTATGTATCCAATAACAGTAACAAGACCAACAATGACTAACGGTGTATGCTTCGGAGTTGATACCACTTACTTCTGGTATATAAATAATTGGCTACAAACTAATGCAACAGACAAAGCTTCAGTAACAATTCGCTACACAAAGGCTACAACATAATAGTTTAAGGACAATATTATATAATGTTTAATCACATTTTTATATATTAAATATAGCTAGAAAGGAGCCTGGTAATGCCTAATACAGATAATTATGATTTATATAACTCACAGGGAGTACCTTCTACATTACCAGGTACTCCAATTATTGATGAACAAGGTCATCTTGTTATTCCTTCTGATGATTGGATAAGTCCTGGTGCAGTAGAAAACTCTACTATGGATAAAGATCCTAATAACACTGGTCCAATGACAGATTTCTGGTCTGCTTTCCCTATTACAATAGATGAAAGTGGATTTTTATTCTATTATAATGAAAATACAGGAATTAATGTACGGGGACCTGAAGGTGCACCAAGATATGTTTCATATGATGAGTTAACAGAAGAAGAAAAACAAACTCTTAAAGGTCAAGATGGTGCAGATGGACTTAATGGTCGTGATGGTGTTGATGGTATAGATGGACATGATGGATTAGATGCCTATCATGTTTGGTTACGCGATCAAGGGTATGATGAAGAAGACCATCCTATTGAAGAATTTTATGAATTCATCGCTGGATATGCGGAAGGGTTTGTTAAAGAAGGCGCTGGACAAGGTTCTTTAATCGTAAACTACAAGGGTCAATATAATGCTGCCAATGGTAATGGAAGTTTTGCTTCTGGATATGAAACTACTGCAGGAGGTAATTATAGCTTCACAGGCGGTCTTGGTACTCAAACTGGCACCGCATATCAATTTGCCATAGGTAAATATAATGAGAATGATCCAAATAACGTTTTTGAAATAGGATATGGTTCACAACAAACACCTTCTACAGTATTATTTGTAACAAAAGGTGGAAGACTAAAAACATTAGGTAATATAGAAGATGGTACGGGTAATGTTTTATCTAATAAAGTCGATAAAGTTGCTGGTAAAGGATTATCAACTAATGATTTCACAACTTCTTATAAACAATTTTTAGATAACTATAATATAGAAACTTCTGTATTACAACATTCAGAAAATCCTGTTACTAGCGCAGCAATCTATACAGCAATAGAACAAGCTAAAGAATCAGTTTCAAGTAAACCTACAATAGAAGAAGGTACTTTAAATTCAGACTTTCCTATTTTATCATATAGATCGATTGGTTCTGATGAATTACTTGATGTTGGTATTAAAATGAATCAACTCTTATGGAACCCAAATAAAAATGTTCTAAAGGGCGGAAGCGGCTTATCTAGTGGCGCATATAGTTATAATATACTTTTTGGTTCTGGCTTAGTTAGTGGTGGAGATAATCAAATTATATTAGGTAAATATAATGAAAGTAATTCTTCTGATTTATTCCAATTAGGTTATGGTAGTTCTGTTGGAAATGAAGCAAATGTATTTACTGTTTCAAGAATGGGAGATGTACTTGCCGCAGGTGATATTACAGATGGTGATGGAAATGTACTAAGCGGGAAACAAGATTTATTAGATTTTGATTTAGTTCCAACTCTAAATAGCGAAGCAGTAATGACTTCAGATGCTATTTATAGAGCTTTTACTTCTGTTGGAATTACTCCTTATGTTGGAATTACAATTCCACAGTTACAAAATCTGCAAGACCAAATAGATGACAATGCACAAGATATTTCAATAGTTAGTAATAACTTAAACAATTTAATTGATAATTTATATATGATAACTGATGATGTAAATGATGATGTTTATAAGTTAGGTATAAAAAATGGTCAATTATATATACAAAAAATAGAAGAAGAAGTAGTTCCGGAAGAAGAGGACGAGGAAGAAGGAGAAGATGAGTAATGCCTACAACGATAAATAATACACTTCCTATGAATTGGGATGCTACGATAAGTTATAACCTTGGTGACGAAGTAAGTTCCAATGGTATGATTTTTAAGAGTCTCGTCCAAGGTAACCTTGGACACCATCCCGCAAGATCAAGTGATTATTGGGAGCCTCTTGATATATATAAAAAAGATTTAACTCAAATGCCTCATGGTGAATATGGTGGCGATGACAATTTTTGGGAACGTGATCAAATATATATAGACTCAAATGGTTGGGTTTATGTTAATAATGAAAATATTGGTATTAATGTAAAAGGTAGAGATGGTACTGTATCTTTTGAAGCATTAACACCAGAACAGATAGAAGCTTTGCGCGGACCACGTGGAGAGCGCGGAGAACAAGGTCCTGCAGGTCCGGAAGGTCCTCAAGGTCCTATGGGAGAAGTTATACTCACCCCTGAGCAGGTCGCCGCATTAAAAGGTGACCAAGGTAAATCTACATATGAAATATGGTTAGAACAAGGACATACTGGAACAGAAGAAGACTTTTTAGAATGGCTAACTGACCAAACAGTTCAATTAGATAAAGTTCTACTCCCAGACTCATTAAACCCTGTAACTAACAAGGGTATTTATGACGCTTTATTTTCATATCAGGTTTATTTAACAACTTTATTAGAGGATTATACAAAAAGAGTTATTGCTCTTGAAAATAGATTAAAAGCTGAATATAACGGAGAAATACAAGAATTTAAATTTGGTGTAACAGATTTAGGTTCATATGGATATATTATGACTGGTGATACACAAGTTATACCTTTTGCTACGAAGGAACAAGATGTATTACAATCTGCAAATGTAATACCTCAACAGAGTACAATAGCATCACAATATGCATATCAAGAAATAACTCCTGTTAATATAACGATAGGAGATGTTGATGGAGTAACTGAATTAACTAGCGCAACGGGTAGTGTTTCAACAGATGATGATCCAACTCATGACAATGCTTTATATGGAAGTAATGTTGTAGCTATGTCTCTTGAAGACTATGCTGATGCTAAGACATATTTTTATAGAAACGGTAGATTTATTGGTGTATTTGGAAGTATGTATGGTACATATGGACTTGTTGAAAATACAACTAATATAACGAGTGAAGGAACTCATGCTATAGAGGGAATAATAACAACGTCTGATGTGATGAGTTTTGGTAACGATTTTTGTATTAAAGTTGCTCCCGCAATGCCAGGAACAACTATTAATTATCAAATAGGAAGAGGAAATTCAGAAAGCACAATGCCTGAAGTAGTAAGTGGAACAAATAGAACTTCTTATACTACGGGAAGTTTTTCTGAAGAAACTGTTATTAAATATCCTCTTGCAAGTAATCAAAAGAATTATTTTGCATCTACCTCTAATGCAGAATATGTAATAACAGAAATTTATATAGAATAGGAGGTTAGTAAATGCAATTTAATAGATATACCTTTTTTAGTAATAGAACTAATAATGACTCAAACATTGATATCGGAGAAGTTGATAAATCTAAAAATTTTACAAGCGTAATAAAAAGTTGTGGTTTTGTTCAAGCAGATGGTTCCGAAATAGATCCTAGTACTCCTGTTACAAATTTTAAATGGAAATACGATAAAGATGAAAATGCAGCTTGCTGGGGAAGGCAAACCTATCCTAGTGGTGGTTATTATTATCAATTTGCTTTTTATTCTAGAGGATTAAATTATAGTTCTATAAATCATCTTTTTTATAATTATGACTATTCTCCTGGTGCTTATTCGCCTTGGTGTCAGTCGTTTTTCTTTATTCCATTAAAGAACAATGGTTTTATTATAGAAGCTTATCCTCTTATGCTTTGGTATGGGTATTATAATTCTAATCCAAAATTAATGTCAGTTACTGATCATAATAATGTTCCACTTCATGCTATATACGAAGCAACCCAACGTTCATTTATGTCTACTGGTTTAGGTTTTTATAATAATGTAACAAATAATTATTGGTATATTATATCAAATGCAGTTCATGGATATTGGGCATATAGAGGAGGAGAAGAAAATGATCCAGGTGAATCAGCAAGATCAGCTACGCTTTATAATCAAGGTACTTCAATGAGCGTTTTAAATGATTATAGAGATATATATAGAAATAAAACAGATTACAAACAGAATATATGTACTTTAATAAAAGCTCCTTGCGGGGATGGATTTTTATCAAATTTATATATAGTGTCAACATCACCTGCCCCTGAAAGAAGATATTATTATTCAGCAGGATATGATAGTGGCTATCACAACTGGATAGGAACAGATAATAGATTTTTTAGTTTTAACGGTAGAAACTTCTATGGTTTTATGAATAATCTTGCCGTTGAATTACCTTCAGATTAAAGGTGGTGATATAATGGCGATGCAAAACGAATTAAAGAAAACTTTAAAATATAATTTTAATGATGTATTAGATTACCTTGAAGAACTTGGGTTTACAGTAAATATATCTAATGGTAAAATATTATGGGATGAAGCTGATAATACAACAAATTGTTATTGGAAGATAACTAATAACACAATTAATTTTGTTAGAACAGATGGAGAATCTGCTTTTAATAAAAGTTTAGTTGATTTTAATATGACAAAAGTAGTTGATGAAGAAACTATTAATCTTAATGTATGTGCAATAGTATTTATACCTCTTGCACATGATGGTTGTGCTTTATATTTAGGTATGGTTCCAGAAGGTACTCATATTACTGATATAACTTTCTGTTGTGAAAATGGTAATGAACTTCTTAATAATGGATTAGTAGTATGTTCAGCACCAGAAGCAGATGACTATTGGTATTATGGATGGAATCATTATAATACAACAGTAGATACTAATTTGGATGGAGAACTTAAATGGTGTCTTGATAACGGTCATGATAATTATGAATATGGAGATAATATAAGTCAAATACCTAGAAAACAAGTAATAGTATCTCCTATGAGTATAACTTTAGTTAGATCTTATTTAAACTTTGGTGATTGGAGTGAAAATTTTAGAGTTCAAGTTACTGGAGATTTAATGGTTCCAGGTTGTGTATTTAAGATAGAAGGACAAAAATATATTGTCTTTACTAATAATTTAAACACAAGAGCTCCTGCTTATAAAATGCCTGCAGAATCTGCTATAATGAACTTAGCAACTTCAACAGAAGAATATTCATCTTTAAAATTATATGCAGTAGGTGATTATTGTATTTATGAAAAATATTTATATAAATGTATTTATGCAGTTACTATACCAGAAGCTTTTGATGAAAATAAATGGTCAATAACAACAGTTCATAATGAATTAATAGCTCAAGGTGGTAATATATATGGTGGATAGCGCGAATGTGCTTAAATTCTAGCAAACGACCACAAACTTGCTAGAATTTAAGCACTTCGCGCATTTTTTGCATTTTTAGAAAAAATATTTTATAATATAAATAGATAAAAAATATATAAGGTGATTAATATGATAATGGAATTTGACATATCTAAAATGGTTGAAAAAATAGCAATGCAAGCAAAAGAAAATCAAGAAGAATTTATTATTGAAACTATTCATCCATATTGTGAAAATATTTTACAGATAAAAATCAACAAAGAAGAACTAAAACAAATTCTTTTAAATGGCATACAAAAACAACAGCCAAACGTAGGAAAATGGATAGCACATCCTAGTACATATGCTCATTTAGTTTGTAGCAAATGTTTATCTAATGCACCATACGATTGTAAAACAAATTATTGCCCAAACTGTGGAGCAAAGATGATAGAGGTGGAAAATGAAACGAAAAGAAGCAGCTGTATGTCCTAATTGTGGATACTGGAACTATAAACCACCTACCATGTATCGTTCTAAAGTATTAGATGATTGGGGTTTTGAACATTATGTCACATATTCAATAGTTAAGTATAAATGTGTTTGTTGTAAGATAGTATGGACGGAAAGGTGGGATTATAATGACGATTGAAGAAGCGATTAAAAACGTAGATGAATTAGCAAAACTAAGTGAAGATCAAGCACAAATTTATAAAGAGAAAGGCGATACAATGGGTTTTTGGTCTTATGAAGAATGTGCTAAAAGATACCGACAACTTGCAGAGTGGCTGAGAGAGTTGAAGAAGTACCGAGCCATATTTGAAAAAGTCGGGGAAATACTTGCAGATAATGGATATACGATGGATGACCTCGACACTATATTTGGAAAGGTAAATGGGGAGGTAAACACTGATGACGAATGAAGAAGCAATTCAGATATTAAGCAAAGTGACATTAGCTTATGAAATAGGAGAGGTGACAATTACTCAAAAGGAAATAAACGAAGCGCTTAATATGGCTATCAAAGCTCTAGAACAAACAGAAAGAATAGCAAAGGAAGTCAAAAAGGAAATAAGACGAATATATTGTTTTTACGAAGATGGCTTAATCTACAAGGCAGAAAGCGAGGAAAAATAATGTTTATTGGATTACATTTATCAGAAAATGACGAAAAAATACTGCTGAATATAAACAATATTATCAGTATTTATGAAACAAACGGAAAAGTAAATATCTATGCTGGAGAAGTTGTTTATCAAGTAAAAGAAAATTATGAAGATATAGTAGAGACCATTAAAAAGGTTATATTTAATGGGTTACTTGCAAGGAGGTAGCATTTAAATGGCTCTTCAGATATTTCAATAACTACAAAAATATTGCAAGGCAGAAAGCGAGGAGTAAAATATGGAATTTTCATACAACCCAATAAATCCGTTTCAAGATGATGGGTTATCAAAAGAAGATAGAGCAATAATTGATGGAATTAGGAATACAGCCTATGTATGTGGCTATAGTGGCGAAGATGTTGAATTTATTGTACATAAGTCATTAAAAAGAATGGGTAGATATGATTTATTACCGCCTTGTGAGCAAGTTGACAAGTATAAGTCAGAAAGTAATAAAAGGAGTGATGACAAATGAACGCAAGACAGAAGGCAAAAAACCTAAAAAAGAAAATAAACACTCTTGAATCCGATAATAAATTGATGCAAGATATTATTGCAGATAGTCCTGCTATGCAAGAACTTTATGATTTGTATAACAAGCCAAAGTTTGTGACGCATACAACAATGCAATTTCAAGAATTTAGAGTAAAGAGAATGGTTCCTGTTTATATGAGGGATTTAGATGGATTTATTGAACGTGCAAAACAAGCTGTTGTAAAGGATTTGTTAGAAGAAATTAAAGAGAATATAACTTATGAGGTTGATACAGAATGCATGGCACCGACAATAATTGCAAGTATTTTTATTGGTAAAAAGGAGTAAGAACGAATGAAACTTATAGTTGATATTTCAGAGGAAATCTATAACGATTTCATAGATTATTGGGTGAAGGATGCTGATATACTTCATGCTGTTCGTTATAATGGCACACCACTAAAAGAATGGTTACAAACATTCAACACAGACTCCGCGACAGAGTGCTTCACAGCGATTCAGAGATTAAAGGAGAGTTTAGATGAAGATAGTAATTGACATAGACGAAAATGTGTATAAAAAACTAATGGATAAAACTATATGTGTTGTTGATATTTTTAACGCCATTAAGAACGGCACACCACTTCCAAAGGGGCATGGTGATTTGATAGATAGAAATAGTGTATATCAAATAGTAAGACCTATTGAACAAAGTGATGTTGAATGGGGAGTGACAGCAGAAACCGCAATACAACTAATATATGATGCATTTAATAAAGCACCAACAATCATAGAAGCAGATACGGAGGTAAATTAAATGACAAATAATGTTACATTAATTGAAAGTGAAAAATTAGATGAATTACTTGAAAAAGCTTTTGCTTTTGATCAGTTACAGAATCCAGCTTGTGGATATGTTCTTAATAAAATAGACTGGAAACAAGTAGAAATTGATAAAGCTAATTATCTTGCAAAATATGTTGAAATTCCAATGGATTTTGATGATACAATAATAGATAAATTAGATGAACTTGGGTATGAGTAAAATTGTAATTTTTAAAAATTTTTAGTATAATTATTTTAGAAAATAAAAAAGAGGTGATAATTATGCTCAATGCAAAGAAGGAAAGAGAATTAGCTTATGTGGTTAAAGTAGATGCTATTGAACCAATCGAGGGCAAGGATAGAGTAGAGGCGGCGGTTGTCGGTGGATGGAAAACTATGGTTCGTAAAGGAGTCTTTAAGCCTGGTGATCTTGGTATATATATAGAAATAGACTCTAAAACACCTGAGAAGGCTCCTTTTGAATTTTTATCTAAATATCATTATAAAGTAAAGACACAGAAGTTTAAACAATTTTATTCACAGGGACTTCTTATGCCACCATCTGATTTTGGTTGGACTGTTGACTCAGCTCAATTTGCTGGCGGATTTCTTTTCGTTAAAGATAATGAAGGTGTTGCACATGTACCAGGTGAAGAGAATATGTTTCTTACTAAACAGCTTGGTATAACATATGCAACAGCTAGTGATAATAGACGTAAGGCTCCTTCAGTGGATAAATATAAGAAAATGGCACAACGTCATCCAGAACTGTTTAAGAAAGATTGGGCTAGATGGATGATGAAGCGCGAATGGGGTAAAAAAGTCATGTTCCTTTTCTTTGGAAAAGCGAAAGATAAGAAAGGTGGATGGCCTTCCTGGGTTGTAAAGACAGACGAAGAACGAGTTCAGAATATGCCTTGGGTATTTGAAGATCCAGACTGGCGTGATACAGACTGGATAGCAACTGAAAAGATTGACGGAACAAGCTCCACGTATACAATGAAGAAAGGTAGATTTGGCAAAAAAGAGTTTTATATATGCTCAAGAAATGTTTGTTTTGATACCCCAGAGAAAACAGATAAATGTTTTTATGACTCTAATGTATATATAGAAATGGCTGAAAAATATAATATAAAAGATGTTCTTTCTACTATATTAAAAGAAATGCCAGAATTAAAATTTGTTACACTTCAAGGTGAAACATATGGCGACGGCATACAGAAAAGAACTTATTCAGTAGGTAAAGGTGTTCATAATTTTATGGCGTTCAACCTTATATATGGCTTTAAAGATGGGTCTACTCGTAGATTAAATCCATGTGAAATGACTAAAACCCTTGAAAAATATAAAATACCTTGTGTACCAATACTCTCAGAAATGTTTAAAATGCCTCTTGATTGTGATACTTTACTTCTTCAAGCTACTGGCGACTCTAAACTTGATAAAGAAATGAGAGAAGGTCTTGTTTTTAGAGATAGAAAAGGTGAGCGTTCATTTAAAGCTGTATCAAATGAATTTCTTGCTAAATATCATGGATAAAAATAATAGTGTCCCGATTATTATACAATAATCGGGACATTTTTGCTTTTAATAAAAATTTTTGTTATAATAAATATAGAAAAATATGTAAAAATAATAAGGAGATATATATGAGATGGAATTATAATATGAATGAATGTCCCCTTGATACTCCTATTTGCCTACTGTCAGAAGATAACTTTTTATTTCCTCAACGACAGTTTATTGGAATATTAAGAAAAAAGAATAATCAATTATGTAAAGGTGAATGCATTAAAGGTGATGCAAAATATTTTTATGTAAGTAAACTCATAGCATGGGGTGAAATAACAAAATAAGAAAGAGGTGATTATTTTTGAGTCAAAATATGTTACTTAGCGATATGTATTGTACACAATGTGGTAGAAAAAATATTCCAATACCACGAAAAAAAGCTCAACAAAGAGAGATTGGACATTTAAAGAACATGTATTGCATATATTGCAAAAAGAAAACTAATATGGTTGAAATAAGGTCAAATAGTAATTATACATTAGAAGATTTTAAACTTGAATTTGATTTACATAATTTTAATAAAGATGGTACAAGAAAATTATCTTGGAGCGAATTTAGAACTTATATTAATAATGGAGGAGGTGTTTTAGAGTGAATAATTTAATTATCATGTGTGGCGTACCAGGCTGCGGCAAAACTACTTATTCAAAGAAGCTCTTAAAAATGCATCCTGACTGGGAGTATGTATCAAGAGACGAGGTCCGATATGAGTATGTAACAGACCAAGCTCATTACTTTGACCATGAATATGATGTGTATAAAGAATTTTGTAATAGAATAACAAAACACTTAATAGATGATAAAACTGTAATTGCGGATGCTACTCATTTATCAAAAGGAAGTAGATTAAAGTTAATTAATAGTCTTGAAGTAAAACCAGATAAAGTAACTGTAGTTATAGTAATGACAGATTATCATATCTGTATGGAAAGAAATGCTCTTAGAGAAGGTATTACAAGAGTACCAGATCAAACAATGAGAAATATGATAAGAGCATTTAAGAAACCAGATGCACGTTTTGAAGATTATATAGATGAAATTGTTTATGTAGACGGGGCGGCAGGCACAAAATGAAAGTTGGCATAGTTGGTGGAGATTCATCATATATTAATATTGTTGATGAAATTTTAGATAAACTAATTAAAGATAGCGGTGTATATTTATTCACTATGTTTTCTGCGGGAATCAAGGGTAGTATACACACGGAGCCGTCGCTCGCGCAACAATATTCCGCTTTACGAGGTATCCCTTGCGTTCGTAAGGAGTACACCTCTTTAGATAAACTTATACAAGGTATATGTAAAGAAGTAGATTATTTAATTATATTAAATGATAAAAGTCAACCAATAAAAAGATTATTTATGAGTTATAAACAAACTGGAAAACATGGAAGTATAATAGAAATATGACCACTATAGAATTTATAAAACAAAACTTAAAACCTAATCCAAATAATTATCCAATTATAGATAAATGGAATTATAAATATATTTATCTACCAAATCGTTTTAAATTGTTTAAAGAAATAGAAGAAGAAATAGACAAAGAAATCTTTAACTTATTTGTAAAGGAAGAATTTTATAAAAAATTTGTTACAATCAAGGAGATAAAAATATGAATAAAGTATATTTTTGTTCAGATTTTCATTTCTGCCATAATCGTGACTTTCTTTATAAGCCACGAGGTTTTGATTCAGTACATGAAATGAATGAACAGATAATTAAAAATTTTAATGAAGTAATGGATTGGACTGATGATCTGTATATCCTTGGAGACTGTTTCCTTAATAACAATGAAGAAGGTATGTCTTATATGCGACGCCTTCCCGGTAAGAAACATGTCATCTGGGGTAATCATGATACGGTAGCTCGTCAGGAATTAATGTGGTTAGAAAATTTTGATTGCCTTGGGTATGCTAATATATTAAAATATAATGGTTATCATTTTTATCTTTCTCATTATCCAACATTAACTTCAAATTATGATGATGATAAACCGCTTAAAAGAAAAACAATTAATTTATGCGGTCATAGTCACACTAAAGATAAATTTCTTGATTTTAATAAAGGACTTATCTATCACGTAGAGCTTGATGCTCATAATTGTTATCCTGTCCTATTGGACGATATTATTAAAGACATAAAGGAGAAATTACATGAAAAAGAAAATTAGCTTTGATTATGACAATGAAACTGGATTAACCATAGCTACATTAAAGACAAAAAAAGGAACATTCTTTGGAACATCAAATAAGCATCCAGATGATGACCTTGCGCCATCATATTCTGTTGGATTAAATCTTGCAGAAGCTCGTGCTAATATCAGCTTAATTAATAAACAAATAGCTGAAAAAAGAATTGAAACTAAGACTCTTGAAAGATTATTACATTCTATGCCTCAAGATATAAAAGGGCGTAATTACGTTATTAATTTACTTAATGCTATTCATAGAGAAATCTACCACTTAAAAGAACAAAAAGAAGAATGGCAAAATCTTATTTTCAATACAATAGAGGCAAGAAAAATATATATTAAAAGTAGAAAAACAAATAAAAAAGAACGTGAAGCTAGTTTAAAGAAATTAGGAGATGCTATTGGTGCACTAGGTAAATTTAATAATCAGGACAAAAATAATTAATTTTACTTAAATAAAAATTAAATAATATATCATAATAGAAAAGACGAGGTGACTAGATGTTTTTTTATGATACTTGCAGTCTGCTTAATAACTATGCAATCATCTTTAAAAACATTTCTTCATCTCCTTTTGTCGTGAGTAATCTTACACTCAAGGAGTTGGAAGATATAAAAACTTCAAAATTTAAAGATGAAGATGTAAAGTTTAAAGCTAAGAAAGTATGTCAATTACTTAATTTTTATTATGGGCAATATACAATAGTGAATTATGAAAAAGAGTGGGATGAAATTTATTTAAAACCAAACCCAATATTATTAGAAAATAATGATTCAAGAATTGTAATATGTGCATATGTTTATTCAGAGAACCATCCGGAAATGTGTTTTATGACGGATGATGTTAGTTGTAACAACATTGCTAAATCTATGGGACTAACAACAAATTCTTTAATTCCAAAAGAAGATAGTTCTTATACAGGGTATAAAATATATACTTGCATATCTGAAAATGAAGTTGCTGATATATATGATAGAATATATAGTGGTGATACTTTTGATTTATTACCAAATCAATATATGATAATAAAACAAAATGATAGAATAATAGATAGTTATGTTTATAGAAATGATAAATTAGAACAAGTTTTATTTAATATATTTAGTTCAAAAATGCTTGGTGATATAAAACCTTTAGATTTTTATCAAAAATTAGCTATGGATAGTTTAAAATATAATACTTTAACAATGTTACGAGGAGCTGCGGGAACCGGTAAAAGCTACCTTGGACTTGGGTATCTATTCCAACAGCTAGAGAATTATCAAATAGATAAAATAATAATTTTTTGTAACACTGTTGCGACAGCGGGTTCAGCTAAATTAGGTTTTTACCCTGGCTCCCGCACCGAAAAACTTTTAGATAGTCAAATAGGTAATTTCTTAACTTCTAAACTAGGAGATAAAATGCAAGTCGAAAGACTTATTAATGATGGTCAATTAATTTTATTACCGATGTCTGATATTAGAGGTTTTGATACAACGGGTATGAAAGCTGGTATTTATATTACTGAAGCTCAAAATTTAAACATAGATTTAATAAAACTTGCATTACAACGCATAGGCGATGACAGTATATGTATTTTAGATGGTGACAGCGATACTCAAGTTGATCTTGGTATTTACGCAGGGTCTAATAATGGTATGAGAAGAGTTTCTCAAATTTTTAAAGGTCAAGAGTTTTATGGAGAAATTACATTACCTATCTGTCATAGGTCTAAGATAGCTAGTATTGCAGAAAGATTATAAGGAGGAAGATATAATGACAATTGGACAGTTTATTTGTGAATATTGGTATATTATAATTGCTTTTATTGCAATTATTGCTTTTATTGCTATTGAAGTTTATAAATGGATACAGTTACCAGACTCTGAACAAAAGGCTCAAGTTAGACAGTGGCTTTTATTTGCGGTTGCTAAAGCTGAGGCTGAATTAGGTACTGGTACAGGACAGCTTAAACTTAGTAGAGTTTATGATATGTTCCTTGCTAAATTTCCAGCTATTGCTTTATTTATTAGTTTTGAAGAATTTTCTGCTATGGTCGACTCTGCCCTCGAAGAACTTGAGGACTTAATAGATAATAGTGATGATGTTGCATCAGCAATAGAAGAGAATAGATTTGTGGAGGGATAATAATGAATTTATATACATGTATGCAAACAAATAGTAGATGTTATAAAAATACATCAAGTATAAAACCTGTTGGTATATTATGGCATAGTACGGGTGCAAATAATCCTAATTTAAAGAGATATGTTCAACCAGCAGATGATTCTGATAATTATAAAGCTGATATCGCTAAGATTGGTAAAAACTATAATAAAAATGATTATAATCATGCAGCACTTAGTTCTGGACTAAATGCTTTTATTGGTAAATTTGCGGACGGTAGTGTTGGAACTGTTCAGACAATGCCTTGGGAATATAGACCATGGGGATGTGGTGTTGGTAAAAAAGGTAGCTGTAATGATGGATGGATTCAATTTGAAATTTGTGAAGATAATCTAAAAGATAAAGATTATGCACAAAAGGTATATAATGAAGCAGTTGAATTAACAGCTTATTTATGTAAAAAATATGGATTAAATCCTAATGGAACAGTTAATAGAAATGGAATTGCAATTCCAGTTATTACTTGTCATAATGATGCTAGTAAACTAGGATTTGCTAGTAATCACTCTGATATTAATCATTGGTTCCCTAATATACTTGGTAAGAATATGATTAATGTGCGCGAGGACGTAACTAGAATACTTGGCGGCGGCAGCGCCCCTAAAGAGTCTTCAACCCCTGCTCCCGCACCTAAACCAGCTGCTCCTTCTGTAACTCCATCAGAGCCAATTTTAAGAGTTGGTAGTAAAGGTGATGCAGTAAGAAGTTTACAAACAAAACTTAAAGCTATTATAAACCCAAATCTTATAATAGATGGAGATTTTGGTAATAATACAAAAAATGCTGTAATTAATTTCCAAAAGAAATATGGACTTACACCAGATGGTATATATGGACCTAAGTCTGCTGCTAAAATGAAGGAAGTTTACGGATCTTCTAACCAGGCTCCCGCAGGTTATAAAGTAAAAATAACAGCGAGTGCTCTTAATGTTAGAAGAGGTCCTGGTTCAAGTTATAGTGTAGTTAATGTATTAAGACGTGGAGAAATCTATACAATAGTAAAAGAACAAAATGGATGGGGTCAACTTAAATCTGGTCAAGGTTGGATTTCATTAAAATTTACTCAAAAAGTTTAAATATATAATTATTAAGGAGAAGTTTACTTATAGTAAACTTCTCCTATTTTTTTGTCCTCTTGACATTAAAAAAATTTTTCATTATAATATTTTAAGAAAGAAAAATTTAAGCTCTCTAAAGAACTTAAAAAGCTAAAATCTTGATTTTAAAGAAAAAATTTGATATAATTATAGTATAAGAAAAAAATCTAAGGAGATTTTATTAAATGGATAAAAAGTTATATACAAAAGATAGTATTGAAAGTTTAAGTCCATTAGAGTTTACTCGACTTCGTCCTCAAGTATATGCAGGAGATTGTACATATTCAACACAACTTTTGGTTGAAATAGTATCTAACGCAGTCGATGAATTTCGTCTTGGACATGGTGACCGCATTGAAGTAAATATTGATAAAGACATTATATCTGTGCGAGATTATGGTCAAGGTTTTCTTGTAAATGAAAAAAGAGATGATGGTACAACAATTCTTGAAGCTGCATTTAGTGTTCTTAATACCTCGGGAAAATACAGAGAGGACGGGACCTATGAAGGAACTTCACTTGGCTCTTTTGGTATTGGTAGTAAAATAACAACTTTTTTATCTCATTGGCTTGATGTTATCACGTATAGAGATGGTAAAGTTGAGAAAATATCTTTTAAAGAAGGTGTTTTTGATAAAAGAGAAGTTAGTAATGCAAGTAAGAATTTATCTGGTACATTTGTTGAATGGAAACCATCAGAAGAGTTTTTCACTCATACAGAAGTAGAAATAAATAAAATTAAATCTTTATTTAAGACAATATCTTGCTTATGTCCAGGATTAACAATAGAGTTAAATGATAATGGAACTGTAACAAAATATTATTCTGAACATGGACTTCATGATTTAGTAGATGACGCAGTTAAAGATAATGAAATTATAAAGAATAGATTTAATATGCAGTTTACTGAAGGAAAGTATAAGATGGATATGGTATTAACTTATACTTCTAATTATTCATCTACTATTGTTCCTTATGTAAACACAGGTTTAACAGACTCTGGTCCGCATATAACACAGCTTAAAACTCTTATTACTAGAGAATTTAATAAGTTCTTTAGAGATAAGAAATGGTTAAAAGATAAAGACGAAAACTTAACTGGTGATGATATTCAAGAAGGAATGTATATTGTATTTAATATGACTGCTCCTAATGTTGGATATGATGCACAAGTGAAGTCTAGGGTAACTAAAATCGAAACCGCAATATTCACCCAGGCTCTTGCAGAAAATTTAAGAGTTTGGTTAGAAACGAATGAAAAAGAAATTAAAACAATAGCAGATAAAGCTATTAATGCTAAGAAGGCGCGCGAAGCTGCTAAAAAAGCTAGAGAAGCTGCTCGTGGTGTTAACAAAAAGAAAGATAAAGCATTAAAGTTTGATAGTAAGCTTGCAGATTGTAAGAGTAAAGATAGAAAGAAATGTGAAATATATATTACAGAGGGAGACAGTGCTTCAGGTAATTTAAAGCTTGCCCGCAATAAAGATTTTCAGGCAGTTATACCTGTTCGAGGTAAGATATTAAATACTCAGAAAGCAACTCTTGAAAAGATAAGAAAAAATGCAGAAATTATGACAATGATTGAAGCGTTTGGACTAAAAGTCGATCCAAAGACAATGAAACTTACTTATGATGAAGATGATTTAAGATATGGCAAAATAATCATTATGAGTGATGCTGATGTCGATGGAGCGCATATAAAGAATTTGTTCTATACATTTATTTGGAATTTCTGTCCTCAATTAATAGAGGAAGGTTATGTTTATGCGGGAGTTCCGCCACTTTATAAAATAACAGAAGGAAAAGATAAATATATTTATCTTAAAAATGATGAAGCTCTTGAAGAATATCGTAAGACTCATCAAGGAAAGAAGTATCAAGTAGGACGTATGAAGGGACTTGGTGAAATGGACGTAGACGAAACCGAAAAGACATTGACCAATCCTGATGAACGTATTATAAAGCAGATAACTGTAAAAGATATAAAAGAAGCAAATAATTTGTTTGATAAGTTAATGGGAACTGGAGTAGTAGGTAGAAAAGAGTATATTAAGAAACATAGCGAAGAAGCTGTATATAATCAGGAGTAAGTAATGAAAGATATAGTGCAAGTTATTTCTTTTAAAGAAGAAATTTATGAATTTATAATAACTTGTTATCCTGAGATAGAAACGCAATTATTTTATGATAATGATTTTATCTTAAATAAAATTTTAGATGATAAATATTATTATGCGTACTTTTTTAAAGAAAATAGATAAAGGAAGATTAAATAATGCAAAATGATATAATTAAAGAATTAGGTACTAATTTTATAGAATATGCAGTAGCCGTCAATACAGATAGATCAATTCCGGATGCTAAATCAGGTCTTAAACCAGTTGCGCGAAGGATCCTATATGGAGCATATAGCAATGGTAGATTATCTAATAAGGCACACGTTAAGGCTGCCAGAGTCGTCGGTGATGTAATGGGTAGTCTTCATCCGCATGGTGACTCATCTATATATGGTGCTCTTGTAAGATTATCTCAAGATTGGATAATGCGTTATCCATTAATAGACTTTCATGGTAATAATGGTAATATAATTGGCGATGGACCAGCTCATATGCGTTATACAGAAGTTCGTCTTTCAAAACTTTCAGAAGATGGACTTCTTCAAGGGTTAAAGAAAGGAAATGTAGATTTTATTCCTACATATGATGAGGCTAGTGAAGAACCTATTACACTTCCATCAATATTTCCTAATCTTCTTTGTAATCCAAATGAAGGTATTGGTGTTGCTATGGCTTGTAAATGGGCACCACATAATTTAAAAGAGGTTGCGGCGGCCATTGATCAATATCTCCGAGGAGAAGAGCCTATGCTTCCAGGGCCAGACTTCCCAACAGGAGGACAAGTCATTAATAAAAATGATATTCCTAGTATTATGAGAACTGGACATGGATCTGTTAAAATTCGAGGAAGATATAAAGTAGAAAAAAATAGTATTGTATTTTATGAAATTCCTTATGGACAAAGTGTTGAAAATCTTGTTGCTGAGATAGGTAAGGCTTGTGACGAAGGAAAAATAGATGGAATAGAAGATATAAATGATTATACTGATAAAAAAGGTGTAAAAATTGTAATTGAGTGTAAGCGCGGAACAAATCCAGATGCAATAGCAAATAAGATTTATGCTCATACAAATATGCAGAGTTCATTCTCTTATAATATGGTTGGTCTTGTTGGTAAAACACCAACTGAATTAAATCTTAAAGATTGTATTAAGATTTATGTAGACCATAATATTGAATGTATTGTGCGGGAAGCAAAATTTGATAGAAATAAAGCCCTTGCAAGACTTGAAGTAGTTGAAGGATTACTTGTAGCTTTAGCAGATATTGATAATATTATAGCAATTATCAAGAAATCTGAAAGTGGTGCTGCCGCAAAACAAACCTTAATTGAAAAATATAATTTTACAGATAATCAAGTAACTGCAATACTTAATATGAAACTTTCTTCTCTTGCTAAATTAGAGGGTATAAAACTCGAAAATGAAAAAGAAGATTTAAAGAAAACTATTAAATATCTTGAAAATTTAATTATAGATGAGTTAACTCAAATAAAGGAATTAACTTCAAGACTAGATGAAATTGTTAGAAAGTATGGTGATGCGCGTAGGACAGAGCTCGCGCAAATTGAAATACCAAAAGAAGAAAAAGAGGTTGCATTAGTTGAACCTGAAGATGTAGTGGTTATATGCACTCAGTCCGGAGATATTAAGAGAGTTCCTAAAACTTCATTTAAAATACAAAAGAGAAATGGTAAGGGAGTTAAGACACAGGATGATGCAATATTATCATCTATATCAACTAACACTATTGACACATTGCTTATCTTTACTTCAGAAGGCAGAATGTTTAGAATGTTAGTGGATAATGTGCCTGCGGGAACCAATGCTTCACGTGGAACTAACCTTGCTACTCTTTTAAAACTTAATCCAAATGAGAAAATTATGTATGTAACTTCTCAGTTTAGAAAGACAGATGCAAAATATGTTGTATTCTTTACTAAAAACGGTTTAATAAAGAAAACTAAGTTAGATGAATTTAAGAATACTAAAAAAACAACAGGTATTCAAGCTATAAAGTTCAAAGATGGTGATTCTCTTGCTAATGTAACTTTATTGAATGAAGAAGATGTAATTGTAATTACTAGAAATGGTATAGCAATTAAATTTGAAACTAAAGATATTGCTCCTATTGGTAGAATTGCTGCGGGGGTTAA
>JAGCBE010000521.1 GCA_017652345.1 Methanobrevibacter sp.
ATATTCAAAAACAAGTTATTGAGGGTAAATACAACTACCTCAAACCCATTTTCAAAAAGATCAATGATGCCACACTTGGGTACAAAGTTGATCATAATATGGCCATTACAGATTCCGATTTTGAGGAGTTCAAAGAACTGCTTGAACTTGAGAACATTTATGTCACTTGGGAAGCCATTGGTAAATTTTACGGTGTTGAATTTTAAGGAGGAAATTATGGGTATTGTATTTCTGAATGATATGGAAAGAGATTCTTATATGAAAACCTTAGCAGCTATGTGCGAGGTTTTAGCAAAGGATATTGCCAACAGGGATAATAGAACAGTTGAGGATGTTCTTGCAGATGCCTATCTTGATTCTGGAAGGGATCTTTGGCATGAAACATTTAATGCAGTGGTAAAGACCTTTACAAGTGAAAGTGAGGGTACAAATGACAATTAAAGATTTTTTAAAAATGCCTACGGGCATGAACCCAGAACAATGGGAAGAAACTCTTAAAGAACAGGAAAAGATAAAAAAGAAAATTATACGTTTATCAAATGAAAGAGATTCACTGGAAGATGGTTATGAACTAACCGGTGACAAGAAATTCAAAGATAAGCTTGATAAAGTAAATTCCAAGATTGATAAACTCGTAAAATGTTTGATTTGAAAATGTTTTATATATAATGACTTTTACAAGGAGGATTGAATTAAGTATGTTTGATATGGATGTTTATTCAGATTGTATCTGTTCACTATATAAAAAGTACAAAGAAGGAGATATCAAATCCATATTTGATTGGGATATCCAACTTGATTATAAAATTGTCTGTCAGGCATCTATGACAGAAATGAAAGAGGATGCAGCCAAAATGGCAAAAGAACTATTGGGTATTCTAGAGGAAGAAATCCTTTACAGGATGGGAAGATATAGGATTCAAGCAAGCTGTGCAGCAAATTTTGTTTATCACGGCCTTATCAACGGTAGCTTTTAAGAAAGGATGAGTAAAATGAAAACATTTGCAATCTACGGAATTATGAATTATGCAGATCCTTCTATAATCGGAACTATTGCAAACTATATTTCAGATTGGTTTGGTAGAAAGTTTAATTGCGAATTCTCACCTTGTGACGGTTATGATGATGAAACATTCTTTAAATTTACAGTTGACTTTGAATCTGACGAAATTTATCAATATTTCGGAAACATTCAGTCTGTTATAAATCACTTGATTGATGATGTAGGGAAATGTCTTTATGATAGCCTAACTGTTAAAATCATCAGTGAGGATGACATTAAGAAGTGGGATGTTGAAGGTAATTGTGATATTGACATTAAGATGGAGGATCTGATGTAATCATTTTAATTATCCTGGCTGCAAAAATCTAAGGTTGGAATAAATGAATGAGTGGATAAGATTGTGAATAGGTTGTTGAAAGAACACCCAATCGACCTTTTGTACGGTTAGATACGAAAAGAGCCGATACAATAAAATTCCTTAACTAAAAGCTTAAAGCTCATTGGGATGGTGGTAAAATAAAGCAGGGAATATACCACAAATAAAAAATCAGGAGGAAAATACTTAATAAAATACAAGGAGTTTAATATGAGTAATCAAAAGTTTGAAATGAAAAGAAAAGAAAAAGAACTTTATGACAGATATTTGGAACTTGACTTTCTGCTTGAAAATAGTTCTAAAGATCCAGATGTAACAAAGTCATTAACGAAAGAACGTAATGAATTATATTCTGAAATTCAACATATTATTGAAAGCGACAATTATGAACTTTCAATGTACCGTGCATTGAAGCTACAAAAAAGAATTGCGGAGTATAATGTGAAACTTGCTGAAGAAGATCTTAGTAGATGTAAAGACGCATATCATGTCGCTAGTCAAAAAGAATGGCGATCATGGGATTATATTCGTATAACGGATGATCAAAGAAGTTAATGATAATTTGAATAGGAGTGTTAAAAATGTTTTATAAAGAAAGACTTGAAAAAGAAGGTTATACCATTGAAAATGCTTGCATTAAAGACGTCTCAATTAGCATGGCAGATCATGGGGTATTAACATATGGAATCACCTTAGAAGGATATGGTTGGGGATGCGTATATGGTGGTCGCTGCATTGGTCATGGATATTTGGGAGCTAAAAAATTTGACGGCTGTGGAAATGGCCTTGAAGCTATGATGAGAATCATGGATATTGTCGGTGTTGAAAAATGGGAGTATTTAAAAGGAAAGTATATAAGAGTTGCCTCAAAAGGATTGGGCGACACGATTGATATTATTGGAAATATTATAGATGATAAATGGTTCAACCAAAGGGAATTCTTTTCAAATCCAGAAAGTTATGGAAAAGAAGATAAACCCTTAATTGAAACGGAGGATTAAAGATGAAAACAAAAATCACATTTAATGTAAAGATACCCGATAAATTTATTCTAAGAAGTTATAAAGTTGAGCCTGGTTTGTTTGACGACAATGTAAATGAAATTAGATCAGAGAGAACATACACAAAAATTCCGGACAGCACAAGATATTTTGTAAAAGAAGAAATTACTCCTACATTTGGCGATATTAAGGTTAATGAATACCCTGTATCAGACAACGAAGCAGCAACCGATTTTCTTAGACATAAACTTTTTGAAAAACAGTTCTTCCCTTACAAGGATACAGATATGACAGCATTTGGAGAATCTTTTATTCAAGTTACAGGTTATCAAAAGGAGGAATAATAATGGAAGAAAAGAATTATCTTGTAATCGAAATTTATCCATTGGGTGGACAAAGAATTATTGCCCAAACAGAGCAGATTGATGACGCACTATTACTTCTTGGTCAACTTATATCAAGATATGATAATCCAAGAAATCTATTTGCAGTAAGAACAGTATATGTGAACGGAAGTGAATCTGTGAGCAGATATGTTTTGGAAGAAAATTGGAAACCTGAAGAAGAGGAAGATATTAGATAATAATAAGAAAGGATAGTCAAAATCATGAAAAAGAATTTTGACTATCCTTTACTTACTTATACAAAAAAAAACATACAATAAACAAAAAATAAAACTCTTACTTACACTAATTATATGTGTTTTAGAACACAGTTTAGGTTGATTATGAAGGGGTTGAATTGTAATGGTTATAAAAATAAATGAGGGAACTGGTTTATCTGCATATGAGATATCCCGTATATTAGTAGACGCAGGTTTTGGAAATGAGAAAGAAGGGTTCTTGGATTATTTTCTTGAAGATAACCCAAAGTATTGTGCAAGTGTAAATTTAGAAGATATGGGCGCTTATGTTGCGGATCTTGATAAAAGTGAACATATTCCACTTCCATTTGCAAATGAAAAAGTCAGAATGATTTTAAAAACAAAAGAAGATGTTGATGATTTTCTCTCTTTTATTGATGAACTTAATTATGACGGTATTTTTGAATCAGCTAAAAGAAATAGAAGAGATAAAAGAGCAATGAAAGTTAATGAGAATGTTCTAAAGGGTAAATTCACTGAAAAATTATATGATGCTGTAGAGAACATTGTTTATCTCGCAGAAACTGATTTAGCACAAAAAGTAGCATCTGAGGTAAAAGATTATGATGTGCTTTGGGATTCTCAATATGATTCTGAGACATTAAATGATGCTAGAGATAAATATATTCTAGAACTTTGTACTAACCTATTAGGGAATTTTTATCTGTAATTGAATGTTGATTAAAACGGTTAAACTAAAAATCAACAAAAAAAAACAACACACAACCAGGATAATGTTAATGTTAATACCAATGTTAAGGTTAATGTTGTAAGTCGGAATAACGAGAGTAAAACATCCTTTACATTTACCAATAATTAAAAGAAAGGAAGAGTTTATTATGAAACTTAGAATCAATGAAGATCTCAACAAACCATATGTGGATTGGGATGCTTTGATAAAGAATACCAAAAATGGTATTGACAAAAAGAATGCCGAGGATTTTAGTAAAACATATAGACTGAAGGAAGATTTTGATCTTGGTTATAAGGAAGGAGTTTATAGATGGTTTATTGAAGACAACCTTCTTGCAGATCTTATTGAGAATCAGGATTTCTGGGTTGCAGAAGATGGTAATGTATATATTCCTAAGGGAACAGAATTCACATTTTATTTTTATCCAAAGGATGATGGAAGAGACCTGCATCTATACTTCCTAAATGTTCCGGAATTGAAATCAGAACCGGAACAGATGTGGATTGATAGATATCATAATGATGATTCCTGGGCTTATGATATCATCAATAGTTCTATTGTTTTGGATTAAAACATTATTGCTTACATATATTAGAATGGAGCGAATTTATTATGGTAAAGAAATTAAATGAGAATTCAGTCAAGAATAGAAATATAAAACTGAAAGATTTTTGTGCTATTGTACCTTCAAATGCAATAGCAAATGTTTATTTTTACAATTCCATGCAACCGGGTAAAAAATTGGATGTGCTTGAAAAAGGAGTCACTATCGATGAGCTTAGACACGATATTGGAGATATATGGAAAGATTATAATTGTGATACTGTAATGCTTATTGATTTTGATGATCCTGATTCAGATATTTCTATACATATTGAGTAAGAAGAGAGGTAAATATTTATGGTTAAAAAACTAAGACTTAAAGAAGATAAAAATAATGATATGTACTATAGATTATCTTACATTGATGATACAGATAAACTAATTAAGGATTTCAATCGCAGATGGGAAGATTTTAAGAATACAAGTCCTGAATCTTTTAATGCCCATGTTAAGAATAATGCTCAGGAACTTAGAGATAAAGTATGGGATGCCCTTAATACTTTAATTAGAGCTACAAAGGCAACTAAACTTGGAGAAGCTGTTAATGAAAATTATTGGGATGATTATCAGGATTATCTAAAGAATCCAGAATCACATCCTGAAATTTCTAAATATGTTGTAACTCCAGAAATGTGGAAAGAGGAAGCACGTTATACTATTGAATATTTCTTTAAACAAAAGGGTTGGGATACATCCCTTCCAGAAGTTCAAAATTATATTGATGCCGTTAATGATTATTTGGATATGGACCCAGATTGGAAAGCAGGAAAGTACACCTTGTCAGATTGGTATAAGGATACTAAGATGAATACTCCTGAAGATATTGAATGGTTAGATTCTACTATTAAATAAGCAGGTGATTTATTATGAGGTTGAAGTATATTTCAGAAAAAGTAGAACTTCCAGATAACTGGAGTGAAGAATCAAAAACATTAGTTAAAAAAGCAGAAGCTATTGCAAAAGAGTTCTTCGGAAACGCGTGGAATGAGTTTACCGATAAGCAGCAGCATGACGTTATTATGGGAATGATTGAACAGCTTGGTAAACTCTTAGACAAAGAAAACAAAAAACTACAAAAGGAGTCCCTAAAGGAGTCTCCAGATTTAGTTGGTGCCGAAAAAGCTAGAAAAATTGTTAGTAATTTTAAATTTTCTGGTGATTGGTTTGAAGACTTTCATGAGTTAGAAGATGCTTTAATAGATTACTATAGAAATGAAGTAGAGGTTTATAATGATAATATTGCAAAGAAAATTAAACAAAAAGTTCTAAAAACAATTATTGATAAATATCCTGAAGCAGAAGAAGATATCAAAGATGAATTTGACTGGTAAATTATTGTAAATACTATACAAAAATACCACATTGAATTTTATATTCTTTGTGGTATTTTTTATTCAAAATTTTTCAAAAACCTCTTGACATTTTGCTATAAATATGTTATACTATATATGTAAGTTAAACAAACAACACAGATGAAATAATGGAGGATAAGGTTATGACTATTAAGGAGCTTAGAGAATTTATTAACAAAATCCCGGAAGAGTTTGACGATTATACACTTGTTTCATCTACAAATGATGAAAATCCTACAGAGGTTGACCGAGTAACAGAAATGGAATATTCTACATTTTCTGTTCGTGGTTTCAATGAGAAATATTGCTGTGTTAATATGTATAAGGATTCCTAAAGTTTTATATAGTGTCAGTGACTGTTATTTTTAAGAAATCCTAAAAAGTTCTAATTACCAGAAAAGTCACAATTTCAATGATTAAGCAGCTTGAAGCATATATTGAAGCACACAAGGACAAGGTTTACACTAAATATGGAATTTTTGAATAATGACTAATAAAAAAAATCATAAACCGTACATTCTGATCCATTATGAAGGAGGATAAAATTATGTCTAAGAAAGTACAACTTAAAGTAGAATTTGGAAGACGTCCTGTAAACCATTTGGCAATTCAATGTCCTGATTGTAATAAATGGTTTCGTCAGTCGGATGTCACTTTAAAGACTTGGATTTCAGATGAATCCGATATTGATACGTTCACAAAATGTGAGTGTCCTGCCTGTGGTTGTAAATTCGATCTTGGAAATGTTGAATATGATGAGAATGTTGAATTTCCGGAGTTCTACGATAATTGTGCTAAACAGAAGACTGTTTGGGAATAAATAATGGAGGATGCGTACTATGAAAAAGAATCACGCTATAACCGTTAATGACATCGTTTGTAACACAAAAGTTATCGAACTCGCAGCTTTCATAAATAGTGAAGGTTGCAAAAAATTAAATGCGGTTGTTTCCTTCGATGGAGATGAAATTGTTTATCAAGTTTCTGTAAATGGAAAGATTGTTGAAGAAACATTTTTTGTTGAGGAGGCTGTTAAATCCTACAATAATATTGATGTCTAGTTCATTGACATAACATACAAAATCCTCCTAAAATATGGGAGGATTTTTTGTAAATTTTATTGTAACTTTTCTCTTGACAAACTTGCGAGAATATGTTATACTGTACTTGTAGAACTTTTTTATTTGGAGGTAATTTATTATGGCTGGTCTTAAACCTATTGTTCACGGTTATTCTGATCCTTGTGAAATCCCTTGGAAATGCAAGAAGTGTGCAAATTATGATAATAATGGTTCTGGTTTTCCAAGATGTATTAGACGGGAGGATGGGAAGTTTGTTCCTGAAATCGAATATATGTGTTATGTTCGACGGAAGGTTTCTGAGGAGGAAAATAAATGAGTTATGATATCAGGCTTAAAGATCCGGTAACTAATGAAACTCTAGAAGTCCAAGCACATCTTCTTACTGGCGGAACATATGCGGCAGAATATGATGAAGCAACAAAAACATTTTATCCAAAACCTATTACAGAAGCTTGGTTAAACATCACATATAATTATTCAGGATATTTCGGAGAAGCAATGAAAGAAGTTTGCGGTAAATCACACGGTATAAATGAATTTAATAAACTTGAAGCCTCACAGTGTTTACCAATTATTTCAAAGATGATTGATTGCATTAGGGGTAAATATTCTGATCCAGTAAAACCTGGAAGTCCTGATAGAATTTGGAGAACACGAAAAGAAACAAGAGCAATTTATATTGATAAAGACGGTAAGAAAATTGACGGAAATGAGTTCTTAATTCTAAGCATTACAAAAAACTCAGATAAAAATAAGTATACCAAGGAAGAATTTGAAGTTGAAATCAATGAGGGAGATACCTCAAATTATTGGGAACGTACAGCGGCGAATGCGATTTCAGCACTCTGTAAATTAAAAGCTCTTATGCAACTAAGACCAGATGGAATTGTAGAGGTGGGATGATGGAAAGATATTTTGAAATGAAATTTTGGACTGAATACATTGTTCCAATCATCATATTTTGTTTCTTGGCTTTTATCATGATAATCTATATATTATACACCTTAATATCCACAAAGATTAAATACAACTATCTTAAAAAACAAGGTTACAAAAGAGTTCCATATGTTGTAAACAGCAATATTGATTTAAACGCCTATAAATGGGTAAAGGGCGATAAGTCAATCTCCGAATCGAGAGTAGATAGAATGAGACTTTCTGCATTAAAGGAGTATGTAATAAATGCAAGTGAACATTGATATAGATAACACTATAAATGATTTCATTTATAAGTTTAGATACTATTTGAATGGAATTCAAGCAACAGATAAAAAATATGAAATAGAGGATTTTAATATCTATGCCCTTTCAAGAGCCACAGGACTTCCGGAAGATGTTCTAAATATTCTATTTTTTAAGAACAATGCCTTTCATGCAACATTAGATCCTCTTTGTGGAAGTAAAGAAGTGATCAGGATGTTGTGCGAAAACGGGCATACTATAAGATTTGTTTCTTCTATAAGTTATGATGCTATTCAGTCTAGATTAGAATTCATAAATAAACATTTTCCATATATTTATGCAGATGATCAACTTTTAATAACAAAAGATAAGTCATCTGTAAATGCTGATATTGTGATTGATGATCATATTAAGCATATTGAAAATGTGAATCCTAATTGTATTTTTATTTTGTTTGATCAGCCGTGGAATCAAGAGTGTGATTCTGCCGATTTCAGAGTTAAAGATTGGTCAGAAATAAAAGAAGTTTTAGAAAGGTTGGGTGCTTTGTGAACATTAACTTTGGAGAAAAGATAAGTATTCTTGGATATGAAAGAGAATTCAAATGTGGGGATATTGTAAAACATTTCAAAAGAGAAACACTGAAAGAAACTGATGATCCAATGATGTTTCTATATCAGATCATTGGAAGAGGAAATGATGCGTCCTCAAAGAACGAAAATATTTATACCCCTGTGATTATTTATAAAGCATTATATGGGAATGGAGATCTGTTTATAAGGGATGTTCTTGATTTCTTTTCAAAAGTGGATAAAGGGAAATACCCAGATATCAAACAAGAATATAAATTTGAGGTGGTATAAATGTCCGATGTAAAAGATGAGGATGTTTTCCTAAAAATGCTAGAAAACTTTGACGAAGAGGAAATATATAATTTGTGTTCACAAGTATGTGAGAAGCACCTTGATAAAGAAAATGAACTGTATAAGTGGTTTCACAATAGATCTAATATTGGAAAGGATGATAACAGTGCGTCAAATAATGGATAGAAGACCTTATCCAGTAGCAATGATGACTTTAGATGAGAAAGTTATTAGAATATTTCCAAATATGACTGAGGCCAGTAGACAAACAGGCGTACCGGCATCTTCTATTAGTGCAGTCTGTACTGGCATCAATAATACCGCAAAGGGGTATAAATGGAAAAAACTTATAACACAGGAGGAGCTTGAAGATGCTAAAGCCAGCGCAACTTTACAGGGATAAACTCCATAAAAAATTAGTTGAGACTTGGTATGACGAAAAGTACAAATATTTTTATGATACATCAGGCAAAAATGAAATTGTACTTCCAGATAATTGTTATTATCAGAGATGCTTTGTATCAGTTGATAAAAATGAAAATATACTTGGTTACATTTGCTATACATACGATGATAATTCTTCTTACGCTAAGTGGTTTGGAATTATGTGCTTTGAGGATTCTTATTGCTATGAATTTATTGCAGACGTTTTAAGAGTTATTGATGATATATTTTATAAGTTTAATCTAAGTAGAATTGAGTTTCAATGTTTTGCAATGAATCCAGTATGCAATGCTTATAGAAGGTTTATCAAGAAATACGGTGGACGCGAAGTTGCAACATTAAGGCAAACAACAAAGTTGATGGACGGAATGTTCCATGATTCTATTCTATTTGAAATTTTGTTTGACGATTTGATTTATCCATCTGCTGAAGAGGTTTTTGATAAGTTTGGGGACATTAAAGAAATTTATTCAAAGCTGCATTATGATAGATTAAGAATCGACAGAATGATGAATATGGAGGAATCTAAATGATACTATCTGATAGAACAATTCAAAAATACATACAGTGTGACATACTTTGTGATACTACAAAATCAACCAAATTAACACCAGAGGCCGTTCAACCAGCAAGTTTAGATATTACTATAGGAAACTCTTTCAGTGTTATTAAAAGTGCTGATATTTGTCCTACCGAAGGAATTATTGAGCTAGATAAACCAGTGGAGTATGCTATTATAGAAACTGATAATTATTTACTTCTTCCTAAACAGTTTGTTTTAGCAACAACACAGGAATATATAAAACTTCCAAATAATGTAACTGCATTTGTAGAGGGAAGATCATCTATTGGCAGACTTGGTTTGTTTATTCAAAATGCCGGTTGGGTGGATCCTGGATTTGAAGGACAGATCACACTTGAATTGTTCAATGCTAGCAACTGGGCGATAAATATTAAATCAGGAACAAGAGTTGGTCAGTTAGTTTTCGCACAGATGGATTATAGTGCAAAAAATCCATATAAAGGAAAGTACCAAGGACAAACAGGAGCTACCGGTTCTAAAATATATCAAGATTTTGTTTGATAGTTATGAATAATAAGTACATCATCTTAATATAATTTGTAATAAGTTACTATTGACATTCATAGAATAATATGTTATAATGTAAATGTAAAGAGTAGTGGCTTTATACAATAATTCAATAATATTTATCGGGATTCCCGGTATTATTATAAATAAACCCACCTAAAAGTCCACTACCTTTTAGGTGGGTTTTATATTTATAAAGAAGGTGAGATTATAATGATAAAACTTTTATATGACGGGTTATCCATAGAAAATGACAAAGTAGTTTATAATTCAGATAAGGACAGCCCGAATGATGTTATGAATATTCTTTCTCCGGATATTTATGAATCTGAATTTGGTGGAAATGTTTACTATTTTGGATATACATTTAATAACAATGCAAGTAGAAAAGATAGGACAACAATAATTCACTGGTTGAAGAATTTAGATAATGATGGAATAGATGAATCTACTTTAATAAAATTTATAGATAAACCTCTTAGATTTTTTGATAAAAGAGCTAATCTTATGAATTTTGATATTATGTTGAGTCCTAGATCTGGCAGAACAAATCTAATGAAAACACTTGTCAGAGAGGTTCATGAATTTATATCCAATGAATGTAAAAAGAGATCTTTTGAATTAGTTAAGTCATTACCAAGAGATGTAGATTTTAACTGGGAAAAATTTAATAACGATTATGAAGGTGAAATTGGTGATAACCAATATAATCAAATTCATAATTATATTGAAAATGCTTTAATGCCGAAAATACATAATCTTACTTATTTTTCGATTGCGGATTCTGTGAAATACAAATACAGAAAATATATTCAGAATTATTTGAACATAAGTAAAGAAGCAGAAGAAACAATTAAAGCTATTCAAAACGGGAAAATATTGATTATTGATGACATAAACACAAGCGGTTCAACACTTCATGAGATTCTTAAAATTATAAGAGCAATAAATCCAAAAAGCGAAATCTATATTTTTACTTTGATAGGAAGATGAAAAATGAAAAGTCACTATTTACCATTGGTTATTTTCATTGTTGTTCTTGGAATATTTGTGAAATTTTGGCCTTTAGCAATTCTACTTGTTTTTGGAATTCTGATAAATTCATCTAAGTCAAGAAAGAGATGACAACTATGCTTGAAAAACTCATGCAATTAAATCTATCAAACCTAATAACTCTTCTGTTTATGTTCTTAGTAAATATTGTGCTATGTGTTCTTTGCATAATCTCAGCAAACATTGTTGAATGGTTAGACAATTTTAAAGAGCTTAAACATTATGAACTTATTTTAAAATTGCTTTGTTTAATTACATTTATAGCAGTAATCCTTTTCGATTATTTCACCCTGAGACATTTAGAAATTATTTGAATGGAGGAGATTAAAGTGTATCTTGGACAGGATTTTTGGGATGACGATGGTACTTCTGAATTCGATGAAATGATTTATGACTTGAAGAAATCGTTGAAGGATCAAGTTAAGCAAGAAATAAAAGATAAGATTGAAAGACTTGAAAAAGAAATTGAGGAACTTAGAGAGTTCCGAGATAAGAAAAATGAATATGATTCAAGAATGCGTGACATGGAATATAAATTAAAGATGGCAAACCAAGATGTAGAAGAAAAAGCAAGAAAGATGAAATTTAAAGATTTCATCAATGTCGCACAATCACCCGCATGGTGCATTGACGGTAATTACGAATATATAAAGGACAAGTGTAATAAATGTGATGATCGTAGAAGACTTCACTTCAAGTCTCCATCAGGAAAAGATTTTGAGGAAGATTGTCCTTACTGTAGCCAGAAAAAATATATTTCAAGGCCGGTTGAGGGAGTTCTTGTTCAACTAGAGCACGTTGATAAATTCTATAGTTCGAATGCAGAATTTGCCGATGTGAAATTTAGCTATCTTGTTCCAGAGTCATTTAAGAGGAAATATGGAAAAGAAGATCATGATTGCAGTTGGATAACAACTATTTCAAAAGTTTATAACGGAGAGAAATTTTCTTACGATAACAGATATAACCTAATGCATACCTATTTCAGGGATAAAGAAACCTGTGAAAAAGCCTGTGAGTTTTTAAATATCGCAGATAACAAGAAAGGAAAGTAATATGGAAGCAAAAATACTATCAGTATCAAAACAGAATATAGCTAATAATCTAACAGATACAGATATTCAAGAAATTGAACAGTATTCAGGAATGATGGCAGGAGTATGTTATATGCATACACCGTTTTTCGATTCACCAGTAACAGATCCAGAAAAGTCACAAAAGAGATTCAAAAGAGTTGCTGAAACCGGGCATCATAGTATTGCGGATCATTCTTTTGTTACAGTTCTATTTGAAAATATCCCAAAGATGACAGCAATGATTCTAAATAGCGTTGGATTTTATAACACTTCTGAAAAAAGTGGTCGGTATACTGTAATGAGCGACGATAATGAAAAGTATTCTCAAAATCAAAAACTTTATCATAAGTGGGTTCAGATATTTGAAGATGTTATCAAAAGTTACGATTCAGAGATTGACAATAAGTTAAGGGAGAAACTATCTTTAGAAAATGCCAGATATATGTTAAGTGTATTTGCACCAAGTACCACAATGACATATACCACATCTATTAGAATGTGGAGTTATATTAGACAGTTTTGCAGTGTATATATTTCTTGCTGGGATGATGGAGGAGCTAGTTTAGATCTAAAAAGAACAAAATTTAACAATGAGGTTTTACAATGTATAAAAGATCTATATAATTGTATTACAAGGATGAATCTATATGATGCTCATATTGTTGATAATAAGGCAAGAAACTTTCAGTTCCTAGCAAAGCAAACAGACTATAATATCTGGAATTCGAAAGAGCATTATGATGAAAACTATTTAATCAAATACAAGGTATCCTTCGCCAGCCTCGCACAGCTCCATAGACATAGAACACTCAAATATTTCATGTGTTATGATGGTTCAGAGGAATCTAGATTTTATGTTCCTAGAATTCTAAGAGGGACAGATCTTGAAAAAGAATGGTTGGAAGATCTTAATATACTAAAAGAAACATACCCAATAGCAACTCTTGTCGATGTAGTTGAAACAGGTCTTATAACCGATTTCATGTATAAATGCGATGAAAGACTTTGTGGAAGAACTCAATTAGAAACTATGGATAATTGCATTGAAAATCTTATTAAATTTGACAGAGAATATAATAAGTCAAAGTTTATGGAAGGACAATTAAAGTGGCATATTAAAGACGGTATAGTTTTAATGAAGTGTAACC
>JAGCBE010000522.1 GCA_017652345.1 Methanobrevibacter sp.
GTATCTGCTTTCATCGTCATCGTCACTGTACTTGTATAAAGTGTTCAAGGATACGACAACCTCTTCCAATGCTGCATTTCCAGCTCTTTCCCCAAGACCATTGATTGTAGCATGGAATCTTGTAGCTCCTCCATCAATTGCAGACAATGTATTTGCTACAGCAAGGCCAAAGTCATTATGGCAGTGAGCGCTTACAGGAACTCCAAGGTCTGAGAATTGCCTATAGAAATTAAATGATTTCAATGGTGTAAGAACTCCTAAAGTATCACATGGACAGATTCTGTCTGCTCCCGCATCTATTGTTGCCTTGAATATCCTTCTTAGGTATTCAATATCTGTTCTTGTAGAGTCTTCAGCTGCAAGCTCTACTAAAAGTCCATGGTCTTTAGCGTATTCCACTACCTTTACAGCATCTTCCAGCATTTCATCCTGTGACTTTTTCAATTTGTATTTCAAATGCAAATCAGAAGTTGGAACTACAACATTCACTGCATCAACATCACATTCAAGGCAGTAATCCACATCCTTGATCAATGTTCTTGAAAAGCTTACAATCTCAGCATTCAATCCTTGTGATGTAATCAATTTAATAGCTTCCCTTTCACCTTCAGATGTAATTGCAGAGCCAGCTTCAATTGCATTCACTCCTATTTCATCCAATTTGGTAGCTATTCTGAGTTTTTTAATTGCATTTAAAGAGATGCCCGGTGTTTGCTCTCCATCTCTTAATGTAGTGTCCAATACTTCTATTTTCATTTTTCCACTTCTTATTCATTAATAAGTATAATAATTGATTTTTTTAATCTATTAATTTTAATTTTATTTTTAATTTATTTTTCCATTTCTTCTTTAAACCATTTTACAGTTTCTCTCAATTGCTCTTCAAATTTGTCCTCTTCTGGCTTAAAGTTTATTTTTTCAAGATTTGAAATATCTGCCAATGAATGCTTAATGTCTCCTGGACGTTCATCGAGATATTTCACTTTCAAATCGGATTCTAAGACATCACTGACGATATCAAATAGCTGATTTATAGTCATTGATTTTCCCAGTGCAACATTCAATACTCCATTGAAGTCGGATTCTGCTGCAGCTATATTTGCTTTAGCTATTTCCTTTACAAAAATAAAGTCTCTGCTTTGCTCTCCATCACCATAGATTTCAGGGCTTTCCCCTTTTAATATTGCAGATATGAATTTAGGAATTACAGCAGCATAAGGTGAATTTTCATCTTGTCTAGGACCAAAGACATTGAAATATCTAAGAGCTACATAATTTAAGCCATAAGCTTCATAAAAGGATTTTAAGTATAATTCTCCACTTGCTTTCTGTGCTGCATAAGGTGAGCAAGGGTCAAAGTTTTCACCTTCATTAAGGGGCATGTTAGGATTTTCCCCATAAACTGCAGATGAAGATGAAAAGACGATTTTCTTTATATTGTTGTTTTTGCAGGCAATGAGAAGCTTTAAGGTAGCATCGATATTTGTTTCGTTGTAATCAAGAGGTTCCGCTACACTTCCTGGCACGCTTACTTTTGCTGCAAGGTGGAATACATAGTCTTTTCCTTTTAGAATCTCGTCCAAATCACAATCTAAAAGATCTGCCTTGATCAAGCTTAAATTTTCATGATCTTGATTTTTTAGGTTTTCCATTTTTCCAGAGGACAAATTATCAATAACGGTTACCTTATTGTTTTCTATCAATTCATCAACAATATGTGAACCGATAAATCCACATCCTCCAGTAACTACTATTTCTTTATTTTCCATTATATCTGGTCCTTAATTTTATAATGTAAAGCAAATTTTAATTGAAATGTTTCATTAGCATTTTCTAATTAGTATAAATTTATAATTTTAATAGTATTTTAATATTGTGTAAAAATCCATTGAATTTTTGGGAATAAATTCAAATAAAAATTTCTTTAGAAAAATCTTTAAAAAATCTTTAAAAAAAACATCATAAATCAGCCCTATTTTTTCGGCTTGGCGATAAGTAATAAAAAATATATATTATATTAAAACATATTATTAACTATGATTAGTATAGGTGCTAATGGATTTCAATTATTTGTGAATTATATAGTGGCTATTATAGTTGCAATAGTCTTAGGATTAGCCTTAAGATTACCGCTTCTTCCTGAAAAGCCAATCAGGTTTTCATGGACAAAAAGCGCACTATTTCCAACTCCTATATTTGCAATAGGAATTTTAGCTATTTTTTATTCATTAAATATTTTTTGGATTTATGACGGATTGGTAATTGCAATTTTAGTAGGTTTAGCTTCCGCTTTATTTGTAAAGTACTTATTCGATTATGTTTTCCCAAATCCTCCACAAATTGAAGGAGGGAGCAAATAATGGATCTAATAATTGGCTTGATTCTAGCAACCATTATCTCCTGGCTTAACTTTGTTTTAGTGGATACATTCATGGGACTTCCAGAAGCTCCAGGTGTAAAAGGTGCTGAAACAGTAGGATATTCCATAAAAGCAAGAAAAGGAGATTTGGCAGGAGGATTCTTCCAAGGAAACATTCTATGTTCTCCAGATGCATCAGCAGGAACATTGATGGCATCAATTGGAGTTTACATTCTTGGAATTCAAGGCGGTTTAATAGCTGCATTGCTTGTTTACATTGGAAATAGGTTATGTGCAGATCCAGGATATGCTGGAACTACCGGTGCATTGACCATGACACTATTGATATTCATCTTCTCATTTGTTGGAATCACTCCGGAGATGTTCATTTGCGGTATGGTAATTGCAATATTCACTATTCAAGGAATTCACCATCCTACAAGCTCTAGATTAATTGGAAAGATAGCAAAATCCTTTGGTAGATATACTAAATATGAATAAATAAATGATAAAATCATTAAAAATGATTAAATGAATTAATGTAAATTAAAAATTAAATGAAAAATACAAGGTTAAATTATGTTTATTGAAATTATTGGAGTTATTACAATTTTAATGGCTTTAAGAGCAGTAATAACCAAGGATAGAGCAGAAAAATTACTTTACATAAATGTAATAGGATTCTGTGTTTCTGCATTGATTGCATTGTATATTCAAACTCCATTTGGTCTTGTATTAGCTGCAACTTTCTTTATCTCTTCAACAATCGGAGCAAATGCAATTGCATACAGCTTAAATGATTTGGAAGATGAAATCACTTTTGATAAGGATATGGAAGAGCATAAGGAAAATTAATTTTATTTAAAATCAATGGGTAAATTTATTTATTGTCCGAATATGAATTTGAGAAATGGGATTTAAATGTTAGAATTTATTGACTTGACAACAATATCAATTGCTTTGATGATTATAGGTGCTATTGGAGTTGTCCTTCTAAAGAAACCATTGGATAAAGTGATTATGGTTTCAGTTTTGGAAGCAGGTTTATTCCTAGCCATTGTTAGCTTCAAGTATTTGGACGTCGCTTTTTTAACTGCTGTTCTTGACCCATTGTCCATTATTGTATTTTTACTTGCCTTAATCAAAATAAATGAAGTGAGAAAATCAAAGTTAGATGATTATTCCACTTTTGATAAGGTAAATTACACTACAGAAAACAAAGAAAGAAACTCTGAAGGTGGTAAATGATGTTCAATCTTGCTCTTTGGATTTATGTAGGTTTGGCATTGGCTATCTTTGGAAGCATAGCTGCAGTATGGGGTCCTGGCGTTAAAGACCCAATCATAAGGACAATCAATACTGAAGTGGCATCTGTAGGAGTTTCATTGATTTTACTTACTTACAATTCTACATTAGCTCTTTTGACATTGATTGCAACTACAATCATAGTTACTTTAATCCTATTTAGAGCTATTGCTCGTTTAGAAGAGATAGGGGCTGATGTATAATGCTTATTGATTTATTCAAATTAATGCTGGGAGGAATCTAAAAATGCCTAGAATAGCTAAATTATGGAATAAGTTGGCAAATCCTAAGAATATTCCTAGATTGTTTGCTCTAATTTTAGGTTTGCTCTTGATTGCTGGATTCCTGATTCCTATAGGATTGGAAAGCGATCAACTCTACACTCGTCCAGCTCCTCAAAGTCAAATGGATGCAGGTCTTGCAATTGCACCATATGACAGAGGTGGAGAGATTTTAGAAAGTCCTGGTGTTACAGAAGCCCAATATCCTGAAAATTCCGAGAATTTAGGTTGGATCAATTCTTATATGACTCCAATAGCTGAAGTGCTGAAAGGCATTTCCCCATACTTTGGAACAAGTATCTGTGCATCTCCTGGAGGAGTTA
>JAGCBE010000523.1 GCA_017652345.1 Methanobrevibacter sp.
AAAATAAAAGAAAAAAAGAAAAGAAGAGATTAACGAACTTCAGTGAATTCATTATCATCTTCTCTTTCTGGAATAAGTAAATTAAGTATTACGCCAACAATTGCTGCAAGAGCCATACCAGAAATGGATACTGACAAGTCACCTTGAACAATGGACAAGGTAGCTCCACCTAAACCTAAAACCAACATGGTAGCTGCAACAACAATGTTCTTGTTGTTATTGAAGTCAACTTCTTCTTGGATTAAGAGCTTTACCCCGTTTACTGCAATGAATCCGTAAAGAAGAATCGCTACACCCCCAATTACAGGGTTAGGCATAGCTGCAAGAAGTGCAGTTAAATGACCAGAGAATGCAAATATGATTGCAAAGATTGCAGTTAAACCAATTACATAAATGGATGCAACTCTTGTTAAACCTACAACAGAAGTGTTTTCACCGTAAGTGGTGTTTGCAGGACCACCCATAAATGCTGCAAAGAATGTAGCGAGACCATCACCAAGAAGGGTCTTGTTTAAACCAGGATCTGAAATCAAGTCACGGCCAATAATTTCCCCTAATACCTTATGGTCCCCAACATGCTCTACCATAGTTACAAGAGCAATTGGAACAATTGTTAAAAGAGCAGCAGGATTAAAGCTATAATGTACAAATGGCACGTAGAAATCTGGTATTTCAAATATGCTTGCTGCATAGAATCCAGAGAAGTCAACCATACCTAAGCAAGCTGCTACAACATATGATACAATAATACCAATCAAGAAAGGAATAACCTTAAGCATTCCTCTACCACGAATAGCTATAACAGCAGTTGTAAAGAATGCAACAAGTGCAACAATAAGGTTATTGATTGGAATTACAGCTTGATCAAGACCAATTTCTTGAATTGCAGTAGGAGCTAAACATAAACCGATTACCATAATCATAGGACCTACAATTACTGGAGGCAATAATCTGTTAATCCATTCATTACCAGTAACCCTGATGATTATAGCAATAGCAACATACACTAAACCTACAACCATTAAAGCTGAGAAAATACTTGACTTACCACCAATAGCAAATCCAGCAATCATAGGTGCAATAAAAGCAAATGAACTTCCCAGATATACCGGACTTTTATTCCGTGTAGCCGCTACATAAATAAGTGTACCTACCCCAGAAGCAATCAAAGCAACTGGAACAGATAGCACAGGTTCACCAACAGTTGTGTTAACTACAATCGGTACTAAAATGGTAGCACCAAAAATAGCGCATAAACGTTGAAGGGACAAAAGGATCCACTCAAAAAGAGGTGGCTTATCCCATAAATCATAAATCATATCATTATCATTTTCACTCATTATATCACACTATAAACTAAAGAGTTAATAATTTAATTAATTAATAGGAATTATCAAAAACAAATAAATTAATTCAATTATTAATTAATTTATTATCATAAAATATATTTATAAACCCCATTATTAAAACTTTATTAAAACTTTTGAACAGAGTGTGTTTTTCAATAAAATAAATGAATTTTTTAAAAAAAATAGTAAAAAATTAATAAAAAAATGAACTATTGATTAAACTATTAAATATAAAATAATGAAAAAATGAATCAATTTTAAGAATAAATGTAAAAATAGGAAAAATAAAGATTTTAAAAAAAGTAAAAAATAAAGAAATTAAAAATTATGAAAAATTAATCCTCATTGATAAAATCTTCCAAAGATTGTCCTGTAAAATGGAAAACATCCCAATCCTTTTCTTGTGCTCCAATGGATTTATAGAATTCCTTGCTTGGCTCATTCCATTCAAGACAGGTCCATTCAAATCGGCCATAACCTCTTTCCTTAACTATCTTCGCAAGCTCTCTAAGCAATGCCTTTCCATAACCTTTTCCACGATATTCGGGGTCAATGAAAAGATCTTCAAGATGCATATTGACATTTGCAATGTAAGTTGAAAAGCTTAAGAAGAAAAATGCAAACCCTATTTCCTTTCCATCTTCAAGAGCAAAAATGACTTCAGCCTGATTTTTATCAAAAATCCAATATTTCAAAGCTTCTTCAGTAGCTATTACCTCATCTAAACGATGCTCATAATCCGCTAATTTCTTAATGAATT
>JAGCBE010000524.1 GCA_017652345.1 Methanobrevibacter sp.
CTTTATCAGCATAAAGAACCAATTTTTCATCAGTTACTATCATGCCTTCTGGTTTTTCACCGTTTGTAATGATTGAAACGCCGTCTAATGTGCCAATATATGTAGTTTTTACTTTCATTTTAATTCTCCATTTGTATTTATTAGTTTGAAGCTGGTAAATCGAACAAAACTGTAGTGTTTGTACCTCCAAATCCATTAAGCACATCAAACCAATTACTCATAACTGATTGCATGTTGCTTGGGAAGTGAACTGTAACACCTGAACAACCATACAACATATTTTGAAATGCACGTATATGTACATTACTTATACTATCAACACTTTGTGCTTTTACTGCTGGAAATGAAACAGATGTTAAATTACTACAATTTGTAAAGGTATTGTAAAAAGCGCTTTCTTGTATATCTACTAAAGATGGAAAACTAATACTTGTTAGATTTAATGCTGCCCAGAAAGTTCTGTAAAATCCATAGTTTTCAACTTTACTTAATACCGGAAAAGATATTGTTGTTATACCAGAACTTGTAAAAGCATCGTCAAAACCATTATCAATAATGCGTGTTAAAGCAGGAAATGTTACTGTTGTTAAATATTCGCAACCCATAAAAGCTTGGAAGAAAGATTTTCCATAAGCTGTTGTTAAAACAGGAAAGCTAACAGTTTGTATATCTGTATTGCTAAATGCTCTTGTAAATGTTTGATTTTGAGCTTCTGTCAATACAGGGAAGCTTGCTGATGTAATATCTGAATATTCAAAACAGTATGCAAAAGCAGCTGCTTCAGCATAAGTTAAAGCAGGGAAATTTGCTACTGTTAAACCTGAATCATAAAATGCAAATGTCATACCATCTTGGTCAACTCTTTGCAATCTACTAAAATTACTTGAATTTGCATCAATTACTAAGTTTGAACATCCTTTAAATGCAGCAAACATACCAAAAGGATAGATTCTTTCAACACTTGACATGTTTAAAGTGGTAAAACCAGCAACTCCACATCTTGCACCTGCTAAAGCACCTTCACCTATGTATTTGGCATTATCTACGTCTAGTGATGTTTGTGTTGAATCATTGCTGTAAAAGTTAGTAGATACTGTTTTCCATGGAATATAACTAGGACGAGTATCAGTTACTTGAACTCTTACATTTGCATATTCTGTTACATCATAAGTACCATTTGCTGTAACATTAGTTGTTCCTTCTGGAATGATACCTGGATAAACTAAAATTGGACTTACTTTTTGAGTCCCTACATATAATGCACCACTCATCTTACCACTCCACAAATGTTACTTTTGAACCAATTACAGAAGGATCAACCCAAGACGCATCTGTTCCGTCTGTCGTTAAAACTTTACCTGTTTGACCAGTTTGATCAGGCAAACCATTTACAGCTAAGTTTCCACTACCTAAAACACTTTCACCATTAATGGTTTTAATATTAGTTCCAGATACTAACTTATCCTGTTTATCAGCTACGATTTCGTTAATCTTTACTGTAATAGTTTTGTTTTGAACAGGATATTGAGATGTTGTTGATAAAGATTGATCAATTGGAATTTGACCATCCATAGCCATGATATAGTAATCTAATTCATTCCAACGATGAATTCCATCACCAATCTTTAATTTTTTAGTATCTTGTTCAATACCAATTTCACCTCTTTGAAGCAATGGATTCTGTTGAGCCCACATTGCTTCATTGTAAGTGGCATGAATGGGACGATAAGCACGTCCCTTTATTTGTAATGTACTTGATTGTTTGTCTGAAGACATATTTTCACTCCTATGATAAACTCAGCCATAGAGTTTTAAATTAAATTATTCTAATGTTAAATTGAACTTAGCACCTGTACCAGTTCCACCTGTAACACTTACTGGATTTTCAACAGTATTTGATTCATTTGAACCTGCTTCTGTGATTACAACTTCAGTAATATCACCACCACCTTCGTAAACTCTAGAGAAGTATACATGCAAGATAGCTCCACCACCATTATTTTCACCAACTGGAAGATATGTCCAACTGTCTGAATCTAAAAATGCATCAAAGCTATCACTATGTTCTGAATCAATTGTAATACTTCCTGCTGTAGTTACTGTTAAGCCTGTAATAACACCATCTTCAACTGATGCAACAGTGAATACTGGAGATGTATCACCTTGAGCTACACTCATAGTAAATGTATCACCTACTGCATAACCACTCATTGCATATTGTGGATCATCACTTGGGATAAAAGCACCTGTTGTTTCATCAAAATAACCTGTTACTGCTAAAGCACGATTAGCTATAGCCGCATTTGTAGGTTCACCAGCAGATACACCTGTTACTTTTAATTTAGCATCTTTAATGTCTAAATCAATTGTTAATTCATCATTAATTGAATAGCCTGTACCAGCGGTTTGAATTTCAACAGATTTTAATGAATAAGCTGGTGTACTATAACTTGGATACAAAGATCCAGCTGGATATTTTGCAACACCTGCGGTTGTACTTGCTTCTGCTGGTAATTCACCTGCATCTACTTCATAAGTAACTGAATCATGTTCAATTGTTACTTCACCAACTGTTATATCAACTTCTTCTGGATAAATTGTAGGTGTTACTTCACCAGATTCTTCTTCTAATACGATATCGTCTGCCATTAAAGGTCTCCTTAAGTTTAAAATTGTTTATTCACGTTCTAATTGGTCATCTGTTAAGTTATGTTCAAAGATTATTTCTCTTGAAACTTCAGTTGAACATTTTGAATCAGCTTGAATGTTTTTATCTTCGAAAGTTTTTTCAATATCTTCCTTAATAATATTACCCAAGACTTGATTTTTTCCAATTTGAAAATCATTACTTTCAGTTTCTCTTAAAACTTCATCTTTAATGACTTTCGTTGTATCTTCATCTACAACAAGATGAAACTCATTATGTTCAACTACTCTTGTCACATCATTTTTAACATATGAAACTTCTTTTGCCATTTTAATATCCTCTTAAATACCTGCACCTTGACTAAATTGATATGTAATATCATATAATTTGTAGGTGATATTATTAGTTTTCATTCTCAAAATTAGTGAAAAGTTTCTAGCATAACCAGATCCACTATGCCATCTGTTCTGTTCAGAAAGATCTCCATTAGATCCAACAGTCCAATAAACAGTTTTATGTGTAGGATCTATTGTTTCATCATCAATCCACCAATAGAACAAGTCATCAATATGTCTTTGATCAGTTTCTGCATCATTTATTTCAAAGAAACCACCATCAATCATACTTGATGTAGCAATATTTGAAGATGAAATAAAGTTATAATATGTTGAATCAGCAAGCTCTTTTCTAATTTCATATGTAATATTCAAATCAGAACTAGCAAGTAAACGTGTATTGAATAATCCAAAACGTTTACTGTTGATAGTTCCCCAATTAGAATATGATGTTTGAATTTCTGAGGTAATCCAATGTTCATCATCTTGAGGAATTGCATCATTAGTATACAAATATATTCCATCATCTTTACCAAATAATAGATTTTCATTGAAATTACAGATTGAATAACAATTTATTTCAGTAAATGATGACCATCTATGAGATGATAAATCCATTACCCATTGATAATTTTCATTGGTTGTTGTTGGTACATTAAATATCATGAAATCTTCTTGCGGAACAACTAATCCAATATAACCTGGAATCTTAAAGTTTTGTGTATTCCACTGATTATTAATAGGTGCTGAGAATATTACATCAGTACTTGCAGATACACCACTGTTAATAATATCTTGAGCAGAAATAATACCATTTGTTGTTAATAACAGTAAGTCATTTAAGTATTTTGTAATGAAATTATGACCAATAAATGGATTAGTTAAATATGTACCTTTGTAATTAATTGAATCAGCATCAGACCAATCAGTAGTTTGATACATGATCATTTCACCTTTATCAGTAAAGATTGCAACATAATCTTGCATTCCCATTCCTGAATCACGAGGTAAATTCATCATATTTACAATATAACCACCTAATCTAGTAGTTCCAATTGCAGTACTTAAATCAAATTCACTTAATTGACCTTGCACATTTCCAACTGGCAAATACCAGAATGATAATGAATTCAATTTACCAAACACTAATTGCGAATTAACAGCTGATACAAATGAGAATATCTTGTTTGTAGTTCCAGTTACGTTAACTTCTTCAATTGTAAAAGTATCAACACCAGTATTAGTAATAACTTGTGCTTTATCCAAAGAGTTAGCTAAGTAAACTCTGTGATTAAATAAACATGGAACCCAATCTGAACTTGAATATCCACCAGTAGATGTTAATACTTCAAATCTTTCATTTAATATGTAAATTGTATTATCTGTAGCAGCAATAATTACATTGAATTCTTCAAATGGAAACAAGAATTTAATTGGATTAGCGAAATTAGCAACTTTTCTAATATGTTTTCTTAATTCCAAAAATCCATCCTTGCAAATAATGTTTTTAGCAGATAATAAGAAGTTATCTGCTGAATCATTCTTCTGATTTTGCAAGTTAAGGCCCATTGAGCCAATCATTTGAAGATATTTGTTTAAGTTAGACATATCTATTCCTTAATATCCGACAATATTCCAATCGCCATCTGGTAATGGTTTCCAGTAATTTGAACAACCACCACCTAAATTAATTACTTTTCCAGATTTTGATATAGCTTGATATGTTAATAAGAAATCATTATATGTTTTTTCTAATTCTTCATATGTACCAGCTAGACCTTTATCTTTTAACCATTTGTATGCAACACCAGTTGTCATTAACAAATCAGGTAATAGAACTATATCAGTATTAGAATTAACTTCATCTTTTCTAATACCATCTGTATCTTTCACAGGTAATTTAGAATAATAGAAACCAGAAATCACTGTTCCATCAGCATATCCAGGAAATAAGAACAATCTATCACCACGTAATTGATAATATCCAGTATAAGATCTTACTTGATACATCTTATTTCTTTGCCATATTTCATCTGTAATAGCAGTCATTGGAAGTTTTCTTGAATAATCAACTAATGTAGATGGTTTTAATGACTTATAATCAGGAAATAATTCACTTAAATTATATTCACACCAATCACCTAAACATGTCCAGCCAATTCCATCAGAAGTAATTCCACTTTGACCTTTCTTTAAGTTTAAAGTTGCAGGTGAAATAGTAGAAATTCCAGTAGAGGTTGCCTTATAACGTAAACCTTCCATTGAATTTTCATTTGATAACACATAAACAGGCCACATATCAGCATTTACTTGCATTCCAGGTGTCCATTGAGAATATGTTTTAAATGACAATTCTTCTAACAATTCGTTAAAATTGACAGATGAAACTAGTTCATTCAACAATGAATTTAATATTTTAATATTTTCTTGAACATGCAATTCAGAAGAAATGAAGTAATTGCTAATATTAGAGAACATACCTTCTGCTGTTAGCGCTGTATCAAGAATCTTTTTAGCCGTAATAGACATAATTATACCTATTTTACTTATATTTACATTTCTTTAAATATAAGTTATTTAGATATGAACTTATTTAATATGATGAGTTTTGTGATAAAGCTGTATTAGCTTAATTCTTTCGTGAATTTTATCAATATTACGTTTAATTTCTTCTAAAGAATCACCAGTGACAGTTACTAAGCCACTGGTGAGATAAGGACTATGAGCATTGTAAAAGGTATTTTTAGCGCCATCAATTATTTGATAAATGTTATAATTTCTATATGGTTCATCAAGTTTAATTTTTTGTATCATTTAATATTTTGATAGCTTTTTTAGTTAAGATAATATCTTCAAGTTTCTGTTTCATTAAGTATTTATCATATTCAGGTTGAAATTTAAACAAATCTTGTTCAAAAAACTGGCATTTACAATGAGGGCATTCAATAACACCATCACCACTTTTCTCATAATATGAAGCATAATCAAGATTAAACTTGTTTAAGCAGAAACAACAATTAACAATTTTCATTTTTATCACCTTCTAATTAAAAATCGCTTCAAAACGCATTCTAAAGTAGTGAGAGAATGCATCTTGAAACGAAACTTTTGATTAAACATGCTCACTACTTCATGTTTATTTTTAAAGATTATACTTTAAATATTATTAAAGTCAACTATTAGCTAAATCGTATTCAGCTTGTCTTCTTCTAACTAATCCAGGTAAAGTTTTACCATTAGATTTATTATATTTCATCATTCTTTTCCAATCTATTGTATTATTATCAATTATCACATTTTTAAGATATTTTGTACCTAAATTGTAACACCAACTTATTAAAGCAGATCTTTGATTAAAGTTAAGATTTAGCTGTTTAATTTTAGGTAAAATATACTTTTCTACATGATGATTTAATAACTTTTCAGCATAATCTTTAGATATAGCTTTATCATTTAATGTAACTTTAACTCCATTTTCATATTCAGTAGAGCCATAACCTATTGTTGGAACTCCAGCAGGACACAGATATGGATTAGATCTAAAGCTTTCAAATTGTTTAATAAGATCTACAGAATAGTTTTTCATTTTAATTTATTTCTCTTGTTGGTACATCAAATAATATTTCTGCTGCATTAATAATTATTGAATCTGATTCATCACTATCTTGTTTAACCATATAATCAGCAGCACCATTAATTTCATATACGGGTTCAACTTTAATCACATATGGATCATAATGTTTGATTTCAGATAGATGTTGAAAGCATTGTTTGATTTTATCGAAAGAATTGAATTGATCTGATTTCATTAATATATGGTAATGACAATTAAGATCTCTACCTATTTCTGTTGATGAATGAAAGTAAAGAATATGTTTAAACCAGTTTTTACCACAGCATAATTTAAAGAATAACTGTAATAAGTCGTGTAATTGATTGACTGCTTTCATTTCCATATTAAATCCACTTATTCTTTTGTTAAATGGCATTTGAATATGAATAAATGTGTCATAACCAAAAGAAGCAATATGTTTGGATACTACTTTCTTTTCTTCTTTTGTTAATGGACGATATATGTCATTACACATTAATTTACTTCCCTTGTCTTTCATATGTATTTACTTCATAGAGATTGATACAATTACAACTACTAAAAGTAATTACATAAAAAAAGGATTTAAAGAATATTCTAATGTAGTAGACGAATATTGCTTTAAATCCAAACTCTTGATAATAATAAGATAATTGACTACTACTTCTCTTAACTTATTTAAATCTAATTCTATTATTATGCTTAATGATGTTAATTACAAAAATATATTATCTGAAACTTTCTTATGTGAATCTTTCTATTGAAACTTTAACTATGAATCTTTCTTAATGAATGTTTAATTGTAACTGTTTTATTGTTGATTGTTATGTAACTATTCTTAATTAGCAAATATCCTTTAAACAATAGTTTTAAACATACATATGTTTGTCATATGCAGTTTGAAGTAGTTGTTTAAACCGAGAGTGATTGTTGATGCCCATCCATGCGAAAAGTCAACAATCTTTCTCTCAAAGGTATTTATCAAATAATTTAAGAAAAAAGACAACAATAAAAATATCCTCAGATATTACTACCTGAGGATAGAGCTATGTGTGTCATTTACTAGGTTGATAAAATAGATACAATACAAATGATTATATCCACAAGTATTTATCAAATAAAATACCTCTCAACACAAAAGATATTGAGAGGCTAGACAAGACAAGGATTAAACATATGGTAACAACGTACTTTCGTACATAGGTATTTACGTTTATTTTTTAAAAATTTACAATATTTTTAACATTAATGCTATACTTATACGTTTAATTAATTAAAACGTGTTTAAACAGCATTTAAATTAAAAATCCCCTAATATTTCTATTAGGGGACTTCAGTTGTGCTAAAATGCAAAGAAATCACAACTTATTCTTCGTCATTTACGATAACGCCTTGGAATGCACGACCTGAACATGTGCAAGCACCTGCCCACAAGATAGCCATAGATGCAACGTCAGAGTTAAATGAATTTACTCTTTCACGTTTGATCATATCGCAATCTACGTGTGGACGAACTGCAATGTAGTCTGTGTTAATACCATAGCAGTGATCTTCTGGAATTGAACCACCCATTTGGTTGTTCATAGCTTCATCGAATACTACTGGAATACCTTTGAATGATAATTCTAATGAACCAGCATTGAATTTGCCTGCATCGACGAATCTTTGTTGTGCTGTCAATTCTTTATCGAATGCATTGAACATACCATTGTCAGCTACGATATAGTCGATTTTGTCTGTGCCACGAGTTGTTCCAACGAACATATCTTGGATAGCATCATACATTTTATCAGAAGTTAAATCGATTTCTGCTGTGTAGTTTGCCCAGAATTCGTTACCAGTTGTTTGAGGATCAATACCACCAACTGAGTTTGTTGGAGTATCAGCTACGATTTTTTGCAAACCGTCGATTTGGTTAGATTGAGAACCGTCTGAATACAAGTCACCAGCCAAACCATTTGCTAATGTTTTACCAGCATTGATAACTTTACGTGCAATCAAATCTTCACGAGTAACTGCATCTGTTTTTTCCAATTCTTCAGTACGTGTTGCAACGATAGTTGAAGCTGCTTGACGACGTAAGTATTGAGCACGTGTCAAGAATGGATTTGAAGGCAATGTGCCCCAAGAATCTGCCAATGTGTAACGGATGAATTGACCGTTCATAGCATATTCGATACCTTCTGTTAAGGTAACACCACCACGATCTTTACGAACGCCTTGTTTGTTTTTCATGAAATCCCACAATTTGGAATGTTTTGTGTAGTTGTCTGCGAAACCTGGTAAATATGCATCTACATATACCGAGTAATCGTCATTAAAGCTTTGATTCCCTGCCATAATAATCTCCTATTGTTTGGCATGGCTCAGATCTACTTATTAGAGTTATCAATCAATCCTTTTGCTTCCCGATACTTTCTCCATCTTTCTGCTACTCCTGGATTTGGCTTTCCTTTCTTTAGTTCAGTATTTCTTTTACTAACTTCTGGTCTTTTAACACCATACATTGGATTGCCAGCTCCTTGCATCCTTAAAGAATGTTCGGGTTTCTTTCTACCTGTAATCGTTGCTCGTTGCTTTTCTATCGATTCTTGGCTTCTTACAATTGATATGCCTTTGCAGTGACCTCTTGTATGTTCGCCTCTATCCATAACAACCAGATCTTCAGGTCTCCATTCAAGATATCTTTTTAGATCTGTATGTCTTAATGTTTTGTCCTTATGATGCATTACTTTTGAAGTATCACCCATAATTCCAAAATATTCACGAGCTTCTTTCCAAGCTTTTCTGTATCCCATAATTAATCCTTTTGGTTGGTTCTAATCATCATTATAACTTTGAAAGGATTAATTGATAACTCTTTTTTCGATCGTTGCCTTATTGTTAATCGTTATTTCTTAGATCTTGAACAGCTTTTCTTAAATCTCTTAAAGATTTACCCATGCTGTTTGGATCATACTTAAAGTTATTAGTTGTAGTTTCAGAAGTATTAGAAGAAGGAGTCGATTTTAAAGATGTAGCCTGTATTTTCTTTTCAATATTAACTTTAGGTTCATCTTTAGGAGCAGACTTAGCATTTTTGTAATTCTGATAGAATTTGTAAGCGTTTTCTAAAGCTTCAACGTAGGTTTTATCACCTTCCATTGACTCTAATTGAACTAATCTTACTAATTCTGGATCATTTTGCAAAGCTACTGCTTCAGGATGTGCTTCAAAGAATTGTTCAACTGCTTCTTGTTTTTCAGCTAAATCTTTATCTTCATTAGATAATTCACGATAAGCATCTAAACGAGCCTGTTGTTTTCTAGCAGCACTTTCTCTGATTTGATAGTCTACTTTTGATCTTTCCTCAAAACTTCTAGGTTGAGTTACTTGTTCTTGAGTTAAACCATAACGTTGCATAATAGTATTAATTAAAGTAATAGGATCTCTTACTTGTAATTGAGTGCCAATTGTTTGATTTAAAACTTGATCCGGATTATCTTCAACAGCTTGCACCCAAGATACTACATTTGCTATAACTTGATCTTCAGATATATTAGCACTTTTAGCCGTATTTTTAATATAAGCTCTGCTTTCACCCAAAGTCTCATTACGTTTGTTTTCTCTTGAAATTTGTTCTTTGTACTTTTCTGCGAATCTATCAGCATCTGTTGCTAATTTATTTAGTGAAGTCTTAACTTGTTCGGGTAACTTCTTCCATTCTTTAACTACGTCTAGTCCGATGGATTTAGGTATATGATTAGTGTTAGCAAATTCTTTTAGTTGTTCTTCTGATAATTCTTCATCATCATTGTGTTCATCAGTTTTTGGATCAGTAACAGCTTTTTCATCTGTTGATGAATCAGTCTTTTCTTCGGATTCCGTTGTTTTGGTTTCCTCAGTGGCTTTTTCATCTGTTTTTGATTCAACTGAAGGATCAACAGCTGTATTATCTGTTTTTTCTTCAACTTGTTCATTTTTTTCTTTTTCAGTAGCTTTAATTTCAGCTACCTTATCCATTAATTCATTGACATTCATGTTATCTTCCTTATGTTCAAAACATTTTTGTTCAGTTCATTTTCCATAACAAAAAATCCTTTGTAAAACTTTTAAGAGGTAGATAAAAGCATATACAAAGGAAGAATTTAATGCTATAGGAAAATAGATGGCAATCTACCTCTTAACAATAAGTTACAAAAACATGAACTTGGAATTAACTTTGATTTCTGCGTTTCATGCTTTCTGAAATCTTTTTTCTGGTTTCCTCTGAGTGTTTCCTACCATACATAGGATTACGTTCACCACTTCTACCACGAAGCTTATTCATAAACACTCCATTGTAGTATTTTATCTGATCATCACTCATCCAATCATCATTTTGAGCTTCAATTGAATATCTTAACATTCTTTCATCGATTTCATGTTTCATATCACTTACTGTAATTTGAATCATTTTTCGATGAATACACTTCTGAAAGTAATTGTAAGGTGATGGATTATCTAAATTAAATTTCTTGTAGATTGTTAAAAGATATAATAGTAAATCTTGTTGTAAATCTTCTTTATGTGCATAATTAAATCTAAATTTAAAGATTTCAGTTTGAATCATTAAACTAAAATACATACAAAGTGTTTCTGTAGGATTAATCTGACTTAATCTTAATTCACATAAAAATTCATTATTTGGAATATATGCCATCTATTTCTCCATATGTATTTACTCAGACTTTGCTATCTTCCGCTGCAATGTAGATAGGAGGTGTAGCATATGTATTATGATTTTCATCTAAAGTTCTATTCTTTTGATATAATTGATATGCTTCTAGTTTCTTCATGTCTAATTCAATTTGCTGCTTTTCAATGTCAATCTTCTTCATTGCATGACTTGTTTTTTGTAATGTGTCCATCACTTTTATTATTTGATCATTGTCAAAGTTGTCTAAATTTGAATAAACTTTTCTAATAACTTGTAATAAAACAGCATCAACTTCACCTGCTAATGCAGCTGGATTCTTAATAAATCTTTCAATATGAAGAGATTTTACATAAGCTTTAGCATCTTTTTTAGTAAGTTTTTTAGGTTTTTCTTCAACGATTTCTGGTTCTACTTTAACAGAAGCTTCACCTTTAATCTTTTTATCAATAGATTCTCTAACTTCATTTGGAATTTTATGATGTAAGAAAAAATGACATTCTTTACATAATAATACTAAATTATTAATGTTATCTGCATCATAAGGTTCTGATTTATCATAGTGATGCACTTGCAAATCATGATTACAACCACATAAACGACAAACTTTATCACGTTCATGTACTTGTTTTACACGATTTTTCCAGTGTTCCGTTCTACGATACTTAATTCTTGATTTAACGTTCATCTGTTTTCCTTAGCATTAGTATTTATCCTACTCATTAACCACTCTTGACAAATCAAATCCAGGAGACAAAACCATTTCTAAGTCTTTATCAATTGCTTTTTCAATTAATTTATTAGCTTCTTGTTCGTATCTCTTCTTTAATTCTTCATCAGTTAAGTATTCTTTTGGATCAATCCATTTCTTAATACCTGTAATCATGTAAATGAAAGCTGATGTACCGTGAGAAAATTCATCGTGTTCCATTTGAGCTTTATCAAATTGATAGTTTTCTTTATCATGTTTCCAAGTAGCATTTGAAACACATTCCCATAATCTTCCTGTTGTTTCTTCATTAAATCTGCAATTTTGAAGATTATCTCTAGCTAAATCAATCTGGTTCATTTGACGCATTTTTGGAGCAATTAATACTTCAAATCCATCTTCTTCTGCTCTAGCACGTCTAGTAGTACCACCACCCCATTCAGTTACTTCACCATCATGAGGGAATATTATTCTTTTAACATATGGATGTTTGTTTTTAATCCAATCAGAATAAAATGGCCAAGTTTTTTGAGTTTGTTCTAAATAATCTAAAATATACCATTTATTATTGATATATTGAAAGATGATTAAAGATGTAGCATCACTATGACCAATATCAAATACAGCAAATGTTTCATAAGAAGGATTTCTTTTAAACTTTCCAATTTGATGAAGTTTCATTGTAATTTCATTAGAAAATATACCACCATCAACAATATCACTAAATTCTCCATGTAAGAATCGTTGTTGTTGAGATTTAGGTAATCTAGTTAATCTAATAATGAAATCTTCAGGAATATTCTCAATATTATCGATTGGATTCAATTGACAATGGAAATATTCATTTTCATACAATTTAACAGTAGTATCTAATGGATTGATTAGTTGAAAGTATTCTTTGTAAATCCAACTTGATTTAGAAGGTGGATTGCAAATGTCTATTTCTAATAACTTTCCTTCTTTTCCAGTTTTATGATGATAACATTTTTGAGCTAAACGAGTTCTTAATTTCTGAACTGATACATAATTACACATATTACATTCATCAATTAAGATTGTCATATATTCAGTACCTAATAACTTTTCAACATCTTTTGCGTTTCCAATACCTTTAAAAACTATCATTGAACCATTTGGAAATGTAAATGTACTGGTTCCCCAGTTCATTCCAATCTTGTTTTCAGCATCTTTTTTATTAGTTTTAGCAAATAATGGATATAATGATGGATATTTTAAACGTAATAATTTAGGAAATGTATCTTCTAACATAGAAGATCTTACAGCTGAGAATGTATCACGAGCTATTAAATGTCTACTTCCTGGATATAATAATGCTCGAACAATTACCTTATTAGTTGCTCTAAAAGTCTTACTTGAACGAGCACCACCATATAATAATATGTTTCTAACAGTATTATCTGATTCAAATGCTTTATTGATAGAATTAAATCTCTCAAACTTTGAATCTAATTGTTCTTGAGTAATAATTCCATCTTTAATAAGTTTAGCTATGAATGGTGTTATGTCTGACATTTAATCTATTATTCTCCCATTCATCTTTGAATAAACTGAAAATAACGAAATCAGTACCATCTTTAAAATATTTTCTGTAACAACCATCATTACTAAAACCAATCTGTCTCATAAATTTTAAAGATTTAACATTGTCAGATTTAACAAATGCTCTAATTACATCTTTTTTAGTGAAACAATAATCTAATATTTCAGTAATAAATGATCTTGTGAATACACTCTTATCAAGACAGGTATGATCAAATATAAGATAATCATAGTTCTTGTAAACTAATGAACAAATATATCTGACCATATTGTCTTTAGTGTCTATTATTAATTCGTCAGTTTCAGTAGGTTGAGGAAACATACTTTCTTTAAGTATTTTCCAGCAATCAGCATATGTTTTTGAAAATTCAGTTAAATGTTTAATCATTTCCTTCAACAAACAATGCATCTTCTTCAAAGATATATGATAATTCTAAGTCAATTATACGATTGTTTTTCTTGTAGAAATAAACAATATCTTTTGGTTCAATACCTTTTACTTCAGGACCAACACTAACAACAGTGCCTTTTGATAATTCAGATACTGAAATTTCATTTTCTTCTTTAATTTCTTTAATAATAACTAAATCTTTTAATGGTTTAAGCATTATTGATCCTTTTTCTTGTTTAATTCAGCAATCAATTCTTTGCACATTGCTAATAATTCAACATTTTGCTTTTTCAATTCTTCAATTTCATCATTGCTGTTCTTTTCAACTGGCATTTCTCTACCAAATAATTGCAAAACTTTATTCCAAGAAATATCCATGCTAATAACATATAACAATTCTTCTTCTTGAAATGTTAAATCATTTGGAACACGATACATTTGTTTTATTTCATCCATATGATTTTCAAGTTTTTCTTTAAAAGATTCAGGCAATTCTTCAATTTCCCAATATCTATCAAAGTCTTTCAATGTAAAGACTTTACTGAAATTTGTTAATTGTGCAGAATATTGCTTGAAGTTGTATTTGTTTAATGGAACTTTAGTTTGTTCACCAGTATTAACATACATAAATGGACGTACCTGATAAACATGCTTTTGTAATTTATTACTATCACCGTAATCGTATTCAATTGTGAAGTTTAATCTTGCTGGTAATTTAGCAGTTTCACTAGCACGATTAGCTACATCAATGTTTTGAGAATATTCGAACTCTGCCATCTTTATTTCTCCTGGTTTTTTGTTCTTGTTCTAAAATATATGCTTCTTTCAGTGTTTTCTTCACACCATTTTTCTTTATTAATCTCTTTCCAAGAGTTGCTTAAACGTTTTTTATGTTCAATTGCTCTTTCGGATCTAAAATAAGCTCTTAAACGTTTAGATTGCTCTCTACGATATCTTTCAGTTTGATGAGTTCTTCTTATCTTAGCTTTAACAATTTCACTAAATTTGCAACCCTTTTTAATGCATTTCAATTTAACTTTATGTTTAACCTTCTTAGGTTCTGATTCAATACATAAATCACTGAAAACATTAAGTATTTCTAAATCATTCATTAGTATCTTCTTCCATCTACTTCATCAAGTTCAGATACTTTTTTACCTTTAAGTCGTTTGATTTCTTTTAAATTATAATTAGATCTGCAACTACGATCTCTATTTCTAGAATCTAAACGATGATGAGATCTATTTAAAATACCTCTTACAACTTTCTTGGCATTTTCAAGTTCTTCTTTATCTTGACGATCTTTAATACGCTTCTCTTGTTTTTGAAGCTCTTCTAAAGATTCAGTGGCAATGAATTTACCATTATCTTTAGCATAATTATCTAATTCATGCTGAGAAGATATCAATACTTCATTGCCATCTGCATCTTCTACATAAAATGGTGCAAAATCAGCCATTTTACTTTCCTTCCTTAGGGGTTACAATGTGTTCAGAACTCAAGATAGTTTTTGCTACATCAAAAGCAATTGTAACTTGACTCTTAATCACACCTGCTGAATCAATTACTTTAACTGGATCAATATACTTAACTCCAATTTTATTGTAATTTGTTTCAAAGATTTTTCTGTATTTCAACTTTTTAAAGAAAGAATAGTTTTTACTGGCTTCTCTAAATGCCTTTTTTAATGCATACCCTGCTCCAGTTACTACTCCATTCTTGTAAGCTGAAATTGTACTTAAAATACAATCTTCAACAGAATCTTTGATTTGTTTTAATTCAGCTGCTGAATTTGCACCAACTTTGATTTTGCATATTTTAGATTCAAATCTAGCAATACGTTCTCTATTCAATTTAGCATCGGATTTTAACATTTTAATATGTGATTTTAATGCTTTATCTTCTTTAAATTGAAAGATTGTATTGTTAGATCTTGTTTCAACTTTAGTAATAGTTGAAGCTAATTTCTCTAAATCTACAAAAATATCTGCTTTATGTTGTGCTGGAATAAATGCTGTATTAATCCACAAGTAATTTCCAACACCTTTTAATTGATTAGTTTTAATAACATTTAATGTATCTTCACTAATACTTCCAATAATAACTAAAGGTTTATGTTCTTGAGCTGCTTTTGAAGCTGGAACAGCTAATTCACTCATTGTAATCTGATCTTTAATAACAAATTCAGGATGATCAAATACAACTGAACCATTAGTTTGATTAATAAAGAATGGATCACCATAACCAATTGGAAGATAAAAACCAGTTATTTGTTCATATGTAATATCAGGTTCTTGTGTTTCTTCAACAATATAATGTCCTGTTGGTCCATTATGAAAGATTGCTTCTGAAATTGGTTTTGCAACTCTTTCATCACCATTAGTAACAATCATTGATACATTAAATAAGTTTGTTTTTCTAACTTTTAATGGATCATCACTTAAATAATTTGAATTAGAGTAGCAATTAAATTGATCTAATTCTTCTTTATCTACATCTAACATATCTTTAACGTCATTACAAACAGACTCTAATTCTTTCAAATCTTTAAAATGACAACGTTTTACCATTTCAGTAGCTAAACTGATGACACCAGTTGTACCATCACCTTCTGTTTGAGCTTGCTGTTTAGAAGCTTGCCTTAACAGTTTAAAAATAGGTGTTGGATTTGGAATATTATATGCTGTGTTGTAACCATCTTTTGTTGTTAAAGCTTCAGCTTTGTAATCAAGTATTGTTAATTTTCCATTAGGACCCATAGTATCAGTAACTGTTTTAACAAGATACAATGTGTTTTTATCTAATTTCATATTATTTTCCTTTGTCTGCTTTTATTGCTTGAATTGATTTTGCAATTCTTTTTTGTTGTTCTTTAGAAATTTCACTTGTATTTAATTTTTCTAATTTTTTAATGCGTTTATCTGCAATTTTAATTATCTTTTTACTGTATTTAATTAGTAATTTTAATTCTTTCTTAATTTTCCTATCCATTTTTAACTCCGTAATAAAAAACTTTGCATATGATCACTATATGCAACGTGCATTTTTAACACTAATTGTGTTATTGTTTTTTCATTCAAATATAACTGACTTCTTGTAGAATTCATTTTAGCATCTAAGTAATAAACAGGATTACCAAATGTATCTTTGTAATCTGTTTTCTCCATATACCAATGAAATCTACAAGCACCATCTTTAAAAACAAGATCTTGATCCCATCCTTCTTTAATAACTTTGTTTAACCAATATATTATTGAAGGAACATAATTAAGTGAAAATAACAACTTAATCATTACTCTCTTGTTCGATATATCAGTATTAGGTTCCAATGTTCTCATTACACTGTACATTCCAGTGTCATATAAGTTTAAATCTTTATCATAAAAGACTTTTTGCTTAATTCTTTTACAATTTAAAGATTTTTGGAATCTTTCTACAGAAAAGATCGAAGATGTTACTTTATCAGTGAAAGAAACTTCAAAATTCAGTATTTTCATTGAATCTTCCTTTGTTTTCATAAGTATTTACTAACTTTTTAAAAAAAATTACAAAATATCAATAAATACTAGTGCAGAAAAAGATTAACAAAGGATAATTTAATGATAACAACTATGATTTACAACACTAAGAATGAAACAGCTCAGGTTAAAGTATTCTTAGAAAACTCTAAAACTTTTAAAGTTCACTCAACAATCACTTTGAATAATGGCAAACAATATACTTCATATTTGAAGCTTACACCTCAAGAGTTTGCTCACTTCTGTCAATGGTGTTACGATGATTGCCCAGATAAAAATCCATTAGATTTTGAATTAAAAGAAATGTATGGAAGATTAGTGCTTTATTATCCAGATGATAGTTTTAAATATCATTCATCTAAAAAAGCAACAGTGGCAACTAAGTTTTTAAACTTCGATAAATTCCTTTTTATCGGCATGCAACTGCATTTTAAACAAGCTGTCGAAAAGACTAAAAAATAAAACGGTTGACTTTATTAATTTTAACGTTAATAATTTCAAACGTTACTTAAGTGATCTGAGTGATGCCGGATTGCTACACACGAAAACAGTTTGGGTTCTGAAAATCTACCATGCATCACCTTCTGAGTAGATTTTCAGGCCCTTTTTAAATGAAGGTGATAAAAATGAAAGAATTTGAAAAATATTTAGATAATCAGAAATTTACTGTAAAAGGTGATAATCCAGAATTTGAACAATACTTGAATAATAAGAGGTGGTAATATGTTGAAAAACTATTTAAGAAAACTTTTGGGTATTGAAAAGTTGGAAGCTAAAGTTTCCCACTTACAAGATCAGTTAGATTCTGATATCTATTCTAATATGAAAACAACAATGGAACAAAAGATTGCTCGTACAGTTATCAAATTAGAAAAAACAATTGTTGAACAATATGAAAATATTAAACATATTGTTGATTTTAATATGAGTTGTGACAAATACTCTATTAAAGGAACAATGTTAGTTAGATATTTTGGAATGAGAGAAGATTCTTATGTAATTTATTCAAATGATATAACAATTACAGGTGAAAAAGCTAAAGGATTATATGAATTAGCTGATAAAATGTTTAGAGTGATGAGTATCAATAAAGACGTTCACCAATTAGTTAATGGAGAAAAATAATGGCTGTATTAATTTGGTTTATTGTTATGTTTATTGTTTGGGAAATTTTAGATTAATAAACCCCTCTTTTGAGGGGTTTAATTTTAATATCCATGATTCATTAAACCTATACCTATCTTTGGAACCGTTGGTAAAGGTCTTTCTAATGCATCTCGTATTGATGGACTAAAGATTTTAGGTTGTGTCGTACGTAATACATTTTCTAACTTTCGACTATCACCTGTCTTTAATGTTTCTTTAGTAAGTTTATTAAGTTGATCTTTCTTTTTAATCAAATCTAAACCTTGTTGCACAGATCTTTGTTGTATTCTTCTTTTAGTATTTGCTCTCGAAATGCCTCTTGTAAGACCTATGCCTTCACGTCCTAATGCACCAAGAATACCACCAATTGCACCGGTACCACCTAAAGCTACGTCTAAAGCACCTCCACCTATACCTGCCAAAGCATCTTTACCAAATCCTGTTAGTATATCTAAAGCTTTACTACCACCAACTTTTTTAGCCATATCAGCTTCATCAATATAATGGATTCTCTTAGCTAATCTTCTTTCCATACCAGTGTTAAACATATTGTTAATTATTCTTTCTTTAACAGCTTCTGGTATTTCTTTAGAATTATTCAATTTTGTAACAAAATCATCCAAATAATCAATGACTTTATCTGTATTGATACTTGTTAAACCTTCTTCTGCATCAGTTACACTCTTGGTAAACAAATCATCAATATTATCAAGATTTTTTCTCTTTTTCAATTGATCAGAAATAACTTTCATTTGTTCACCAGCAAGTCTATCAGCTTCAGGTATACCTTTACCGTGTATCAACATATCAGCTTCATTATCAAGATTTTCAGTAACTAAATCTAAATATTTCTTGCTCATATTTTCTTCAGCTGCTTGTTTGAAGATTTTACCAGTTTCTTTATTAGCTTTAACAATCTTAGGCATCTTTCTAACCAAAGTTTCTTGATCAGAATAAGATAAAAATCTTTTACCTGTATTAGCATCTTTTGGACCATTATTAATCATTTGACCTAAAATATTGTTTTGATGATCAAAATTCATCTTTAATGCTAAATTATCACCTTCTTGAACAAATTGTGTTCTAGGTTTTTCAAGCACTTTACCTAATGTTTCAGATAAATCGTTCTTGATAGTGTTAATAGCTTTCTTTTCTTTAGCAGCTTCTCTTGCAATTCTGACTTTATTGCCAAAAGCACCTGCAGTACCTAATGCACCAACAAAACTAGCACCTAATACACCACTATGTGCTCTGTCTTTAAAATCTTTGTCATATCCTTGCTGAAATGCATCAGCACCATAAATTGCCATTTCAGTTGGAATAGATTTAGCTGGCATTAAACCATAAGAACCAATTGTACCAGCAGCATCCATTGGATAACGATACCATTTAGGTACATCATAGTTTTGTTCTTGATATGTTCTTTCAAGTTTTTTGATGTTCTTATCATAATTTTCATTAAACATTTCTCTCCAAGATCTATCTGGAGGAGTTGTTCCTTCAGGTGCTTCCAAATATTGTCTAACAGTTGGTTTATTATTACCTGAAAGATAATCCAAAGAAGCATCATAAGCTGCATTAAGACCTTGAATACCACGATTAATACTATCACCAAAAGGTAAATTAGAAATCCAACGTGAAACACCTCTTCCATATTCTAAAGATGGATTAGCTTTTTCTAGGTTTTCAGCTTTAGCAGCTGCTCTTAATTCAATTTCATTGTCTGGAAGACCAGCAGCTCTATCTCTTTCAATAGTTCTGCCGATCATTTCACGTGTAATTCCAGCTAATTCAAATTGTCTTATTTCTGCATTAGTTAAATTTACTGCCATTGTAAATCATCCTTTTTATTTAAATTACCAAGCATATCCACCATCAGTTTTTGTTCCACTATAGTTTGGTTTATCACTGCTATATGTGGTGCTTGGTCTGTACAAATTAGAACTTTGAGATGGTTGAGCAGAAGACATTGCTGGTTGACTTTGCATTGTTGGTTGTTGAATTAATGATTGAGTACCTTGTTCCATTGGAATGATACCCATATTTGCTGCAACATTTTTCAAATCATCAAATGTTTTAACACCACCTGCAGATATACCAGTGCCTCTTAAGATTGCTTGAACTAACTTATATTCTCTAGTTTGAGCTGTATCTGTTGGAATTAAACCTGCACCTTTCAATACTGCTTGAATATCAGTATCACTCATAGGTTTAAATAATGAACCATATTTAGCAATCATTGGCAAAGCTTCAGCATTAACATGTTCAAATGCAGTTGTTCTAGCATGATCCATATCTAATTTTTCAGCTAAATCAGGTTCATTTGCTTTAAATGCATCCAAATTCCATTGATAAACATTCTTTAGTTTGTTTTCAGCTTCCATTGCTTCAGCACTAGGATTTCTTGATTTAGCAACACCATAATCAACACCTTGCATTGCTTTTGCACCCATTCTACTCCACCAACCTTGTTCTTTATCTTCTGGATTAAATGAACTGGTTTGGAATTGACCAGCAAATTCATTAGCATTTTGGAATGAAGGATCTGAGGTATTCAAAGCTGCATTATGCAAACCTTCCATTGTTTGAAATTGTGCTTGAGCTTCTTTAGCAGAAGATGCACCACCACCTAATCCTAAACCAATCTTAGTACCATCACTCAATGTCATACCATCAGATGCAGTGTTAGAATTGCTTGAAACAGTATCAATAACATTGCCATTTTCATCAGTTACTAAGTAAGTATAACCTTGACCACCACTGCCTTGATTAAGTGTCTTAATTTCATCTTCAGATTTAAATAGATTTTCTCTTTTGCTATTTTCATAGTCTAATTGAGCTAATCTCAAAGCTAATTCATCTTTACGATCTGCAGCTTCACGTTCAGCAGCTTTACGTTGTGAATAACCTTGACCAAAACCTTTCATCAAACCACCTAAGATTACACCATATGGATTGTAAATATCTTCACCAAAACCTCCCTTAAATCCTTGAGCTTCAGGGATATTTGCAAGGTTTTCTGCAAAGATTTCCATACCAGATTTTGGTGCTTTTGGCTTCATCAAAGCTTGTTTTAAAGCTGCAAATTTAACTGGATCATAAGAAACAGTTTTTGTTTGAGTTGTTCTTTTTGGAACTGAAATAGCAATCTGAGGATTAGTATAACGCAAAGAATTCAAGTAACCTTGATAATCTTTATGTGTGCTACTTGTTGTATTGCCTTGTTTATTCAAAGCTTGCGCTATATTTTGAGCGCGCATTTCGTTTAAAGCTTCTTGATTTTCAGTATAAGTTGCCATTTTTACATTTCTCCATATTAAATCTTATTATCCAGCAGCAATACTACCTAAAGTTGAACCTGCTCCGTAACCTGCAGCAGCACCTGCACCACCACCAAAGATACCACCGATTACTGCACCACCAATACCACCAACAGTTGAGAATGCAGCATTACGTTTAGCAACTGCTGTTCTATATCTATCAATATCGTTTTGATATTGAGTTGAATATGTATCATTTAATCCAGCACCACCAGCACCTTCAACCATCTGAGGATCAATTATTTGATTACTTAATGCAGAAGCTTGATTAATCATACTATTATAATAATCTTGACCTCTTCCAATTGCTTCATTAGATAAACCAGCAATTTGTTGATTTTGTTCATTTTGCAAATCAGTCATTGCATTATTATATGCATTTGAACCAAAACTAACACCTTTTTGAATCAAATTTGCATTAGCTCTGTTAGTTTGTCTTTGCATTTGAGGCTGCAAATATGCCATTCTTGATTGAAAATATTCATTAGCTTGTGTTGTATCATAAGGATCATAACTTCCTAAAGAAGCTAATTGTCTATTCAATGCTAATTGACTGTTTACACCTAACGTTTTATTAACAGTTGTTTGACCTGTAACTGGATCATAAGACGTTGTGTATGAACCAGTAGGAGAATTAACATCTGCATATTGTTGATTTGCAGCTGTAGTATTCAATCTTTCCTGCTCTTTTCTTGCTTCATACGCATTGTAATATGGTGTATCTGGTTTACTGCTCATTTCAATATTCCCCTATAATTAGTTACTCTTGGCACCACTTGAAGAACTGTCTTTTGTATTCCAATTTCTGCTTCCAAGATAGCTACCTAAAGCTTGAACACCTTGACCAATAGCTTGATTCTTTGCATTAGCATTAGCAACATTCGTTGCATACAATGCTTTAGCATATTCTAATTCGTTTTGAGATGTGTTAGATAAACCTACACCTTGAATACCTTGAATCATTCCTGGTTCATATACTTGACTACCTAATGCAGCAGCTTGATTTAACATGTTCATATTGTAATCTTGACCATTGTAAATTGCATCTGCAGCAATCATATTGGTTAAATTATTCTGATCTTTATCTAAATTAGCCATTACACTGTTATATGCAGAAGATCCAACAGGAATACCTTTATCTTCCAAATCTTTCATGACATTTGCTCTTTGTTCATCCAAATATGGTTGAACATATGCCATTTGCATGTCATAATATTGCTGTTTTTGATCTTCTGGACTTGCTTTGTATGCATTTAAAGCAGCATTTTGTAAAAATAAAGCTTGTTTAGAATTATTGCCTAAGTTTTTATTAATGGTTGTTCTACCAGTTTTAGGATCAACAGAAACTGAATAACCACCTAAATCAGAAACTAAATTAGCATATTGCTGATTAGCAGCTGCTTGATTAATTCTGTTTTGCTCATTTAAATCTGCTTGTTTATCATATTTTGGAGCACTTGGATAACTCGACATTGTTTACCTCATTAACTATATTTGTAAATTTTCACCATTCCACTGAAACCAGCGTGACCATTGTGTTCTTCAGATGAAGTTGTACTTGTACCGTATAATCTTCTTCCATAACCACCAATTCCATATACTGAGAAATAAGTTGGATAAGTGTATGGATAGTTAAATTCATAATCACCTGATGAATATGTACCAGAACCACCTACACCATTAGCTAAAGTGTAATTTCCACTTAAACTTGTAGAATATGTTCCACCTTGACCATAATAATTGAAGTATTCACCACCAGATTGATCTCCATCATAATGCCATGAAACACCTGTTCCACCACCACAAGTAACGATATTAAAGTTGTCTGCTGCACGTCTAATATATGATTCAGTACCATTACCAGAAACCCATGTACCAGTAGATGTAACACCAGCAGATCCAGATTGACCATAACCACCTGTACCTACTTGAATATTATATGTACCAGCTGTATCTACTGTGAAATAACCAAAACCAGATGCTGCAGAACCACCATTACCATAAGCATATTTAGATGCACCTGTTACACCTAAACCACCACCACCAGCACCTACTATTTCAAAGTAATATGTACCAGGTTGTAATGTGATTGATGTTGTAATTGGTGATGTGTAAATGTATTGAACTGCTGGTTCAATCTTTAAATAACCATTACCACCAGCAACTGCTTCAGATGAACAAGTACTACCTTGACCTGGAATTGGACCAGCTTTAGCTATACCACCATTTATTGTACCACCATAACCAACAGATTGAGCTGCATATGAGCTTCTTGTTTGGGTTGTACCGTTTGTTCCACCTGTGAAGCTATGTGTTACACTTGATGTAACATTTATTGTATGACTTCCTGCTGTACCTGCAGTTGCAGCTGGACCAACATGATCGTTTCCATTAGCTGTAAATGCATAACCACCGGTTCCACCGTTTAATGTAATATTATCAATATGAACGTTAGATTTTAAAGATGTAACAGTTCCATTTCCACCATTTCCACCTACTCTATTTTGACCCCAAACATTAAATGCAGAACCACCTTGACCACAAACAAATGTGAATATTTCTTGTGAATTTATTTTAAGTTCAAATGTACCTTGAGCAGCTCCACCGCCACCTGCTGCTGCAGAGTAAGATTGATTAGTATAACCAGCAGCACCACCACCACCAGCACCTTTCATAGTAAATTTGTAATAACCAGGTCCTAATACAAATGTGTAAGAACCTGGAGTTGAAATTTCAATGGTTGGATCAACTACTGGATTAGCAGAATCAGGCCATAATTTCTTCATCACATCATTAACTGATGCATAGATGGCACCAATACGTCTAACTGAACCTTCAACTGTTGCATAAACGTTTTTGTTTGGTATGTTAAATAAAGTATTAACAACTGGAACTTTAATTGACATATATCATCTCTTTTTACAATTCATAAACGAAATAGATTACACCATCTTCGCCAGTAGTTGGAACAGTATTAGTGATAACTGTTTTTCTAACTAATGCTACTGCTGCATTTGCAATAGTGTTTGTACTACCTAATTTAAGAATACCTTTGTTTACTGTAGAAGCATCATGTAGAGAAATAACACCAGCATCAAGATTTATGTTTGTACCAATTTGAACCAAACCTGCATTTGTAGTGGTTGCAATAGGTGTTGCAGCTGTAACTGCTGCATCCATTTGACCTTTATTAACAGCATCACCATCATTTTCAGCAGCTAACACATTGGTAATTTTATGAGTGTTCAAGTTTAAATTACCTTGCATTAAAGTTGAACCATCAGCGTCAACTTTAGCATTAACAGCATCTAACAATGTATTGAAGTTATCATCAACATGAACTCCGTTAGCTTTAACGTTTTCGACTGTGTCTTGAACCATCGAATGTGGA
>JAGCBE010000525.1 GCA_017652345.1 Methanobrevibacter sp.
AATAACATTATACCATCTAAGAACGTGGAAGTCAAGTTAAGAAAAGGTAAATAATCACGGCCGGCATTTAACTTAACATACATATAACTTGACTTTTTGCCGCAATTCGTATATAATATAACCAGATGAAAGAAAGGAGTAATTACTGTATGAATACTTGTTGTGAAAAGTGCGGCGCTGATCTTAATTTTTATGACCATGAACTAATTGAGGGCAAAAATGAACATATAAGTATCAAATTCAGTGGTTGGTGCCCTTTTTGTGGCAAACAAGTAACGTGGATTGAAGAATATAAGTTTGTAGAGACTACTAAAATAAAGGAGATTAAATAATATGAACGATGTAATTCTTATTCGTGAATTTATTCATGGTGATGTCGGTGTGGCCGCAGATTATAAGAGTGCTATTTATTACCTAATTAAAGAAGGTTGGATTGATGATTATACCGACATTTATGACGAGAATAAGAACAGGGGTCTCCCAATTTCAGAAGTTCTCGGGAAAAATTGGCGAACAACTCTATTAAACGCTAATGAAGATTGGTTTAATGATACTTTCCTTGAGCTATTTAGACTTAGACACGCAGAAATTTATAAATACAAATAAGGTGGCAAAACCGCCTTATTCTTTTTTATTAAATAATTGTTAATTCTATCGTCGGGCCAGGAGTTAACCAAATCTTAACTTGACTTCGCCGCGAAACTATGATATAATCTATACATCAAATGAAAGGGGCTATGCCTTATGACTATTCTGCTTAGTATTTTTGGTGTGCATCTTGTGAATATACTATTCATCTACTTTACTATGGGGGTTTGCCGCGCGTAGAAATGGGATGAATAATGCTTTCTTCAATCTTCCCTATTTTCTTTTCCTGTTCTGCCATCCGTTTTTGAATCTTCTTTGTCTGTTGTCAATTTTCGATCTTGGCAGTAATGGGCTTGATGAAATTATTAAAAGTAAGATGAACAAGGAGTAATAATTATGAAGTGTGAGATTTGTAAAAGAAAAACTACTATTGATAGTTCAGTAGGATATGATGAATTTATTGTATGTAATGGTTGTCATAATGCCTTGATTGGTAAATATTCAATAGAAAAAAGTTGTCAAGTAATGAGTTTTATCTTGAAGTGCGGCGAAATTAGACGTAATTTAGCGGACAAAAAATAGTCCGCTTTTTGTTAAATGAATGTTAATTTCACTGCCGGTGCAGAACTTTACAAATATTTAACTTGACTTTTCGTTGCTTCTTGATTATAATATATACAGAAAGTTGAAGGAAAACAACACAAACCAGAAAGGACTTAAATATGAGCAATAACAACAACACTTCTGCCTCGGGCGGCATCGGCTTCACTGGACTTCTTACCATCGTTTTTATTGTGCTTAAACTGTGCCATGTTATTGAATGGTCATGGTGGTGGGTTTTGTCACCTATTTGGATTTCGTTTGGTATCGCAATTATTTGTCTTTTGATTACTGTCGTTGGCGCCTTTATTTGGGGACATTCCAGAAAAGGTTATTGAGGGCTTAGACCCTCTTTTTTTGTTAAATAAATGTAAACTTCCGTGCCGGCGCTCAAATTAATACAAACTTAAAAAAACGCCTTTGAGGCGTTTAATTTAAATAGGTTCAATGTCGTTCTCAGTACAAGTAAAATCATTATACCCATTAATCAAAAAAGGTGCATAGCGTCTTACTATATAAGTGACATAATATTTAACTTCATAACTTACGTCATTTTCTTCCAACGGATCAATCTCAATTCTAACAATATAACCAATTAAACCATTTGCCTTCTTGAATTTTACCTTCTGACCAATTCTAAACATAATTCAATACCCCTTTCTTTTTTCTATAAGTATTATAGCATTACACCTTCTAAAAGTCAAGTTAAGATATTGTAAACTTCCCGCCCGGGCGCAAATTTTACACCCTTTTAACATTTCCTTCCTCCCTACTTAACCCGCGTGTGGTATAATATTAGAGGAGAGAGAGAGAGAGACCGCAGTTAGTTATGACTAACTATTATTTATGTATATATAAATATCCGCACTTTAACGCGGTGAAGTGATAACGCATTAGTATGCTAACACTTTAACACATTAAAGTAGCAACGCTTTAGCACGGTGAAGTGTTAGCACGTTAACGCTTTAGCATGATAAAGTGATAACGCATTAGCACATTAAAGTGGTAACGTGTGAAAATATTTGACTTTTGTATAAAATTACGATATAATTATTATAGAAGGAAGGGAGATACGGGCGCAGTCAAATATTTGACAA
>JAGCBE010000526.1 GCA_017652345.1 Methanobrevibacter sp.
GAGGTAGCCAACCGACTCAGGAACTTCCATTCCGTGGCTTTGAGTCATTCTAAACCACTTCCCATTTATAATGTATCATATGTTATTAAATTATTCAATTATAGCTAAAAATTTACACTTGGTCGTATAGTCGGAAAATTCCAAAGTGCCTTTAGCGTATTCCATCGGAAGAAATCTTCCATAGGATCTGTAGAACATAAGCCCGTTATCCTTAGTATTAAATTCAGGGATATTAGTAGCCTGAATATTACAGACGTATTTCTTGAATGATGATTTATGGATATATAAATACATATCATCAACTTTGCATATCGGCTTGTATTCCCTGATATTTCTTTTAACTATCCCATAAAAAGAATCATTAGCGAACTTGTTTTCTATATTCTCTTTAAAGATCCGAGTTCCTTCAAGGCCAGCATAAGTTGAAGTATTCTTTTTAAGTTCTGATATTTCTGACTCAGGAAGAAGTAAGAGCTTATCCTTAGTTTTAAACTTATGCTGATCAGCTCTTAGCATACTTTCAATAGTTCCTATTAAATTATAACCAGCAAGTATCGGACTGTTTAAGGACTGAGCATTTGATAATAAAATATTGTAAAGCGGCGCTTCTCCTAGAAGCTCCCTATTACGGCCTATGGTTTCACGCATATTCACGAAGCACTTAAACTGGTCGAAATTAAGTTTTCTGTCTTCTATAAATTCATCAAACAAAACATAGTCCACATCTGACAGATCCGCGCCGCGGTAGTTCTTGAATATTGATAACGGCGCTGCATATCCTAAATTCCATTTTTCTTCACTGGCAAAGTCAAAAATATTAAAGTGTTCCTTTTCAGGTACAATGTGTATATCATATCCTTTATCTTTGTTGATCCTTTTAAAAGGGTTTCCGAAGTCTGTAGCACTTTCATCGATCTGTACTTTTGTATTTCTGATGTACATAAATCTTTTTCTATTTTCGATCAAATAGGAAAGCGCGGAATAAGTTTTGCCTATCCCGCGCCCGCCTATTATGATCGATATAGGTTTAAGATCATTTATATGATCAGCTATATCGAACCACTTCATTTAATTAAGATCCTCCCAGCTTATGCCATAGCAAGTACGGCCAAAAGTCTTATCAGTAAATTCCTGAATAGTAAAGCCTACCTTTCCAGCAAGGATATCATTTACATCTTCTTCAGATGTAAGGATCTGCTTTACTTCATCTGTCATATAGTCAGGAAAATCAATAAAGCAGTTGTCAGTGATCGCTACTGGATGATCACCAAACTTACCCTTCTTATTGATGTACAAGCCGCGAAGCGTATAGATGTTATCAGGTGCTTCCTTGTACAGTTTTTCGCGCGTCATATACTCAAAACCTTCAGTATTTACGCCCCAGTCAATGCCGCCTTTGTTGTGTCTTTTTGCAAAACTCATTTGCTACCTCCTAAAATTTATTATTTGTGATATATTCCAAGCCAAAAGGCCAGTTACTTAAATAAATATGAAAACTCCATTTTTACGCTCATAGTGCCAAGCGTTGTAGTAATATCGAGAATACATTCATCTGTATCATTATCATTACACTTTTGAGCTATAGTTAATAATTCATTTAGAAAAGATCTGCTAAGATTCAGATCTTCAAATACTTTATCCATTATTCACCTCTTTTCACAGAATCTGTATCAGCATAAACTTTTCCAGCTTCATCATGCACCATCTTGCCGTATTTTGAATTAAGTATCATCTTTGATCTGCGGTACCCATTTTCTCTTATTTTCTCAACTCCGATCCTGATCAATCTTAAATTGATGATTATAGTGTAAGTATTCCATACAACTGTAAGAATCAGAATAATAAGTAATACATCTGTAAAATTCATTTTAATAAACTCCCTGACTTTTTAAATAATCTGTAAGCTCACGATACAGATCTTCGTGAGTAGTCTGATCCTGAAGAAGCTGCCTTATAACTTTAAGAGCTTCTTCAGATCCGACACGCCGTCCGTCTTTATATCCATCTGTATAGCCTTGATAATATCCTTTATTCATTGACTACTTTTCCCCTGAGTGCGAAATCTGTATCAGTCATTGTATATTTACGCTTAAATGTGTCCAGTACCTTAAAGCCGTCTTTTTCAAGCTTTACAGCATCGTAGCGGCCGTATATCTCTTTTTCTTCTTTAGTGATCTTATTGATCACTTTAGTTACAAGTATCGTTCTTATCATCTTTTTGCTCCTCTTCAAGTTCTTTTTTTAACTCATTAATTTTCTCAGTTACAGCTATGATGAAAAGCTCTTTATCTGTAAGATCTTTTGTTATTGCATGAAATAAAGCTGTAACTTCAGCTAAATACTGCTGCTTGCAATGGAAATTTATTTCAACTTTTATCGCTTCGCGCTCAGGTGCATATTCAACTTTTATCATTTTTTTCATCCTCCAGCTGTAAGATTATGCCAAGTGCAATAAATAATAGCAGTATAATAAAAGGCATTATCACAATGGCAAGTAATATTAAGACTGTAATAAATATAATTTTTAATAGAATCATATTATCGTCACCGTTGAAAAATCAGAAAAATCAAGGCAAGCTGTTTTTATTTCAGGATTATAAGTTAGGTATATCTTATCCTCTTCAGCTGGTTTAGTTATCTGTATTTTAGGCGATAAGCTGATATTGTAAGTATCAGCTTCTTCGATCAGATATTCTTTAGCATACCAGCCTTCAGGAAGGATAGAATCACAGATCTTAAAAGCTTCTTTTGATATATTATGTATTTTGATCATCTGTTTCATCCTCCAATACTACAATAATATGGCCATCACAAATAGAAAATGTGTGTATTTCTCTATTCTGATTAGCAAGTAATACATCTGAATCGATGTGCGTGCCATCTTCAAGAAAAACTGGCACTAAGCATCGATCCCAAAATTCCATAAGTTTCATAATTTGGCTACCTCCTAAATATATTTGATATTAAATATTACATATTAAATATACTCTATATCTTCTCTATTTTCAAGTGCATTCTGAAGAAGATCTAAATACTCACCAGTTACACCAATCTTATAGGTATTATCGATCAGCGCCACATTAGAAGCCGTCAAAAACTTACAGTGATCTATAGTTATTTCATGTATGTTATCGTCATTGTAGAAGGCTGTAAGATGGCCTGAATCAAATAGCACAGTGCCAATATCAAAAGAGTCTATGCCGTTTTCTGTAAAGTATTCACTGCCTTTAGACTTATTTACTCCAGCAATAGTCGATACAACTTCAACTTCGCCTTTTTCAGTAGCTGAATATACATACTTTTTAGCTCCTAAGGTCTTAAATTCATCATAAACGCCGTTATCATAGTTCTTACATTCATCCTCCCATACGCCCATATATTTGATCTTACCGTCTTTTGTTTCAGCATAAGCACCGTGTTTTATGGCTTCTTCAATAAGGATCTTATTTCTGTCTTCAAAAGTCTTTTCGTGATCACCGCGAAATTTAATCGAGTCCGTATCGCAGTAGACTACATCACTTCCAACTTCCCACAGCATTTTTCTGAGTCTAAATCTGGCATTAGCTGTGATCCATACGCCGTGCTGGTATGATAAGAAGCTGTTACGGCTCTTATAAAATTTATCGAGAAGCTCTTCCAGCGGCTTATCATCTTCAGTATACTCGTGGCCTACATCATCATAAGTAATAAGCTGCTTATCTATTCGCATTACCATGCAGCCGAAGCAGCTGTTTAGACTGTTCTTACTCTTGTTATATTCATATACTTTGTCAGGATCATTTTTTAGAAGCGTCTTCTTCCTGAAGTAGTCCATGACAACATTTTTTATCTTATCTGACAGCGGCGCATATACTGAAGCATATATATTACGCATCATAATATCAGTAAACAGATACTCATGCTTTATAATTTCAAGATCAATATCAGTTATTGTCATCTGAACATATGAAGCATAGATAACACGGCCGTTATCCACTATCTTATCAGGTGTAAACTTCTTGCACTTGGCCAGCGGTATATATGGTATTCCAGTATTACCGATATAAACAAGATCCTTAAATATGACTTCAATAAGCAGCGCATATTCTGAAGTATCTGTATTCATATAAGTCGATACATTCATTTTTGTAAAAGCTGTCTGCGGGTACAGATCCATTATCATAGCAGCTGGATAAGCTGATGCTTCATCCCTTGCATGGATATTCTTTAAAAGCTGCCTTGAATAGTCAATATTAGCGTGAGTATCGCCGCCGCGGAAAGCATCACGGCACATAGGATATAACACTTCATCCAGCGCATTATTCTTAAATAACGTGCGATATTTTTTATCGCCAGTTACTGAAGATCGAAGATCCCGCCTGACATAACCAGTAGAAGTTAAAGGCATTGTAGTCAGTGTATCAGTAAGAAGACGCGACTTTATACATTCAGATAAGCCGCGCACATCGTTATAACAGTATGCTTCTTCAGTTTCTGATAGCGGCGTTATAGGCGTTCTTATCTTGCCATAATCATAAGTATCAACCAGTTTATAATGCTTTACGCCTATTTCATTCTTACAGAACTTTGACAAGCTCATATTTGACAAGGCATATGAACACCTGAACTCGATCCCTTCAGAAGTAAGTATTTTAAGCGGTTTTCGCACATCTTTAAAAAAGCCTTCTTCATAATTTATAAAGCGGTTCATGAAGGCCCATTCGAATGGAAGATTGTGTACGAAAATAACAAGTCTGTTTTTAAGCGATAGATTCATTCGTTCCTGAAGCGTTCTGATCAGGATCATGAACTCATTCCAAGTGCGGCCGAAGCATACACAATCGTCAATACAGAATTGCCAGTGATACATAAAAGCGAAGGGTGCTGGATCTGTTATTATTTCGCCTTTTTTATTCTTATGAAATATGTTCGTAGTTTCAATATCGAAGGCACACGGAATATTAAGATAATTCACGCCGCGTTTAGTTGAGTCCTTACATTCAAGCATTTTCCGAAGTAGCGGCAGCTCTTCGATCTTGTATACTTTTTCTTCTACAGTTTTATATACTGGTTCTCCCTTATCATCGAAATGATCAACAATATCAACTTTTATCATCCTCATAAGATGGCTACCTTCTTATTTTGATTGCGCAACCGAAGTCCATTCTGACCATATTGTAAAAAGATCTTTATCAGTTTCCCCTTCTTTATAAGATCTGTATGCTTCATTAAGATCTTCCACCGAAGCGCCAGCTGCTACAGCTTCACCAGCGTCATTTAATATATGACTGCTGTAAAGCCTTTTCTTTATGTCCTCCCACGCGTTACTATCGAGGAAATCAAGGAAATTCTTTTTATAATTTTCTATGGCTTTATCCACATCTTCAGGACTTGCATCTTTTGGAAGATTTTTATAAGCATCTGACAGATCAAGATATGGCTGGATAATCTCTTTAGTTTCAGGATCTACAGACTGTGTTGTCAAACTTTCCCATATTGCTTCACGGCGCTTTATTTCTCCAGCTGGTGTAGAAGTCTGCCAGCGTAAGAAGTTTGACTCACTCTTTACCTGATCATACAGATCATCAAGATCGAGCTTCTTGGATCTGCTGAAGCGATCTGTTTTTGATATATCAAGATCTTTGATTGATTTAGTAGCTCTTTTATAAGCCGCTGTAGTATCAAGGCCAGCTTTTTCAAGAGCTGACAGACGCGTGTTAGCTCTTTTGGCTAGTATTTCGTTCTGAAGTCTAAGGCCTTCAATATCGCCAGCTTCATATAGTTGTCTTAAATATTCAGTTGTAGGCACTTCTTTTGGTTTTCTCATATTGCATACCTCCGTAATTATAATTTTATCACAGTAATATTTAATATTAAATATTTGATATTAAATATCAGTTGTTTTTATTGGATCTGATAATTATCCACATTTTCCACAATTTTTACCGCAATTCCGATTATCGCAATCCCGTTAATCTTTTTTCCGTTTATTTCTGTTCGTTTCTACGTGTGTCGGATCTGTGCCCGGCTGTGCCACGTGAAACGCTATCGTGAAACGCTGATGAATACTGATGTTTCATAGCTTCAGTGTTTTGTCAAGTCGATTTTATGCTCAGTTAGCCGTCACTAACTGACACGCGTGTCATTTTTATTATCGAAATACCGTGAATTGTCTGACAATTTGGGGAAAAGTGTGACAATTGTCTGTCAATTTAATCCC
>JAGCBE010000527.1 GCA_017652345.1 Methanobrevibacter sp.
CTTAATTGCCTCTTTAATAGTTGGTCACATTGGTATGTAGATAATAATATAAAACTATGCTTTATAAATTATAAAATAAACTTTTCAATTAATCCCATCATAGCTTCAGCGTTCTACTTTCCTGTATCTCTTTTCTAAACTTCTCACTCTGTATTCTCGTTCTTCTTTGCTTGTGAACGTTTCATACGTTCTTTTATCTGGTAGCGTTGTTGTGTTCATCTTTATTAGCATCATCATATAAATCTGGCTCATCTTCTAAGCCTGGAATGTGGATAACTTTATCTTCTTCCAAATCTACATTCCATCTAATCATAGATTGATAGTAGGTTGTCATAGGTCAGCTTGATACTTGAACACCTCATTCAGTTTGTCGCCCTTGCTCCAACCTATTATTTACATCCCTAATTAACTTGTCTAAATTTGTGTGCATCAGCACATCATATTCCATAGCTGGATATGGGGCCAGCTCCTTCTCCTCTGTCTGTAGAGGGACAAGTACATCTTCTATCACTGTGCTACCATTCATAATTTGTTCACGCTTTGTAATCATTGCTATTTGTTATAAGAATTAAAAAGTGCTAACTGTGCTTCAACAAATTCATAGTTAAACTCAAGCTCTCATTTAATCTCCTTGTTATCTTCATTATTAATTTCATCTTCTAGTTCATCTAATGTTCTGTAATAGGCATCCCTAATAACCTTGGCTTCAGCTGGCTTATAGGTTATATCTATTCTGAATAGGTCTGGGTCATAGTCATCCTCTATTGGTCTATGCCTTTTAAAGGTGGGCGCCTGTGGTTTATTAACTCAATTCAGCTCATCCTGTTCCCTTTTCTTTTCTCGTGCTTGTCTCTTTACTATCTGTGCCTTTAATACCCTAAGCTGTCTTGCCTCTTCCCATTCATCACCAACCATTATAGCATCTTCTTTACTTAATCAACGACTAAGCCTACATCTATATACTTCTGGTGTTGGCTTGGGTCAATCAAACCTATCATACCATTCCATTTCATATTGAAACTTTCAAGTACGCTTAATAGTTCCCATTAATTTTTTAATGAATGTGTTCGGCCTAACTAACTTATTCCAATCTCATTGTGGGTTTTTTCTTACCTTATTATAGAACACAGCGAAAGAAACTTTTGTACCACCTGTTGTCTTATAGAAGGCGAAAGCCAAATCTCTATTAGTAACCTTTTTCTCTCACATCACCATTGGTTAAGAACTAAAAACAAATATAATATAACAATTTTTATTTCAATTTCAAGTCTTTTATACAATTAAATTATATAGCCAACTTATTCATTCACATATCCAATATATCGCTACAATAACAAGCACTCAAAATATGATGCTCTCCAGTTCTTCCCTATCCTTTGTAGCAAGCCTTCTAAAGAAGGAGAATATCCAGTAAGACATTAATCTAAATCGTAATAAAAATAAAATATAGTTTTTTTAAATGTCCAAGCTAATGCGTAGCATACAACTCAATATACGGCCAATCACGCTGACCGCTCAGCCACGAGAACACATCATACAATCCTTATAACTCTGTAGAAAAAGTCAGCTATAGGACATTTCCCCTTCTCAGCCATACTTTTTTTCTCTCTGTCAATAGGATAGAATAGAGCGTTACGTCAAGCAACAGCCACCCAGAACATTGTGAACATTGCCAAAACTCAAGCCATAATTTTCTAATTAACTAAGTAAATCTTTTAATGTTTTGTTCTCAACTTTAGTCTGTAAAATTTTCTCATACGCATCCATCTGTTCCTTCAATCAATCTAATGTTTCCTTATCATCTTGAACTATACCAATAGACAAACCAAATCCTCATCTATAAAAGTCTGCCTCATCCTCACTCATCTTATTAGTGTCCACCATCATATCAATTAAGCTTTCATTAACGATAGTGTCTAACGCTTTCTCTAAATCTTCCTCTGTCCATTCCTTTCAGTCCATCATCTTGTCTTGATAAAGTTGTAGACAATCTTTAACTGTACCTAAAGCCATTGCTTTGAACTTACCTAAACGGCAAGCATTCTCTCAAGCATCAGATAAGTCAGCAAAGAACTGTTCAGCATCAGCTAAAATGTTTAATCTATCAGCGATAGATGTAGTTGTTTTTCCCATATTATATATAATTAATAAATAAAAACTAATTAAGCATAATCTCATAGATTTAACACACATACTTTTCCCTTCTGGTCTATTATAGCCTTAATGTCTCAAGGCATTAGCACCCTCTTGTTTCAGTGAAGGTTAAACATAACCTCAACTCTTGTTGAGCCTGGGCTCTCACATTTCATAAGCTCCCAAATAAGTTCTCCTACTGTCATTGTTATAATGGTTAGTAAATAAAATAACCCTCCTTAATTGGGCAATCCAATATCTCTTTAGCTGGCACAACTATCAACTCTGTACCATCATCCATAGCGATTTGTACCCAATTTTCAAGCTCTTTTACATCATTAAAATAATCCATATCATATTCGTTCATCATTCAATCTTCTATGCGATGTGTAACTATATCATCA
>JAGCBE010000070.1 GCA_017652345.1 Methanobrevibacter sp.
ACAGCCATAATACCTTGTCTAAGTGCGAGTCCTCCTGATGCACAAGCAGCTTCAACTCTTGTACATGGAATTGGGTTCATACCCATACTATCAGAAATAAGTGCTGCTATATGTTCTTGACCTACGAAAAGACCTGCAGACATGTTTCCAACAAACATTGCCTCTAAGTCTGCACCGCTAAGATTAGCATCTTCCATAGCTCCAAGACCAGCTTGTGAAATTAATTCTCTAAATGAACTGTCCCATAATTCACCGAATTTTGTTTGGGAAGCTCCGATAATTGCAACATCTCTCATTTTTTCACCTTTATCATAAATATTATAATTAATTCCTCTAACTTTAATCCTCTTTCTATGCCATTCTAAGTTTTCCTTTAAATTTAGCATAAACTGCATAATCAACATAAATCTTTTTAGAGAGGATTTCTTCAGTTGTAGGAGCTAAATTTTTAACTTCTTCAATTCTGTCATTTACAGTTAAGGTAAATCCATCACTACCTGCACCTGAACCGTAGGATACAATGAAAATCTTGTCTCCAGGTTCTGCTTTATCCAAAACATTGGAAAGTGCTAAAGGAACAGCACCAGAGTATGTGTTTCCTACATTAGGAGTTAAGAGACCATCCTTATATTGCTCTGGTTTAAATCCTAATTTTGTAGCTGCCCTTAAGTAGAATTTACCATTAGGTTGATGGAAAATAGCATAATCATAATCTTCCACTGTTGTATCGGTTTTCTCAAGCAATCCTTTTGCTGCTCCAAATACATGTTTGAAGTAAGCTGGATCACCAGTGAATCTTCCTCCGTGACTTGGATAAGGTTGACCTTCTCTTCTGTAAAAATCAGGAGTGTCAGTAGTGTAGCTGTAAGTAGTTCCAAAGTCAGCAATGGTGTTTTTGTTACCAATGATATAAGCTGCACCACCAGCAGATGCAGTGTATTCCAAAGCATCTCCAGGAGCTCCTTGAGAGGTATCAGCACCAATAGCTAAACCGTATTTGATCATGCCGGAGTCTACTAAACCCATAGTGGCTTGAATTCCTGCAGTTCCTGCTTTACAAGCAAATTCCAAGTCTGCTGCAGTCATATCAGGAGTAGCTCCAATTGCTTCTGCAACGATTGTAGCGGTTGGTTTTACTGCATAAGGATGAGATTCTGAACCAACATAAACTGCTCCAATATCTTGAGGATCGATTTGTGCTCTAGCTAATGCATGTCTTGCAGCGGTAACTGCAATGGTTGCAGTATCTTCATCAGATGAAGGCACTGATTTTTCATTAACGATTAGACCGTTTGAGATTGAATCAGGGTTATCTCCCCATACCTTTGCGATTTCTTCTACTTTAATTCTATATGAAGGCACATTTGCCCCATATCCAACAATTCCTGCCATTAAATCACAACCATTTAATAATTTAGTTTTAATTAAAATAGCTAATAATTGCTATTAATTCAATTTAATTTTAACAAATAAATATAATTTTTAAATTCAACAATGATTTTATTTTCATTTTGTTTTTTTAAAGAAATATAAACTTAAAATGACTAAAAAAACTTAAAATATTCATTATAAGGTTATATTAATATAATATTATTTTTTAATACATATAAACTTATTTAATAAAATATAGAAAAAAAGCAAAAAATGATTAAAAAGGATTATGCTAAAGCCAGTTAACAATAAAAGCATGCAAAAAATCGTTAAAATAATGAGATAGTTAAAAAAAATAATGTTAAAAAAAAGATCATAAAAAACAGATGCAGCTGCCGGGATTCGAACCCGGGTTGTAGGCTTGGAAGGCCCAAGTAATAACCAGACTATACCACAGCTGCGATAAAAAAAGTGCGGCGTCCGGGATTTGAACCCGGGTCTCTAACGTGGCAGGCTAGAGTCTTAACCAGGCTGGACTAACACCGCAATATACAACATATAAATGTTAGTTAACATAATATATAAATCTTTCTATGATTAAGATTTTCAATCTATAATCAACAAAAAGGGCTAATAATTCAAGTTTAAATAAGGAAAAAACTTGAAATTTAAAGAAGATGATTAATCAACGGAAGCATTGATTGAATACCTAAAACGAAAATAGCAAATCCACCAATAAACTCAATATGTCTGGAATATTTCATAGCGGATTTTGTACCGAAAACACCAATCGCTTGCCATACTACAACTATGCAAATACTTGCTCCTGCAACAAGAAATGGATTTGCTCCTTCAATAACACCTTCAGCAGATAAAACCAAGTTCTCGATGTTTCCAAAAATCAATAATCCTAAGAAAGGTTTATATTCTTCTATAAAAGGTTTAAGATCACTCAATAAAGACATTTTATCACTAACCTCTAACTGCTTCTAACATTGATTGAATACCTAAAACGAAAATAGCAAATCCACCAATAAACTCAATATAAATTCCATAAGCTTCTAGCTGTTGGGTACAAACAGTACCGATTATTAACCAGGAAACTACACAAATTAAACTAAAAATAGCTAATTTAAGAGGATTTGCAGCTTTAACTACTCCCTGAGATGCCAAAATTAAGTTCTCTATATTTCCAAAAATTATTAAGGAAATCAAACCAATTGATAGGCCTAAATTCATCTAATCACCATTACTCCCTATGATTAAAGTCAAGTGATATTTTTTATTAGTTATTATTTTAGAACCAGATTTAAAAATATCTAATGAAAAATAATAATTAATAAGAAATATAATCAAAATTAATCTTTAACATATTTTATTAATATTTAATCATATTTAAAATTTACTTAAAAAAATTAATTGTTCTTAAAAAGTAGAATAAATATATGAAATTATGTAATAAAACAAAAAATAATTAAAAAAGAAAAATTAGAAAGAATTAAAGGAAATAATCGAATATCAATTGAAAAAACAGAATATTCTATTTCCTTGCGATTACACAAAGCCATCCAGTAACCAATTCCCTATTTACACTATCAGGACCGCTTTTTGAGAAACAGATAATATCTGAAAATCCTGCTTCACGCAAGTATTCATCAAATTCGTCTTCTGAAAATATTTTCATATCCAAAAGATCAATCAGTTCCTTTTGACGCTCATCCTCTTCATCAGGAATTGCCTCATTGCAGATGAACATTATTCCATCATCTTTCAATACCCTTCTGACTTCCTTGCAGTCATTGACAAAGTCTGGCCAGAAGTAAACTGTCTCAAACCCAGTCACGATATCAAAAGTTTTGTCTTCAAATGGGAGTTCAGAGACAGATCCTTGAATAACCTCACATCTACCTTCATCAATGGCATCTTGATTTAGCTTTGTAGATTTCTCTACAGCTATTTCAGAATAATCAAGTCCATAAACCTTATTTTCAGTCATGCTTAGGAATCTTTCCACATTGACTCC
>JAGCBE010000528.1 GCA_017652345.1 Methanobrevibacter sp.
AAAATCTATTGCCGACTTTTTTCTTAAGAACCATCTTTCATCATCATACCAACCAAACCAATAAATATTCTTATTACCTTTAATATGTAATAAATCATAATCAGGGGCAAATCCAACATAGGCATCCGTTATATGTTTTTGACATCCATAGGCAGATACTCGCTTATCTCCGTCATCATAAATTCTTGCAACAAATGTTTCTTCATCAATTACTACTTCTGCCATTTTATTTTCCCTCCAATTTTTTAAAGTCCTCTGAAAAATATCCCATTACTTCAATAACATCTTCATAATTCCATCCAAGGTCATCGGCTACCATACAAGTTAACCTTTCCGTACTAATTTCTGGATAAATATCTTCTATTTCATACCAGCGGTCAACCACTATCCTATCTTCTTCCCATTTCTTCCTTGATAAAATCTTTTCCTTTTTTTGTTCAAAATTCAACGCCATCTTATTCTCCTTTCATTAAAAGCAAAATAAATAAAACCCCAACTAAAAATGATAAAAAAGAAATACCAATCACTTCATATTCATAATACATCTTATTCTCCTTCCTTAAAAATTTCTTCATCAACATTGACATCTTTATCTTTATTATACTTTAATGGGATTCTTTCTTCAATCTCCATAGTCCCTTCCCAATTATTTACCATATAACAACGAACTTCCCTAGCCAAAAAGTCCATTTCGTATAAATATTCAATATCACTATGATTCCCAAAAGTAATTTCAAAATACCCTTTTTTAATCATATCATTTACAATGTCATCAGCTGACCAAAACCCTTTGGTATCTTCAAATCTATCCATTAGCTTTAATAAGCAATACCCAACCCCTTCTGGATAGCCATCACTATAATGATATAACATAAAGATATCTTTACTTGTAATTACTTTTACTTGACATCTTGTACTCATTTTTTCCTCCTTTAACAAAACCCTGCCCATACGGGTTTCTTTCTTGATAATTTATAATACCCATCCGTAGGTATTCTTTCTGGGCAACAATTCAATCCTTTCTTCCTCAACAAGTCTAAACATTTATTTTCAACCTTTTCATTATCTTCTTTGAAATGTAATATAACATATTTGCCAGACTTAAATACTTCGGCATTATACTTATTTAAATCAATCATTTTCTTTACATCTTTGCAATACAATGCGAATGCCATATTTCCTCCTTATCTCATAAGACTTACAAAAGTAAATTTACTAAACTTTTTGCCAAACTTTTTAGCAACTTCAGCACCCAACCTATTCATCTCATCAATGAAAGGGGTTGCTTCTTTTTTAGCTTGCTCATAATCAATATACCCACAAGCTAATCTGGTTTTGATATCCTGAATCTTGTTTCTTAAATAATTTCCTGTCATTTTATTCCTCATCCCCTTCATCATCTTCTTCAATTTCAATGTTATTCAAATCTAAATACCCACCATCATATCCAGAAATTCCAAGGAAGTGATTGGCATGACCCAAAAAGTATGTATTACTAACCATTGAAACCTTTTAGTCATCTTCATAATCTTCCAGATTATCCAAGGCATTTTGTAAAATATCTTTTAATTCACCAACTGTTAAACTCATTTTTTTTCTCCTTTTTTTGATTATCACTTATGTTCTTTTTTTTAAGAACAATCATATTATAATATATTTTTGTTAAAAAGTCAAGAAAAAAAATCAAAATTTTTAACTTTTTTCATTTTTTTCACATTTTTTTATAAAATTAAATCTTTTTTAATAATTTACAATTCTCCATAATCAGTAAAATAATCTTGAAGTCTATTGAATTTATTATAAAATTCATGTAAATCTCGTATTTTTGGCATATATTCATCATCACCCAAATGTTTATAATACAAAACCAGTACATCTATACATCTTTTCGCTGGTATTTCATTTCTAATCAACCAACGATATATTGAAGAAGCCCATTTAGTAGTATTTGGTTCTAATCCGGTGTGATATTTAATTATTTTTTTAAACAATTCAATGATGGTTGCTATATCTTTATTCCCTTTTAGGGGATTTAGGGGTATATTATTATTTATATTATTATTACTTGTATTATTATCTTTAAAAATTTTTTTATCCGACGATTTAATTTTTTTATAATCGACGGTTAAAAATTTTTTTAATCGTATAAGTCTTTTTATTATTTCACACCCTCTTTTTTCATATTCAATCGTTATATATCCGAATTTCTTTAATTTATTTATTTTTTGCGATATTGATATTTCGGTGCAATCAAACAATTTGGCTAAATATTTGTTGGTTGCAAAACAAACACCACTTTCCGCAGATAAACTAGATATAATCATCAAAAGAGGAAGTTCCGCTTTTATTTTTTTATCCAAAGCCCATTCATTTAAACAAAAAGAATATCCACCAGACATTCTTTCTTTTGTTTCATTTAATTCTAAATCTTTATTCATTTTCCGTGCCTTTATATTAGGAGGGGATATAGCCCTTTCGGGATTTTGCACGGAATATAGGTTTTTCTATATCCCCATTGGTTGTTTTTCCGTGCGTCAATATTATAAGATATTTTTATTCAAATGTCAAGTTAGTTCCAATAATCATCACCCATAGCATCTACGCTTGTTTCCCAATCAGGATGCAACCTCATTTTTCCACGATTCTTAATATACGGCTGTAATGCGTATCTAATGCTATCAATGCAATTTGAAACCAAGACACCATTAGCAAAAAATTCGTGTTGGTCTTCAACGGTTATATCATAAACCTTATCAGCTATTCCCAACACTTCCACATCTTGCACAGTGTCTACTGCAAAACCTTGTTTTTGAATATTTGTTGCTTTTAAATTCTTTTCCACACCATTCGCAATTTTTAACAACATCATCAAGTCTTGCTCTTCTTCTCCAAGCACTTTTGCATTTATTTGAACAGAATTTATCGTGGTGTGTTTTTGGTTTAAATATTTTTTCACAATATTCGCATTTTTTTTCTGGTAAATCGAACACTCCCCAATTTTGTTTCTTTGCGTGCTCTTTATGCCATTTAATACCTTCTTCTGATTTATGCCATTCTCGCATATATCCATTCCTTTTGAGTCTGTCTCTTGCTTTTTTCCGTCTTTCATCAGAGAAAGGATGATGCTTATAATGTTCCTTTGGGCTAATTTCCTCCAAATTGGATATGTCGTTGTTTTGAGGATTCCCATCAATGTGGTGAATGACATAGCCTTTCCTGCACTTGCTCTTATACTTTTCCCATACAAATCTGTGAAGGAATGTTTTCCCTCTTCTAAAATATTCCCTATCTGTCCGTCTTTTTGATTCAGAATATCTGCGCCATACCAATCCAAACATTTCTGTTGTTTCAACCATTTAGGGGTCTTTGTTAATAGTTTATCTCCATATCGCAAACTAATTATATCGCAGAACCCCCTATTTGTCAATACTTTATGGTCTGGCGTTCCAATTATTTCCAATCCATTTTTTGTTTTTACTTTATATACAACCCTTCCCCAGTCAGATTCCCCAACCCATTTCACTTTTTTATATCCGTTTCTAGTTAAGACAAAATCTTCGGTTGTTATTTCTTCAATAGGTTTTAACCCATTTTTTGTATCAACCAATGTCCCCGCAATAAGACAATGGTTCCAAGCATCTACCACTATCGGCAATATATCACCACTAACCCTATCCTTTTTATATGAATAGTATTTAAATTCTTCATAAGTCTTTTTACATCTAGGATGAATATATATTTTATCAAAAGACCTCATAAATTCTATTCCATCTTCAATACTTCCTTTCCATTTTTCAGCGGGGACACAATTAAATCCATGCCTTGCCATATAGGAAATTGTTTCAGGTCTGGCACAATCTGCCCTTATTTTCCATTTTCTACTTTCTGGAACTTTATCAAATAACTGTGGTAATTCATCTATTTCAACACCAACTCCATAAGATTCATAATCTATATACAAACAATTATCTTCCACAAAACATCTTGTTAAAACACTAGCATCTGAACTAAACCCCCAGTCAGCACCATAATAGAACTCGGTAAAATCATCAGCTTCAAAATCCAACAATTCAAATTTTCCCTTGAATATCTGGGCTTCTGTTTCCATAATTGTATGCCCAAGCCAAATATGCTCGTATTTAGCATAATCTATCCTCTTACAATATTCCATTTCCTTTCTCATTACTTCAGGAAACCAAGGATTGTCCATATAATTCATACACTTAACAATGGAATCATCTGGCGGACTCTTAACAAACCTTCTATATGTTGCATCATCTTCCATCTGTGGGTTAAAACATATCCAGATTTCTGAACCCTCTTTACGAATAGTCGGTATCAATATTTCCCAGCTTTCATCTGTTATATTTTGGGCTTCTTCACACAAGCAAAGGTCTATACCTTCCAATGACTTAATTTCCTGTGGGTTATTATGAATCCCCTTAAATATATATTCAGAGCCATTATAGCCACGAATGGCATTTTGGGTTATTTCAAAATATCCTTCCAAACCCATAGCAGATATACTATCGGCAAGCAATTTATGAATTGAATCGGCAATACTGTTCTGAAACTGACGAACACACAAAATTCTCATCTTTTTCTTCATGGCAAGCATAATACTCGCTCTAGCCATAGCCCAGCTCTTTCCACTAGCACGCCCACCATATATAACCTTATATCGCTTTTCTTCACTAATCAAGAAAAGTGCTTTTTCTGGTATTTCCAAATTAAATTCAGGTTGCTCAATCATTATTTTCTGGCTTTACTGGAATAATATTCAATACAGGTGCAACAATAGGACTTCCATTGGCACCAGTTATTTCTGTCTTTTCTGATGGCATTTCACCAATAAGTTTCAAACCAAGCTCAATAGCTTTTAAATCCCCGCCAAGCATTTTCATTACTAGTTTATTAGCCACAGCACCCTTATACTCTATCTTATTCCCATTCTTATCAATTAGGGATTGTTCAAGAGCCAGTTTAACCAATTCAGCCATCTTCTTTTTTTCAGCTTTAGCCTTATCAGAAGCAATCTTACCTCTCATACCATATTCCACAGCCTGTTCGTGGGTCAATACTGGTTTTTCTTTTCCAAAATGTTTCAGGTTTTTATCATTAGCCATTACTTATTCTCCCTCTACTTTTACATCAGCAAAACCAGCCAATACCTCTAATGGTATATCGCAGGTTTCCACAACGGTTCCATCAGCATAGTGCAGTTTAGCCCAATTACCATTTTCATTTGTAATCCACGTATATGAAACACCCTTATAAAAGAATACTATATTCGGTTTTACTTTATTAGCTTTCATATTACCTCCTTACAATAAAGTTCCCTGTCTTTGTTCATCTTCCAAACGCTTAACACTTGCTTCGTAATATCCCTTATCCTTTTCAATGCAGATAAACCTACGCTTTAATCTGTGGCAAGCTATTGCTGTTGTGCCACTACCTGAAAAGCAATCTAATACTAGGTCGTTTTCTTTGGAAACATTTTGCAACATCTTTCCAACAATATCAACTCTTTTTGGTGTTGGATGGTCTATTCCTGCCTCTTTGAAGTTTGGCATAACAAAAAAACTTCTCTTTGTTGTATAGTCGCCCATTACTTCCAAGTCCTTGAATATGTGTAATCCCCACTCAACATCTGGAAGCCATTGGTTGTTTGTAAATGGCGTTGGTGATGTTTTACAAAATGCAACCTCGTGATACCCAAACCCCATCTTTTTGGCAAGGGTCACAAACTCGTATTTTGTTTCTTTATCACAAAACGTGAAGAAGTTTATGTTTTTAAGTTTTGAAATAGACAACTCAAAAAACTCAGAATAGTCAAAATCCTTTGTGCTACCATATTCCTTTATACGAATATAGTTTGGCCTGTCTTTTGACATACCCCTTCCGTGAAACTCTTGCTTATAGGGTGGGTCTGTCAGAACAAGGTCAATACACTTATCAGGCAGCTGTTTCAGTATGTCCATACAATCTGCACACATTATCTTGTTTATCAGTTCATCAAGCATTTTTTTCCTTCTTCCATTTCTTGTTCAATATTTTAGGACAACAATTACCCCAATCAACCTTGTGGTGGATTCTCTTATGTTTATCTCCCATACTAGCAATCTTACAGCAGGACGGGGAATACATTACAGTATAAAAACTCTTTAAGAAAGTACCACTATCCAAGTATAGGTCAGTCATTCCCCCCTTATTAGACTGTGTTTGTTTCTGATTAAGCATAAATCCAGTATACGTAAACAACAAATCACCCCTCTGCCCCATTGTCGTATATGTGTTCACATCCTCATTAACCCTTCCAACGAAATCAAAAGGTCTATCAACACTACAGAAAAAGCTATTCATAGCCTTTCTTAGCAATCCCTCTTTAAACCTATCATTATCAGCCCCGCCAATAAAGTCCCCACCTTGGGCAAAAGCTATAGTCTTTACATTCGTTTTTTCCATAAAATTGACAAAAGCATTTATAATATCATCTAGGTTCTTGGTTTCTCTGCTTTTAAACTTACCATCTTCTATCCATCTATGCATAAATGTAGTGTAGTCATCATCTAGCTCTAAGAAATACTTATATCCAAGTTCCCTAGCAATATCAAAACAAGCGTTCCTAGCATAAACAATAGCTTTCCTATTATCAAAACTATCCCCAGTATCAAATTCCTTGGATTTTTTTAGTTTATCAAACATATAGACATTTTCTTTACCAAACACTTCATAATACTTTTCAGCCTGGTCATCCTCATTATCTATAACAATAATAGTATTACCAGTATAGCCACACCTTTTTAATGTTTTATATGTTATTACATTATCAGCACGACCATGGGTTAAAATAAAACATACAAAATCATCCCTCACCATTATCTTTCTCCAAAACAGACCCAATAGCATCAGATAATTCTGTATACCCATTCTTTATAGCATCTTCAATATCAATAAGAACCAGTGCATTTTTCTCCATAAGTTTTTGCATTTCTAGACTTGCACTAGCATAATATTCTGCTATTTTTGCATAATTAAACACGTTATGCCTATTAGAAGCCATCCTCAAGAAATCCTTTTCTTCTTCAGATATATCAGCAGAATTTATTTCTTCTATCAAGATATCCTTTTTCAGGGAGTTGACAAGTTCATCAATACCAACCTTTTCCCCCTTTATTTCATACTGTGGAATATCTGTTTTTGTAGTATATGTATCATCTTCTTCATCCAGTTTTGTTGGCAAAGACACCATACCCAACATATCAGTATCTATGTCTAAGTTTTCAAGTTCTTTTAAAAGCATCTCATCATCAAATTCTGCCCAAGTAGCAATCTGATTATCGGCAATCATATCAGCATACTCTTGAGCTTCATTCTCATAATCTTGGTAGTCTACAGCACATTTTTCCCAACCAAGCAACTTTATCGCCTCCAGACGACCATGCCCCTTTACTATAAAACCAGAACGATTACTAACAACAACGGGCGCTCTTTGCCCTTGGAACTCAATAATTTTAGCCAGCCTTTTAATCTGAGCATTTGGGTGTTTATTATTATTTTTAGGATTAGGAACTAGTTTTTCAATATCAACCAGTTCAGTATATGCACATTTTATCTTTTCCATATTTCGGTCCCTCCAAAACCAAGAATCATTATAGCATGTTTTTTTAAAAAAAGTCAACCACCTATTTTTTCTATTTGTTCATTATGAAAAGCTATGTATGTAAGCCCTTCTCCCTCATATTTATTCTTATAAACAATACCATCATATCCTTTACTTTCCAAAAAATCCCTCATCATTTTATTTGCACTTGAATTATATCCTATATGGTCATCATCTTTATATTTAGACAATAATTGCTGAGCTTCTTCATGGTTAGCAATACCCATATTTTCCAATTTTATTATCATTTCTGGTTCTACATTCCAAGAAGCTCTATCTTCCATATAAAGAGGATTTTTTATATGAATAATAGCTTTTTTAATAATTCTATTTTCTCTAACCCTATTATTCGCCTGTTCTTCTGTCCCAAAATGAAAGCCAATATCACCCATTTGGAAATTAGAAAAATTGTTTTTAGTTGCGTGATAAGCTAAAATTCTTCCTTTTTCATCAACATTTTCTGGTTTTGGTATAAATCTACCAGTAACATCATCATGCCATCTTTTGTTTATATCTATTTTTATATCTTCAACCAGCTCTTTTTGATTGGAAGAACTTAACCCTTTGTAAAAAAACCCCTTACCTTTTCAATAAAAGTTGGCTTTTTATCATTCGTGGTTTTCCCCTTTTGTTTACTTAAAATTTTTTCCCAATAAAGAGTATCAATCCATACTTGTTGATATTTTGCACCTTCTTCAGGAGTTAGTTCACGATTCCTAGTAATATCGCGAAACCTCTCAAATTCTTTTAAATCTCTCCGATAATCTTCTTCTGTATATTCCTTTTTACTACCAATTATTCCTTCCTCTTTCTTTGATTCTTCATTTGGCTTTTCGGAAATATACTTTTTAGATTCCTCTTGAACCTCTTTTATAAACTTTTCAGCAGCTTCCCTTTTGCTTTGCCCTTTAAATATAGGTATATGATTACCCTTGATAGTAATCCAATCTTCTGGTTCTTCATCCATAGCCATATCAGCCGCAATTCTATCTTCTTCGTCTGTTTCTACTTTTTCATCATCTTTTAATGGTTCTTCTGGCATTTCTGGGACATCATCAATATCAATCATAGAATAGCCACTATTCTTATCCATAGATAAGCGTTGACGGACTTCCTCTTGGCTAATAACACCAGCAGCAAGATAGATATTATCTCTATCGGCTTGTAATTTATTTAAGTTAGCCCGTTCAGATTCATCCATTTCAACCAAAGACGGGAACTTAAATCCAAGAGCTTCATTTATATCATAACCAAGGTCTAATTGAAATATCTTTAAAACAGTTTCCATCGGTTGGGTTAAGACCTTTTCTTTTTGGCTTAAAATAAAGTCATAGAAAGAACGCATTTGTTCAACGCTAGAAGCATTTAATCCACCTTCCCCTTCCCCTAGATACTTGATTTTGGGAATACGCCATACGGCTGTCAATAAGTTCAATGACATTTCAACAATTTCACGAACTCCACCCAATGGTGTATTGATTTGAACCATATCTTCAGTTTCTTTATCTAATAACATTACACCAGTATTATGTTTCATTTTGTTAAATAGTTTGGCTCGGTTGGTCAAATCCCCAAGCGACTTCCCTTGTAATTCCTGTGCCATATTTGTTTTCCAACAGGTTAAGCTAAACTTGTTCAATAATTCTTGTGCAGATTCACGATTGGCAACAAATTGAGCAACATAATCCAGAGCCAACTGGGCACGTGGAATACCAAAGAAGTTGTATGCAGGTTTCAATAATAATGGGGCTTCATTACTGGCAATATAAATAAACCGACTTGCGTGATATCTACGCCCTAGCACATACCAATACTCTGGCTTAAAATAATCTTTGCTTGTTGGGTCAGATGTATTATAAGAGCCGGGATATATATTTATTGGCTCAATTACCTTAAAACCACGAAACGTACCCTTCTTAAATGTTTCTTTTTTTAATACCAATGGTTCAGCCGCTTCTTCATCATCTAAATCACCGACATCTATATAAATTAAACATCCACCAAAATTCCCATCCTTAATCAATGCATCATTGAATGTTTCCTTTAACTTATACTTCGCCGCCTGACTTTCCATATCTGTAATTAGCTTTTCTTTCTTTTCAGCTTCATTCCCATCATCGTCATCATAGGTAAATTCCACAAACTTACGGGTCATTTCATCAGCAATTGTTTCCACTCCAGCACGAATCAATGCTTCTTGGGAAATATTAGAAAGCATGGCATAACCCAAGAACTTTGGCATAGCCATATAGCTTAATTCATCTTGAATCCCTGACAAAACATTCTTAATGCAAGAATCCATAGCCATAACACGCTTTGCTTCTTTTGAATTGGCTTTTGGTCTGCCAAGTGTTATTGGTGGCATATAGTTATCTTCCCTTGAATTTTTATAATCAGCCGCCTTTACTAATAACGGTCTTGTATCAGGTGCATTAAAATCTTTTACTTTCATTGAATCCCCTTATTTTAATCTACGGACAATAAATCCGTGTTTCTTTTGTAAATCTGAACATATACGACCGAGCAAATCATTATCCCCACCCGTCAAGTCTTTATCTTCTTCTAAAATCATTTCTATATCTGTAATGCAAGCCATAATAATTGAATCCAGATGGCCAAAATCCAACCTGATATCACCACTTGCATCGTTTACTTCTTCTGCCGCATAAATCAACAAATCTTTTTGACTAGGGGCTTCTTCTTCTTTTCCAAGAAAATAGTTTTCTTGAATTTCATCTATCAAATCTTCAATGCCATCATAAATTCTATCTGCTAAAAGATGGTCGCTGTAAAATTCAAAGCCCTTTGCTCTATAATGTATTTCCTTTGCCTGTCTTTGAATGGCAATAAGATGGTATAAAATTTTGAACATAAGATAACCTCCTTATAGATTGTTTTAATTATACAGGATTCTTATCGTTATGTCAAATATCTATTTCTCTTTCTTTTTTAAATTACATCTTAAAACTTGAATGGCTTGCACGCTTCTTTTTAAATATTTTGCCAATTCAATGTCTGACATCTTATGAGCCAAAACCATTCTATATTCTTTGATTGTGTAGTATCGTCTTTTTTTATGGAATATTTCCTGCCCCTTTCATAGTTATTTTTTCTTATCCGATTGCGATACTCATTACGCTTCTTGATGTCTTTGTAATATCTTAAACTTGACGGCATTTCACTTCTTTCATTTTACACCCCATTTTTGAAGATATGGCTTACCATACTCATAGAAACAGTACTGTTTAATGATATTATTAGCTTCATCAATCTGTTTTTGTAATTTCTTTATCTTTTCTTCATAATGAGCGACAGCACATCGTGGACAATATCCATCCTCATTGAATACAGAAAGAAACCCCCATTCTTCTCTACCACATTCTTTGCATTTTTTCATTTCACACCCCACTTTTCAAGATAGCTTCCAGTCTGCATTGTAATTCCATCAACTTTTCTTCTATCCTCATAAACCAGTTGACTTAAATCAATGTTTCCAGACACTCTATTCGTTGTTTTAATAACCTCATTAGCTTCTTTCCTTTGCGACTTCAATTCATTTATCAGCCGACCACGCCTAGCTAATTCTTCCTTCAATCCCTTTATATCATCAATAAGTTCATTTATGTGTTCTTTTCGAGCTTCCGTCTTTTGGTTATCACAAATCCTACGCCTTTTTAACTTTTTTATAATAATCTCTTGGTCTTCTATTGTTTTACCAGCTTCTTCCAGTTGTTCCTGCAATTGTTTTATCGTTTTATTTTGCTCGTGTATTTCTTCTTCATCTGGTGAAAGGACATCTTCTTCATCAACCTTCCAAGCCATCCTATATGCTTTCCCATCCTCTATACGAAAATACATATCTCTTTCGTTTGGATTATTGCTATTTGCTTTCATAAACAAAGACAAATGCCCATACAATTCGTTGCCTTCATCATCTCTAAAGCAACATAACTTACCATAGTCTTCACTTCCTTTTATTTGAATGTCGTTCATTTCCCATCCCTTAATACTTCTGTTAGTTTTTCATCAAGTGCTTTTGCTGTTTCGCACATCTGGTTAAACGCATCATGGTTACGCTTGTTTTGAGCATCCATAATAGCTAACCGCCTTTTGTATTCCTCTATTTCTATAAGAGCATTACATAGCTTAGCATATAAGTCAACATTATCTTTAATTCTTATTTCTAATTCTTGTTCTAAATCTCTCATTTCGCATTGTAATTTTAACCAATCACCCATATTATTAATCCTTTATTCCTAAGTGTTTTTTAATAAGTTCTAAGTCGCAGTTAATAGATATTGAATCCCTGACAATGTATAAAACATCAATCATTTATTAAATATCCTTTTATCTACAAAGTAAAACACACACCCACCAATAAGATTAGCCAGAATAGTAGCCATAAGCTCTCCTGTGCAAAACATTAAGAACGTTAGGCAAGCCCATAGGATAGGTGTAGATAGTTGCCAACGAAGTAAGTATAGTATGAATCTCATTTCACACCCCACTTTTTAAGATATTTCTTTGCTGGTCTTGGGTCATATACATATTCTTGCATCCCAGATGTCATACCAAAGAATGGGTCAAGAAAGTTTATTGTCCCAGTAGCAACAGAAATCCTATATGTGCCATCTTTTTGTTTATGTCCAACGGTTGTTTCAGCATAAAACTTTACTACTTCACGAGCTTCTTTTAGTTGTTCCTGTAAGCGTTTAACTTCAAAATAATCTGGGACATATCCATATACTTTACCCTTTGGAGAAACCAGTTCTTTAACTCCATTTACATTACACCAATGTACTCTTTCTATTCCATTGTCTGTATAAACCAAGTAATTTTCAACAAGTTCTTCTATTTTCATTTTACACCTTCCATTTCTTTTAGGGCTTTCTGTGCAGGCTTAAATCCATCTTTACCAAACATTCCATTTTCACAGCATCTCACAAGGTCGTTTTGGTAAACCATATCATTCCAATCCGAACAATCACACCAATTTCCTTCTTCTGCATAGTCTTTCAACGCCTTTGTGGCAATTTCAAGTTTCTTTTCCATTATGTTGTTTTTCTTGATTTCATCACAAAGTTCGTTGTATTGTTTTGTGTTTTGCTCATTGAGTATGTGTATTTTTTGCACCGACTCATTATGAGCCATTTCCAACGCCTCGTTATCAAGCTCAAGACGTTCAATCTTTTGGCTCATCTCTTTAACTGCATCATAGCTAGGAAGAAATCCCAACCCGTCTGACTCATAAAATTTAATACCAAGAACATTAAGCAGGTTGATAGCAGAAACTTTGACTTCCATCAGCTCATCGTAAGAGTTCGCTTCAACAAATTTTCTCAAACATCTATCTAACTTGTGCCTATCTATTCTTTTTTGTTTTGTGCTTTTTTGTTTATATGGCATAGTAAGACATAGATGTTTTCTATTTTCTTCTTTTGTACACCACTCAAGATTTTCTACCCGATTGTCATTTTTTATTCCGTTCTTGTGATTAACTTCTGGCTTGTTATATGGATTTGGAATAAAAGCCAAAGCCACAAGTCTATGTGCCTTATATCCTTTACCCCTTATTCTCATTACAACATATCCATAAGAATCAACCTGACCACGAATCAGTTGCCCTTTGTGCTTAACAGCAACGCCATTTCTATCTATAATCCTATCAATACTTCTAATATTCCCTTTATTTGAAACCTCATAATCGCCATTAAGAGCTTCTACTGGTTTCCATATTTCTTGTTCAGTTAGTGTCTTTGTCATACTTTACCCTCCTCAATATTTGCTTGTTGAATCACGTTTGTTGTTTTCCAAATCATACTGTTTAGGTGTTTATCCCAATAGTCCTTACGACCATAACGCCACCCTTCTCTTTTACATTCTTCAAGAATTATATTTAAGTCTTGCAATTCTGAACGTGTTAATAATAAGCGATATTCTAGTGCCTTTGTCATTTGTTTTCTCCTAAAAGTTCTTTAATCATTTTAACTGTGCTGTTAATATACTCAGACAAAGCTATTTTAAGTTCTGGACCGGGGTTATTGATACAAAACATTGCAGAAGACTTAAGCAAGCATATTAAAGCTTCAAACAATACTTTTTTTTCTGTCTTTGTCATTCTTCCTCCCATACCATATTTTAAATCCAACAAGATAACCAATAAGAAAACCCCATAAAAAAAGACATAATCCGTATGCCACAGTATCAGAATAACTCATTCTTCCTCCTTTAACAACATAATGCAAATATGCACCAAAGTCCTATAATCAAAAATGTAGCACAAAGCCACGCAAAAATCTTTGCCAATAAAGAATCTGCTTCAATAGATACAAAAATCGCAACGCCAATGATTATTGTTGTCAAAAACAGAAACAAGCTACCACAGGCAATCATTTCAAGTGTTGACCCAAACGGTCTAATACTTCCACCACCAGTGTGAACTGGCATTACTATTGGATACATCATTCTTCCTCCTTCATAGGCAACTTTTCAACATATTTTGCTTTCGTTCTCCAAGTCGCTTGACAATGTTCACAATGTATTAAAGAATACTTAGAATCGTGATACTTACCTTTTGGATATTGAAAATATGAATAATTACATTTGTAATGCCAAACAATCCATTTTGGATTATTACATTTACATTTTATTCCGCCACTCATTCTTCCTCCTTATGTTCAACTTTTATTAGTGAATCTTTCCACGACCCGTCAAAAAACACAATGTCAAAACATTCACACAAACAAACCTTTTCGCATACAGAATACCAACTACCCTGATAAAGTACTGGTTTTCTATTGTGCCAAAACCAACGTCCATCAGAATCCATGGCCACCCAACCCTTTTTCAATAGTGGTAATAAATCATAAATCGTTATCTGTTTCATTTGGACTCCTATTCGTGTATGTTGCCGATAATTTTAAAACCAAAACTATCTACATATTCTTGGGATAATAGTCCATAGTGAGAACCATCTATCCCACGAAGTCTAAAAGATGGTAACTCATTATCGTAAACAACAGCAATTTTGTTATCAAAATATCCAAGAATGTCACCCTCATAGATGAGCTTTCCGTTCTTATCTTTTAATCCTGTGCATTGTTCAATAAAATCAGCTGGCATCTGATACCAATATTCAAAAACCTCATATTCATCCAATGAGTTCCAAAGTGTCCGTTCTTCTTCCTCGGAAAGATTTTCCCTTTTAACCGATTCCTTTAAGGACTCTCTATCAAATCCAACATCACCATCATCAAAAATTGATATATTATTTACCAACAATAATGTTTCAATATCATTCCCGTCATCATCATAATGACTAATTGTTCTTCCACATCTAAACTTAAATCTATCTTTCATTTGGACTCCTTTTTAATATGCTTGTAAAGTTGATATGGTGTAAATATAAAGGGCTTTGTGATGCCAAGGAAGTTTTTTACAACTTCTACACAGGTAAAAGGTCTTATATGCCACTTTTTCCTATTCAAAATAAATTTTGGTTCTGTTATTATGTATGTATAACCTTTATCAGCAACAGTCTTTATAAAATAGTTGTCATTCTGAACCACAATAAAGTCCGTATAGTTCATTACTGGGTCAATTAAAACCCATTTTCTACACCCAATATCCATAGCAATAAAACAGTGGTAATATCCTTTTTTTAAGAGCCGTGTCCACCAATGTGTTTTATTTCCTCCAAAGAACACTACAGTTGTATGTGGTCTATATGCTTCAATATCCTCAATCATTGTTCCTCCTTTATAAATCTGATTGATTTCATTTTTGCACCATAGGGTTCGTATGTCTTTTTTAGTTTTTCAAATAATTCATCAATGACGCCATCCAATTCCATTTCTGCATACTGAATTTTATCACACTCTTTTGTCTTTACAACAATTTCAACTCTACATTTACTCATTCTTCCTCCTTACATTTTTGTAATTCTTTTTTTAATTTTTGGTTTTCTTGTTCTAATTCACGAATTTTGTATTCTTCTTCGGTACAAGAACAACGTTTTGATGACCTTCCAATAACAAATCCAGTTGCAAAATTGGCATTAGAATACATTGGAGTTATCAACAAAAATAATAAAATAATAACTTTCATTCTTCCTTCTTATCTAATTTTGTTATTCCAAGTATTATAACCTCTGTTGAGCCAACGGGTGTAATTTTTTTGTATCTTTCACACTCTCCCTTTTCTATTATTAACTTTATTTCTTCTATTGAACTTTCGTTAATAACATTTTTTTCTACTTCAATATAGCAACTTGATAAATTTGTTGCTATCGGTGGTTCATAACCTTTAAAGTTCCATAAATAACTTTTATAAGAAACATATACTTTCATTTTCCCTTCTATCCCCAAATCATCCAGTAGATTATCAATGCTACAACAGATAAAATAAAATAATCCCACGATGTCATCTTATTTCCCTTTCACAATTTCTTTACATAACATATACAACATAAAGCTATCTGCAACTTCCCATAAATCTTTATCGGCATCCTTGATGAATAAAGTAATATACTCGTCATAGAAGTCTTTTGTCATTTCCGATAACAATCTATCCCATTCTTTATTCATCCCATCTTTTCCACCATAGTTTTTATGCTTATTGGCAAAATATCCATTTTTAGTTTTTTCGTCATATAAAACTTTTTTTAATGTATTCTTAATCATTTTCTTTCTCCCATAAAAATACTCCCTTTTGTTCAAGCATGGCAAGTAATTCATCTATGATATAATCCCGTACAAAAGCAGAAGCGTTTTTCCCTTCTTCCATATCGGCAAGTATAATTCCAAGAAAAGCATCCCTTGAACAATGGTTTTTCTTCGCAAAACTATCTACAATCTTTAACTGCAATTCTGACAATGTACACGTTGTCCTTTGCCCATTCTTCTTCGTGTAATTAACGATATTTAGCTGTTTCATTTTCCCTCCTTATTTTGTTGGTTCTCTTGTATAAGCTACGTGTTTTACCAATTCCATCAAATCAGCTTGAAAGCTTCTATCTTTTTGCAAAAGTTCCATAAAATGGTTAAATCCATTCCAACCTTCATACCATTCTGCAAAATCAACACATCCATCATCCGTAATGGGCTTATCCTCAAAATATCCAGCACTTTGATAGTCAAAATCGCTACAAATAACATCCAAAATACTTTCATTCAAATAAGAAAGCAATCTTTCTGTTTTTTGTTCTTTTGTTTCTTTTTTATTTTCCATTTTTATACTCCTTTTTTGATTATCACTATGTTATTTTCCAATAACAACCATATTATAATATATTTTTCAGAAAAAATCAAGTACTTTTTTCAGAAATTTCATATTTTTTATGATATTTTTCTAATTTTTCTCGCATTTCATAGGTTATTGGTTGTGGATATGGATGACACATAAAATCAAAAAGAATTTCATCAGCTTCTTGCAATCTCATTAAAGCATTACATAACATTGCATATATACTTGCATTATCGTCCACTCTTTGTTGCAATTCTTCTTTCAATAACCGATTTTCTTCCACAAGTTTTTCATTATTTTTCATTCCCCCTCCTTAATACCAAGGACTATAAATATAATCTACACAATCATCCTCCAACGGCAAATCTTTTGTCATATCCAAAAATTCTTCCAGACACTCAATATAATATTCATCATATTCATAGGACCCAAAGAAAAATCCGTGGTAAACTGGTAATTTAGATTCTGCCAATTCCTTAAACTTTTTGCTTTTCTTGTGCTTTACCAAATCTTCACAAATAAATCGTAAATCTTTAATTACCTGCGGTGATACAACTATCCATTGACAATTCGGTTCATCCCCATCATAACAGTTATCAATCAAATATCCGTGAATAGCATTTGCCCTTCTCATATCCCCAATCTTAACAACCACAAAAGTAGCACCATCAATAATTCTGGCATCCCTTTTATTTCCATCAAAATCGGTATATTCTTGAACCCTAATGCTTGGGTATTCTAATCCACTTTCTGAATTATTTTTTGGATTCAAATAAATCCGTTTGTAAAATCTCATATCTAATCCCATTTTATATTCCTTTCAAATAATCTGGTTTCACTCTTTTTGTCCAACGATACCAATCTGGTTTCATTAGATATCTTTCTTTTATTCTTTTTATATTTAACTTATAATCTTCTGGTGTAGCAATATAATATCCATAGCTATCCGTATTTATTCCATCTAATGGCGGTTCTTTAAATAATGGATTAAAGCCACGATATTCCATTTCCTTAACCAATTCCTTATATCTATTGAAACAAAATACCCAATGTTTTCTACCCCATTTTATATGCCCAACCCCCAAACAATACTTATCTGGTGCATTAGATATATCCAATCCTTTCCATTTTAAAGCTCTTGGCAATTCTCTATACTCGGCTATTAAATGCTGGTCAGATAATTCTTCTACTGGAATAACATTTATTCTTGTCATATCAATACTCCATATTCCCTACTTAACAATATGTTCTCTGGATATATTGTCTTGCCATTTCAACCTTTTTAATTAACTGATGCTTTCCTTGAATTAGACAAACATCCTCCATCATTGAAAGTCTTTCCAATGCTCTTTCTTTGGAATTTTTTTCCATTTCCATAACCCTTACGGCTAATAAATTTAATTTTTGATTCATTTTTTACTCCCTTTTTAAAATTATCACTAATGGATTTTTATCCATTCACATACACAATATATTAAATTTTTAATAAAAAAACAAGAAAAAATAATAAAAAAATACAATTTATTAAGAATTTATTAAGAATTATCTATCTTTTTTAAAGATTTTTTTCCATTTTTCTTCTGGTATATCAAAATTGGATATACTTTTCCTTCCAGAAGTGGTTAAATCCTTTTCTGGCTTTTCATTATATTTTGACATATCCTTCTGGATAACCCTATATACTATCTTATTTCCTTCCCGAATTGCTACCAATGGCATAACTATTTCCTTTTCTCACAAGCATAAACCTCTTGGATGATTTTTTTTTGTTCCCCCAAAATTCTATTTTCTATATCATCCGCTATCTTTCTAAGCCGTTCGGCAAATAATAAGTCACTCTCATCAGCAATATAGCTGAGATATTGTAGATAATCCTCTCCATCTACAGCAGATGGGAATTTCTTTTTTACTTCGTCCCGACACAATTTTCGTAAGTTATTTAAATTATAACTTTCACGATTTCCAAAAAAGTCCAATTGTTCACTCATTCTCCATTCTCCCTTCTTAATAAATTCGGCTTCCATTTTTCTCTGGACATTCTCATTATGTAATTAGAATTAAGCCCAGCTAATTCACACCAATAAAAAAGGGGTCCCCGCCATATCTTTGGGAACCCACACAAAAAACATCTTGCTTTTACTCTATCGTAACAATCTTTTGGCATATTTGCATCTTTCCATGCCTGTTCAATAACCCGAAATCCAAGTTCTTGTTCTCCATACTTAAAAGTTATACTATTAAAATCAAACATATAACTCTCCCCATTTTTTGTTATATGCTTTATGTTAGCGAAAAAATTTTAAAAAGTCAAGCTATTTTTAATCTTTTTTCAATTTTTCCAAAACATCCTGATTCAGTAATATTGAATCATCCCCAAATATTAGCTTCTCCAATGGAATATCTAATTTTTTGGAAATTTCTTTTAACATATCAAATCTTATTGACCCGCCAGCCATTTCAATCTTGGAAAGCGTCGTAGCTGTTACACCGAGGGACTTGGCAAAGTCCCCCTGTTTTATTCCTGCTTTTTGGCGGTAGTATCTTATATTTTCACCAATTTTATTTTCCATCAACAAACATCTCCTGCAATAGTTATTATCTTTAAAGCCGCATCCCTTGTTACTTTTGCTTTCGTAATAGCTTCTTCTTTTGTTTTTGAATCAGCTACTCTTTCATATCCAACCAACAATGTGCAGATTAAAGCTATTTTTGCCGCATCTCCCATTTTATCCAATATCTTAAACAATTCTTCGTTTTCCATTTTTTATTCTCCTTTTTTTGTTATTGTATTGATAAATGGTATAGGGGCTGACCCATAAATATTTACAGGTAATACACCATCCCACTTTTGTACTGCTTCATAAGCAACCAAGTTCTGGTTCTGACTTAACGCTTGTGAACGAATACGCATACTTTCAGCTTCTGCCTTTGCAGATAAAACCTTCTGTTTTGCTTCTTCCTCAACTTGTTTTGTTTTATTCTTTGCCTTGATAGCATCTTGCGTTGCGATTTGCTTTTCTTCAATAGCCATTTCAAATTGACGGGAATACTCAATATTTTCAATCACAACATTCTGAATTAAAATATGATTTTTAGCTAACGATTCAGATAAAATCTTTAAAATTTCTTCTGTCGCTTTTTCACGATTAGCAACCAATTCTGCGGCTTCCCATTTCCCGACAACATCTTTAACTGCTTGAATCACTTTTGGTTGAATGACCTTTGACTTATAATCACGACCAATTTCCTTGAATAATGTATGAGCATTATTTAAATCAACAGAATAGTTCACACTAAAAATAACCTTTGCCTGTTGGACATCCTTTGTATATGTATCAAATTCAAAAGCAATATTTTGTGTTTTACAATCCAATTCATAAATATTTGAACTAAATAAGTTATAAAAATATAACCCCTCAGGTAAAGATTCGCCTTGAACCTCGCCCCATACAGTTTTCACCCCTCGATTCCCAGCATCAATCTGTTCTACACCACAACCAGATAATCCTAATAACATACACCCACATAATAATAACTTCTTCATTTTATATTCCTTTCTTTAAATTTTTCCGTCCTCTTTTTGTTAAGAGCATTAGCGGGAACAGAATTATCGCCAATAGCCCTATTCTATTTTTCGTCAAATTCCCTAATCTAAAAAGCAGTAAGATTATCAATCCCACGAAATAGAAAATCAATAAATATCTTAACAATAAAACTATCATCTTTACTCCTATTGTAAATAGCTATATGTATAACAAGTATCGTGGCTTTTATCTCCAGCAGCCATACAATCGTCATACATCTTTTTGTTTAAGCTGGCACAGCATCTGTTAATCCCAACAACAATACAAATTAAAATCAATACCAATAAAATTTTATTCATTTTTTCCTCCCTTTTTTAAGTTATCACTAATGGTTTTTTACCATTTACACTTTGATTATATAAAATATTTTTGAAAAAATCAATAAGTTTTTTAATTTTTTTCATAAAATTAAGACTTTTTTAATAATTAGAAGTGATTTATCCACCGATTATAATTTACAGCACAAAAATCTTCTAAACAAACTTTCTTGGTTATCCACTTCACCTGATTCATAAACCAAATATGCCCTTTTTTATGATATTCTTGATGATGTCTATGGCATAAAGGGATGCAAAAAGCATCAGACGGTTTCATAGCAACTCCACCTTTATTATTTATTCTTAAATGATGTGGGTCGCAACTTCCAGCACAACACCCACAAATTAAGCAGGGTTGTTTTCTTATATATGCTCTATATTCATCACTTATCTTTGGAAATCTTCTATCTAAATTTTTCAAATCTTCTTCCGTTATATGATTTAGAAAGCAATATCTTATAGATGGGTGTAATACAAGCCCATTAAACATAGGGGCATTATCACATAACCAGATAGCTCTATCAATGAACCTTGACATTTCTTCCATATCCATTTCAGATATTCTTTTTGGAACTTCGTATTCCTCTCCATTAAATCTTCTTATTTTTCTCTTAAACCTATCATCCATATAACTTATTGCATTATAAAAATTATTTTTAATGTCTTCTGGGGTATATTCTATTCCTTTGGCAAGAAAAAAATCCTGAATACTCCCAACCAACGCACCCCAAAAAAATCCGAGTTGAGCCATACTCTTGTCTTTTTTCTTTTTTTCCCAACTTAAATTCATTTCTTTATCACGTCTAAAATCATCATATATTCTTGAAATTGCGGACTCCAACATATTTTCATTATAACAAGTAATCTTCATATTCCCTCCCAATCTAAAAAGGCGGGGCGGTATTTTGTGTTCTGTGATAATTTCTAAAAATATAAAGGAGTACCGCCCCATAAACCAACTCTTATTTTAGCTTGTTATTGGTTCCAAGCATCCTCAAAAGGGATTTCATCATCTATTGGCTCACCCTTTGGTTGTTCTGGTTCCACTTTTTGTTCACTATCGGCTTTTTCAAATCTTTCTAATGTCTTTTGTTCCGAAATAACCCGATAAGCGTGTTCGCATAAATTGGATAAAACCAATAAATCCCGTTCATCAAAAAGATTAAAATATGTCGCTATCTTTTGACCAGTTTGGTCTTTCGTATTAAAACGAATAGATACAGAAGTATATTCCTTTCCAGCTTTTGATTTTTTTGTTTCTCCATATACCGCAAACGGATAATTATTTACTGCTATTTTCATTTTCTCTCCTTTCTTATAAACATAATAATTCTTTATATTTTTGAACCTCAAACTCTAATTCAGCTCTATCTGCTGCTGGCATCTTTTTAAGTTTAATTACCTCACGAATAGCCTTTGCCGAAAATCCTTCCGCCTTTGCATTTGCAAACACTTCCCGAATATCAGCCCTAATGCCATCCATTTCACCATTTAATTGTTCAATTCTATCAACATATTGTTGTAATTCCATCTTATTCTCCTTTTTCTAAAATATATTTAACAAATTTTTTTCTTCTAAAAAGATAAAACCACCTTCTGGTATATATTCTTTCTTTTTTAAATTTTAATCCATCTCTATGAACCAAAATATAAATAACAGCCGATAATCTGGTAATGTCGTATTTTTTTATCGCTTCCAAGCTAGTGATACTACCAAATCGTTCAAGATGTTCCCTAACTACACCTACCTGCGTTATCATTTTTACCCCTTTCTTTATAAATTTTAATGATTTCTTCAATTTCAGAAATACAATCTTTTAATGCTTTGCGAATCTCCTTTTGACATTCTTCATCTACATATACCCGTTTGATATATAAATCAAAATTCTCGTTATATCTAACAAAATCACACCATTTCCGACCACTTACCATTAAATTAAATTGTATCTGAATGTAATACTGTTTTTCAATATCATCTCTTATTAAATGTCTTAAAAATACTGCAGACGATGGGCATTTTATTTCAATAATCCCATCATCCCCAACCAAGCCATCTGGCGACGACCCAGTATATTCATCCATTTCAATAAAGCCAACTTGAATAACCGTATTACCAGTTTCCATTTCATAATAAGTTCTTGCGGTATCTTCTAACTCTATCCCCCTTTGTATATGTTCGTTGATAATAGGTTTCTTTTCGGATTTACCAGTAATTCTCTCTACAGCCTTTTCCCATAAAGCTTTATTCCTAGTTTCTCCTTTACCCATAAAAGTGCAAAAATCAGAACCTGTAAACCGCCCGCAACGAAGCCGCCCCCATTCTTCTGACCTTTGCTGACAATTATGGATAATCATTTAGCCTTCACCCTTCATCAATTCTTCTTTTCTTTTTCTTACCAAATCAAGAAATTCAGTTTTGGTTGGGCCTTTATATTTATTCTTGCCAGCTTCATAAATAGCTTGCAATTCTTCCTTAGACTTTACTTGCAAAATATCTTCACGAACATCATCAGGGAAATCTGCGTCTGGTAAATCTTGGGTATTATCATCTTGACTCATTTTCGTAATCAATTCTTCTGCCGAACATATTGAAGAATCAATCCCAATACCTAAATTACCCAAAGCTCGCCCCCACGCAGACGTTTCACAATTCTCTACAAAAGCAAATTTATTTATTGGACTTTTTGCAATAAACTCCCTAGCAAAACCAGTAGCTCTAATTTTCCCATCGTTATCGGTAATTATAGCTTTAATTGTACAAGAATCTTCTTTTAAATCAACCACTTCAGATGTTAAAGACCATCCTTTAAATTCGGGCATACTTCTAAAGGCTTTCAGCCTTTCGTTTACTTGAACATACTCTTTACCCTTAATATTAACCGTTTTTAATATTGTCATTTTATATCGCCTTTTCTATTTATTTTATAAAATTTAGGATATCCAAAAATTGGCTTCCAGTAATTTTCCATTCTAACCCCCTATTTTAATTTTTTGAAGCTCTTAAAATATCCCTTAAAATTCCATCAACTCCATCTAGTGCTTGTCCTAACCTGACCAATTCTTCAAAACGTTTATATTGTTTCATCAATTCTGGATTTAAATTTCCTAACAAATTACATAAAATAAGTCCATTTCCACTAACGGCATTTAATCCAGTTCCAGAACCTTTACCCTCTTCTTCATCTTTTTTGGCATCAACCAAAACAATATATCCACGAATATTTTTCATTTTAGAACATTCTTGGATGACTTTTTTAAATTCTTCATCCCTGTAATCGTTCTTTTCTGTTTCAATTTTTTTATCTTCAACCTTCTTAATTGTTTCTTTCTTTATTTTTTTGGTTTCTTTTTTTGAAGTTTTTTTAGTGAACATATTTTTCTCCTTTTTCTAATTGTTATCACTAGTTGGTTCCTCTACCAGCATTTATATTATAAAAAATTTTTTCAAAAAATCAAGAAAAAAATGAGGTTTATATCAATTTTCTGTAAATTCTTCTATTTTTATCCCAATTCCAGCTTGGTCTGTGTAAAACTTTCTGAATCTTAAATCCCAAATCAAAGCATCATCCTTCCAGAAACCCATCCTAGTTAAAATATCCCCGACCCCCTTCATCAAATTATCACAATCACTCCTTGTCCCACAAGGAATTAGTTTCCCAATATCCCGCTTACGAACCGTTTTTAAGTAAGGATAACCCCATTCCACAATAACCTTTAATGGTTTTTCAAAAGGTTTTTCTGGAACATACGGCATAAGTAAAGCCATTAGTTCCTCTTTTACACTTCTTGCCTTATCTGTTTTTCCAATAAACATCTTTCCAGATTTTGTTTTAAAAATCCTTGTTGCTGATTGCATAGTCGCTTTGGGTGGTATACATTTTATAAAAAATTCCATTACTATCCCCGTTTATAACAATTACAACAGCAAACGCCGCTTCTTATGATTTCATTATGGCATTTTTTCTTCATTAATCCACCAATCTTAAATTGACATCCACGAAACTTATCTTCTGGATGGCAAGGGCAAATATGTAATGGTATATTTGCTCTTTCTCTATAACTAGCTATCTTTTTGGCGTTTTCTGTCAATTTTACCCCATTTATTAGGGCAATTTTTTCAAGTTCTTGATATACTCCCATTAGAAATAATCCCTTTCTTTTTTATTATTATATCAAAAAAATTTCCACTTATTTCCAATCCTGTTCTGAACTCATCTTTTGGGTTATTTATAAGATTTGCACAGATACAGAATAAAAAATCTTTTAGATAAAATTCTTCTTCGTTCATTAAAGCTAATAACTTATCAAACTTTTCTTTTTCTTTTTTATCCATTATACCCTCGTTAATTTATTCAATGGAACAATATACGCAGCTTTATCCCTATCACTAAATATAGTAGCATTTTCTCCATCAATGGAAATTACTTGCCCATATTTTCTAGCAGTATTTTCCTTTTCATACCAATATACCATATCACCAACATGTACCATTTTTTAATATCCTTTCATCTGGGATACTATTTTACCAGTTCTTTCAAAAGAAATCAACCCATAACAATACATCCACATTACAAGTCGTTTAATCAATGATTTCATTTATTTCTTTCCTTTCATCTAAATACAGTTTTCAATAATTTTGTTTCAGTTCCAAGATAATTTACCGAATGTATCTCATACTTATCATCATACATCCCTTTTTCTGTGTTAAACAATAAATTAGCACACTTATTATCCGTTCCGCCAAACCTATTCTTACGAATACAACACCAAGTCCTTTTTAACCTATCATTTACAGAAGCAACATTCCCATCATCATCAGGGGCAAACATAATTACTATCGTTGCTTCTTTGGCTTTATTTGATGAACCAATAAACTCGTTTTCATTTGGTATTTTTATCTGAACCCTTGAATTTTCTGGTTTCCTTAAATGCGAAACAGCAACAACAGCAACCTTAAAAGAATCTTGCAAACCTCTTATCGTTCTCATTAAATCAGTTATATGGCTAACATCATTTTCAGATGGATTATCCTTATCAACATAATCAAGGTGGTCAATTATTAACAAATTACACCCATCTTCACACGCTTTTACCATATCCCTTTTTAATTTTTCAATCGTATATTGTGGTTGCCTCGTTATAATATATTTTCCATTCAATTCAGCTTGCACTTCCTTTTCAGCTCTTTCAAGCGAATCATAATCCTTCTTAAAATCACTCATCAACCACTGCCTTTGTGTTAAATCATAATTACAAGCATAATCCTTGTATTTTTGATAAACCCTATGCGAATATAAATCCCCGCTAAAATTTTCCAAACTAAACAAAACACATTTTCCGTTTCCACAATTCTCTGTATAAATCTGATTCGCTATCGTTGTTTTTCCTGAACCTGCCCTAGCACCTATCAAAATCAAATCACTCTTTGCTATTCCATCCAACTTCCTATCAAGATACTTAATTCCAAAACTCCCAACTTTGTAATTGTCTTCCCAATAATCTTGCATATCCATTTTGAACCTCCTTTCAAAATTTTGTATTAACCAATACCTTTATTTCCCAATCTGGTAAAGGACTACTTATTTTTTGATTCATCCTCTGGATTGTATTCATAACCACATCCTTCGGAAAACCCAAATCCTTCAACCAAAATGCTATTCTGGTAAATTCACCATTTCGGCAACCTTCACCAATCGTATTTAACTTAAAAATCTTATTCCATTTCGTTTCATCCAAAAAATCCTCCTTATCACCTTCGTAATGAACCTTCTTGTAGGTTGGTTCTGGTATCTTATAACAAAATATCATCTGCTTTTCAAGAAAAAATCTGTCATCCTCGTGAACTATCTTTACCATAAACGGATTATTCTTATCTTTCATGTGATAATAGCCGGGAACTCTTAACAACCTGCTAGGGTCTTTACAATGCTTATCCGCATTTAACTGCTTTATCAATCCACGTTCTATTTCACCATAATTTTCCAAGGTTGCATCTTTTGCTCTCCAATAACAATGATATCCCTTCTTCGTTTCCACAATCATACTTGGCTTCATAATCAAATTATTGATTCTTGCCATTTGTTCTTCCTTTGAACCATCATCAATGTCAGCCAACCAGTAATTTATCCTTTTTAGGTTTTTTACCTTTCTATCCCCTTCAAAATCATTCGGTGTCCAAAAACATCCATACCCCATCTTGTTATATCGTTCCAATTCCTCCTTCTTTACCCTAATAGCACCACCGAATTTGTTTGGTTGGTCATTTAAGACATAATATCCACACATCTTATTCACCTCCTCGCTTTTCAAATTCTTCATAATACTTGTCCCACTGCTCTTTCGTCCATCCCTTTCGTTCTTCTTCCGACACCTTTAACATTTCATCCAAATCCAATATCAATGGCTTGATTACCTGATTACCTGTCTTTTCCCAAACCCAGCTATTTGTTTTAAAATATCCCCTATGATTACGATTTTTATTTTTTGACCCATTAGATGTTTCTAACCATCCATCCAATCTTTCTATGGCTTTATCCAATTCTGTATTGGTTGATTTTAATCTTTCATAATCATCATTGGTTAAACAAACATTTTTAAATTCACCCAATCGTAAAAATTGGATACTTGGTTTATTTTCTTTTATGTTCTTTTCTTTTATTTTATTTTCTTTTATATTATTTTCTTTTGTTTTATTTTCTTTTATTTTATTTTCTTTTATATTATTGTTATTTTTACTATCATTTGATAACATTTGATAACATTTGTTATCATTTGTTATATTACTTATATTCTTGTTACTTATATCTTTATTACTTATAAAAGGACTTGATTTAGACTTGATTCCAACTTGATTTAGACTTGATTCCAACTTGATTCCAACTTGATTATCATCTTGATTATCATCTTGATTATCAACTTGATTATAATCTTGATTAGCTTTTCTTCCGCTGTTTTCTCTCAAACCTCCCCAATTACTTGATGTTTCGCTAATTTTTAATGATGGTTTTACACCCAAAAATGCGATAGAAACCATCTCATCTTTTGTTTCAATTTCTTTGCCTTCCCAAGCATAAATAAAACACTTTTCTAAAAATTCTTGCTGTTTTTCCCTGGATTTTAGCGCTAAAAATGTGTTATAAACATTCTCTTGTATTTTTATGTGTTTTGTCATTTTCTCTTTCTCCTTGTTGTAATCTATCAGAAAAATCATATAACTTTTTCTTCACAATTCGCACAAGATTTTCATTTCCAGATACCTCTAATAACTGAGCTATATCTTTTAATAATAAATTGAAAAGATTTTGATATTCTTCTTTAGTCATACTCTCTTTCTCCCGTCAGAATTAAATCCGACAACCAAATTATATGTTTCACCATCCAAGATATCAAATTGGCTAGTCAGTCCCATAAAAAACCTCCTTTTTTATTCCCACAATCTTTTTATAAAATACTTTTCTTAAAAAATCAAGTATTTTCCGATACTTGTAGAAAATTTTTTATAAATTATTGAAAAGAATAATACTTTTTGAATACCCAACTTGACTTTTCAGATAAAGTTTGGTAATATTCTTTTTGTCAGGAAATTTATATCCTTCTTTTTTTTAATTCCTGGCACTCCTGCACGGTTTTCCATTCCCGTGCGGTTATCACTAGGAACGGTAGTCCCCCATAACTACCGTTCTTTTTATATAAGAAAACGCCCTCCAAAGGAAAGAGGGCGAAAAGCTGAAAGGATTAAAGCTTTATCCATAGTAGCTGAAAAATATAAAAAACATTACCATGTAATTCTATTATAGCATTTTATATTTAATATTCAAAATCAACGACCGTTTTGTTTCTTTTGAAGAATCATTCTTCTCCATTTATTTAAGTCAATACGTTTTTTTATTCTAATGGGCAATCTAGCTGGGTCATATAACTGTATAACCTCAGCTAAATTATCTTTCTTAGGATTCATAGTATGGGTATCTTTCACGTATCTCATTCTTCTTCTCTAACCATATCTCTCTTGAATTATTGGCTTCTTCTGAATCGTATCCATACCTTGCACAATCTTCATCATAGTTATATCTCAACGGGTCAGCCTCATCAATAAATGCCTGTTGGCGTTTTGCTCTTTGTTCTTCATTTGTTGGGTTTGGCAATTCTGACTTTAATACATACTCGCTATTATATTGTTCGTAATCATCAAGAGTATGTTCTGTATCTTCTACTATTGAATCACAGTTAAGCAAATCAAATATGCCAGTATTGTTAATAGCTATAATTTTTTCGTCTTTTAATGCTTTATACATTTACCTCTCCTTCCGCATAAAAAAATACAAAACCATTTGTTGTTCCAGTCATAGAATAATCAATTTTTACTACATCACCTTTTCTAACAGCAATATGTGTTCTGAATTGTGCATTTGCTGCATAAACCGTACCTACATTAAACCCAGAAGTTTCGTTCGTTAGAACCATATACAAATTTGTACCGCCAGACTGTTTATTAACATAGAAATATCCATTTGCAGGTGCTGTATATCGTGTTCCAGAAGCACCAAGTGTTAGATTAATACGCTTATCACTTGGCATACCAAGACCAGATATATCATAGCTATCATTCCAGTCTAATGCGTGGAACACTTGCTTTCTATTAAACGTGTTAATTACACCAGAAGTTACAGAACAACTATCTGCAATTATAAAACAGGATAACCTTGAACCATCACTACCCAAAACATAGTTGTTAATTTTATCATACGTGCCAATGCGAGCACTCAAACTACCAGAGTCTGTAATCAAAAATCTTGCATTATTTGCACTTATATTTGAAGCAATCGTAACAGTTTGTACAGAAGAAATGGTTACTGGAATGCTCTTATATGTACCATCTGAATTTTTACCATCAGCAACCAAACCACTCATACCAGGCAAAGCAAATACAGTAGAACCAATGTATCCGAATCCGTTAAATACTTGGTCTATGCTTGTCCAACCAGAACCAGATTTTTGAGTACAGATTGCTATTGGCAAACTATAACCATCAGTCCAAGTAGACCCGCCATTTTCTGTTCTCTTTACAACATTGTTTGTTGTATCATACCAGTTCATATATGTTTGCCCACTAGGAGCAGAACTTCCACTAAAACAATTAGACAATAACTCTATTCCAATAGTTCCATTTGGTGTATAAAAAATTAAATATGTAGCATCATAAGATAATGATTCCGTCCTAGATATATCACTTGCAACAGTAACTTCATCAAAAACACCCACACCGTTTGGCACATACACCTTTGACCCTGCTTTTAATGTCAGTGTTCCGTTGTTTAGTTCTAGTTTAATATCTTGTGGAATATCAGTGATGCAGTTAGATACATTAGAAGACCAGTTGGATATGTTCTTACCTGTAGACGTTAAATTGCTTAAATCTGTATTGGCCGGAGTATATCCCAATGCGTTTGTTACATCGGTACTGTTAATCCCAGTAATATAACCTTGCTGACCTACCCACGTTTCTGTAGCGTACCCTGATAAAGCAGAGCTTGTTAAAAATCCCTGTTGTCCTACCCATGTTTGAGTAGCAAACCCTTGATTTCCGACCCATGTTTCAGTTGCATAACCAACAAGAGCAGAAGAAGTAACATAACCAGCTGGATTTGTTGAATTATAAGGAATATATCCCAAAGCAGTGGTTACATCTGTTGAGGTAATACCTGTAATATATCCGGCACTATTAGTCAAATCACTTGTATCTGTTGGAACCGTTACATTTACAGTTTTATTTGAAGTGGCATTAGCAGTAAATGTATCAATAGTAGTCCCATTCTTTTGAATTGTTAAAGTTGCATCCCCTATCGTTGTGCTATCTGGTAATGCACCAACATCAGAAGCACCTAAAGTAATATCGGATGTCAAAGATTTATTATTGATTGTTCTAGCCGTTGGAACTTTTCCATCTAACTGAGTTTGGATAGAACTTGTAACACCGTCTACATAGTTTAATTCTGTTGTAGTGGCTGTAATGCCATCCAAAACATTTAATTCTGAAGTAGATGCCGTAATCCCATCTAAAACATTGATTTCGGTTGCATTAGCTGTTACCCCGTCTAATATATTCAATTCAGCCGTTGAAGCTGTTATCCCGTCTAGGACATTAACCTCACTAGCTGTGGCAGATACATCCGAAATCTTTGATAAGGTTAAGCTAGGAATATCACTTGCTTCAAGGTTAGCCCCACCAGTTACCAATCCTTTTGAATCGTAGGTGATTTTACACTTTGTAGCCCCTGTAATGGCTGTATTAGCTTCAACCTTATCAGTATCAAGCTCATTGATAGCACCTACCAAGTCCGTTTTTGAAGTGGTAGTTAAAGACGCTAATGGACCAATAGCGTTTTTATTAGTCGTAATCTGGTTAATCAAAGCAGTAGTGGCACCAGAGTTAATTGAAGCCCATTGTTCCGCTGTAAAACTAGAATTATTTAAAGTATATTCATAAGCCCATGTTACAACATTCCCTGATACAGTCGCCTTATACCTATTGTAGGCAGTATTCAAGGTTACAGCAGACTTTTGGGTATCAGAAACTCTTAAATCCCAATCTTGTTCAACTATATCAAATCTGTAAAGGTCAAAATTAGAACCGTTTACAACCCAAGCATAGTCAAAGTTGGTTAAGAGGGCTTTATCGTAAGCAACCAAATCAGCGAATGTAGCCCAATCGTTCCCGTTATCTGTTACAACCCCGTTTATTACAAAAGCATAGTCATTGTTTGTAACTGTTCCAGAATATCCTTCTAATGAAGATATAGAATCAAAAGTACCTATGAAATTAGCCGTATTCGTGGAAATAGAACTATTCACAAACTCTTTGTCAGCTAACTGATTAGTAGATGTGGCTTCAGATGGAATTAAGTCCTTGATATCGGATATATCACTTGCATTTGTATCTACATGACTATCAATTTCATTTATAGCCGATACCAGATTAGTTTTAGCATCGGTTGTTAAGCTCGTTAAAGTTCCAATACTAGAAGCATTTGTATCAGCATGGCTATCCACCTCGTTAATTGCAGCCACAAGATTACTTTGTACATCTGTCGTCAAAGAAGTGAGCGTCCCTATGTTAGAAGTATTGGTATCCGTATGAGAATCCACCTCATTTATTGCCGAAACAAGGTTGGTTTTTGAATCCGTGGTTAAGTTAGTAAGAGTACCCTCTACCCCCTCTGCTCTGATTACTTCAGATGAAATAGCCCCGTTTACCTCGTTTATAGCCGATACAAGATTGGTTTTATCCGTTGTCGTTAACGATGTCAATGTCCCGATATTATTCGTATTTGTATCTGTATGGCTATCCACTTCATTTATTGCCCCAACCAATGTGGTTTTTACATCAGTTGTAAGTGAAGAAATAGTACCAATATTGCTTGTATTGGTATCTGTATGACTATCTACTTCGTTAATAGCAGAAACAAGATTGGTTTTAGCATCAGTAGTTAAAGAAGTAAGTGTTCCAATGTTATTAGCATTCGTGTCGGCATGGGAATCTACTTCATTGATAGCACTAACCAAGTTTGTTTTAACTTCTGTCGTTAGATTAGACAAAGTTCCGATGCTTGATGTATTTGTACCAGCATGAAAATCAACTTCATTTATGGCGGATACAAGATTTGTCTTTGTGTCAGTGGTTAAAGAGGTTAATGTCCCTTCCACACCTTTCGCACGAGTTTCTTCCGAGCTTATAAGTCCTTGAATATAACTATGAGCTGATTCGCTTGTATTGTGGTTAGAAATAGCCGTTGACATACCAGAATTTGTTGCAAAGTCGCTATCATTTGTTATATCACTGGTTTTTGTAGGAATAATTAGGTTAGCCGTTACATTAGAACTTTGATTGGCTGAAAACGTTTGAACGGTTGTTCCATTTTTCTGAATTGTTAAAGTCCCATCCTTAATACTGGCACTTACTGTATCAATATTCCCCTGTAAAACACCATCAGCAGCTATACGGGCCTCTTTTTCAGCACTAACTAAACCACGAATATAAGGGTGTGCTTGTTCGGAACTATTATGTTCAGATATCTTTCTATCAATGGTCGGTTCTACATCACCAGCCCTTGCACTTTCAATATTTATTACCAAAAGGTTATCTTGAATCTGGGCATCAATGGTTATATCAAACCCGTCTAGCTTAATATCGCCTTCAGCCCAGTCTTTTACCATAAAAGGCAATTCTGTAGAAAATGGGCGTTTATTGTTTTCTGTATCTATAATTACCAAAGTGCCGGTATTAGGTCCAAGTGGTAAAGTAGCCGTTTCCTGAGCTGTTAAGTTAATTCCAAAACCATCTTGGATGTTTTCATAGGTCTTTTTGATATCTCCAATAAGAAATTCAGCCCCAAAACCATCAATATCAACATCACTCTTAAAAGTTACTGTTAAAAGGTCTTGGTCGTCCCATCTTGTTCCGAAACCCTGATAGATTGTAATAGTTTTATTTTTACAACAAGTCATCCTATTCTCCTGTTTTTTGTGATTATATCACAGATTTATCTTTCTTTCAAATACCAACCGCTTTTCCAACACCCACACGCAACCATAGATAAAGGCGTAATTCCCCTCTTTTGATTACAAACCTTATGTGCTGGAGCCAAGTTTCTAGGGCTAGACGTACCACCCTTAGACTTTGGTAATAGATGTTCCTGTGTAAGCTCATTTTCTTTCTTAATTGGTTCCCCACATAAATAACAAATAGGATAATCTTCCATCCTTATTTTTTCTCGGCATATTTTATTTTGTCTAGCCACGCCCATTTCTATCTCTCATTAAATCAAAACACATAGAACGTTTCTTTTCACATCTCTTTATAAATTCCGGGTCTTTGCTAAAATGAGCATACTTTTCAAATCTTAAACCCCACCATGCCAAATGCTTCTGCCTTACAACCAATGGTATGTTAGATTCTCTCGCCTCTGCTTCTATACGCAAAAACTCTGGCAAACAGTCTTGTTCCATTATTTTTCCCCTTAATCGTCTATCCAACAAATTACACCATTGATGTTCTTAAGTGTTTGTACCTTACTCCCATTAAATCCATCAATAGAACCTAAATCTTCTTTTCCGCTTTCTACATTGATTACGAACTGTTTTTGGCCATCTAAAGTAACATTTATAGTTGCTTTATACATATCAACCTTTACATCACCATCAACCCAATTTTTTACAAGTATCGGCAAAGTAGTAGTAAATGGTTTTCCTTCACCCAGTTTATCATATACAATTAAAGAACCACTATTCATACCCAAAGGAAGTGTACTCGTCTGTTCGGAACTTAAATTGATTACCCATTCATCTGAAAGATTATCATTGACAAATGTATAATCACCGATGCTGAATTTTGCCGAAAATCCCGCTAAGTCTATTTTACTCACAAAAGAAATAGACATAAAATCTATCCCTGCCCATTTTGTTGGATAATTCTTATTTATAATAAAACAATTCTTTTCACAACAATTCATCTATATTACCTTAATCAGCAACCCAAGATAATGTTGGAACTCCACCAGAAATCGTGAGTTTCAATGTATATATTCCATCTGATACAGGAAGTGTTGCGTGCCGAGCAGCTGGAATTGTTCCATCGGAGTTTAAAAGTTTATATGTTGTGACAGAGAAACCATCAGTTGTAATACCAATATTCAAAGTTCCAGGTTCTGCTGAAAGAGAACCATACCCTATACAGATTGTTCCTATACCATTAGAAACAGAACTAGCACCAATGGCAACACCAGCATCTCCTCCACTAGCAGCAGAAGAAGCCCCGATTGCAATACATCTTTGTCTTGAATTTCCAACCCATGCCATATAACCAAAAGATGTTGAATTTTGACCAGAAGCCAAACTGTTAATACCAACAGAGGTAGAATTACTTGCAGTACCCCCATATTGACTACCTAGTATGTTAGTAGCATTTGTCCCAGTTGCAGAATTTTGTAACGCACTTATACTTCCCCAACTAGCATTAGTGCCATTTGTCGTTAAATATTTTCCAGAATTTCCCGTTTGGCTTGGCAATACATCATCTGCACCCAATGTTACAGCACCTGTTTGTCCATTGACAGAAGTTACTCCACCACCCTGACCTGATGGTTGAACATCTAAACGCCTCCATTTCTTTCCAGATACAGTCGTGGTCAGAGTAAATGTGCTTGTATCACCTGCCTGTGGTTGTGTTGTAAATACACATCCAAACTGTTCTAAATCTCCTGTATATTCTTGGAATTTTATTACCTGTATATTATTTGAATTAAACCCAGTCAACACCCATAAGTCAGAATTAAAATCATAGACCAACGTTCCATGAGTAACCTCATTCCACGAATCTCCACCTTCTTTTAAATATTCAATAAAATCAGCGACAGCCCAAGTAATATTATTAGAACTAAACGAAACGGCACTTGCAGTTTCTGTTTCAACGGATTCGTAGATATACCCATGTGTATATTCTTGACCCGTTTCTCCAACATACATATAAACCTTTCCTACTACAACACCATCAACTGATGGCATTGTGGAAATTTTTTCAACAACCCTATTATAATCAATAGAACCGCCTCCACCCTCTCCAAAATTATTAACACAGACACAACGTTGCTTATTTCCACTTGAATCTTCAACAATACATTCAACAGATGTTTCACTATATGCCTGTTGCGTTCCTTCAACACTTTGTGTCATAATTACACGCTGATTTCCAGAACCTGTATCCACAAGCCCTTCAACGCTATATTCATTTGGATTAGATACTACTGTCATTTTTTTCTCCTTACTTTAATAGTATTTTTTTGTTAAATTCATTATACCAAAACCGTTTTCTTTCGTCAAACTAAATTAGTATTTTTCATCATATTCAACCAAACAATTCACCAAGTCCGCATTCGTCTTTATATGTTCCATACAGGTAATAGGCGGTCTATTTACAGGACTTACATGACTTTGACAGCCTATCAACAATGATATTAGGGACGCTAGAATTAGCCCAATCAGCATTGGCATTGTAAAGCTCAGCAAGTTCAATAATCCGTTTTGATAAATTTTTTTCATTCTCATCCCTCCGTTTAAGTTCTTGTTCAAGTAATATTTTTTCAGCTTTCATATTATTCAATTCAATCTTTGTATTATCCCATAGGTTATACAAGGTTAAACATATCATAGAAAGCAAAATAACGGCAAATAAAAGGTATTTATTGAACATCAGATATCCTTTATAAAGTAATGTAATTCTTCTATTCTACGCTTGAATAAACCCTTGAGATTTTGTTTGAAACCCCAATCGTAATTCCTAATCATTTCAGCCCAATCCTTTTTACACATAGCAGAAAAACATTTTGATTTTAAGAAAGATGGCACACCTACATTATAACAAAGGCTTGCTATTGCACATTTTTGATTATCCGTCAGTTTATAAGGTATTTTTTCAAACACAGGGGTTATATTCTTTTGGATATATCTATCCAATAACATGTCGGCTACTTCTTGACTAATTATTTCACCTTTTTTTACTGGCGTTCCATCTGGGTAATATGTTGTTCCCCATCCAATAGTCCAAATTCCAGCTGGACATTTATAACTTTGAAGTTTGCAACCCTCATATTTTCTAATTAAATCATCTATCATATTACACCACCACATTTAAAAAGAACAATAGAAACATACAAGCACCATTTACATATTCTGCATATCTTGTACTACCATTTCTCCCAAGAGCCAATTCACAAAGAGTATATCCAATCGGGGCAGTAAATCCTGCAATCCAGAAATAATGATGTGGCATTGTAATACTTGCCAATATAGCCGGGACTAAATATCCAAGTGTTAGACCTACAAAATTTCCTGCAAAGTTATAATACTTTCCTTTTCCAAAGATTAGTTTAAGAACCTTTCCGACCCACCAAGACCTTTCTTCGTCTGGTTTTGTGTCGTCAAGCCAGAAATAATCTCCGTGTGTATGTGAATTATATCTAACCATCCAACCAACAGCCCACGCCATACATAACCACTCTGTTGTATTTTTTGGAAAAGAACCACCAACTAAATACATTAGCATACAAGCCAAAACCAAGATAATAAGTTTAAAAAATCTTGAAAATTTATGCCCTTTTATATATACTCCACGACCAAGAAATCGTCTAAATAATCCACCCGCAATAAAGAAAAATAACGCCCAGTAAGCCATGTCATGCTCCTTTCTGTATGTATCTTATAAAATCAGGGCTAACCCCTAACAATCCACCTATAATTAAAACAATTGTCCAAAGAATAATCCAAAACCAAGTTGGTATTTGACCCAATAATGGTATCCTTTCCCAAAATGTAGGTTTTTTATCATTTTTTATCAGCTCGGTAAGCTCATGTATTCTTTGGTTAAGTTCATCAAACCCATGACGTGTTTCCTCTTTCAAAGAAGATACTTCTTTTTCAAGGTTCGTCATTCTTTCCCCCTGTTTTCCTAGGTCAGAGGCAACCTGTTGGAAAAGAACCACAATCTCCTCCTTTGTTAAAGCTCTTTTTTTTTGAGTCTTAATCAATTCCAGCGCCGTCTGAACCTTATCGCACATCTTACTTTCCTTTTGCCTTTTCTTCAGTGAACCACTTTCTTTCTTTAAACTCGGATTGTTTTCCTTTGTTATATCCACTTACAGGACGAAAATACATATTTCGACTATTGCTTCGCATTTGCGTTGTTTCATTTAGTCTGTCTAGGTGGTTCTTAAACATTCCAAACTTTCTTTTAAGCTTGAATTTTGGGTCGCCATCATAAATAAAATGTCCAAATTTTAAACAATCAGAGCTAGCGAGTCTAATTCTATAAATCTTGCCATTCTTTGTTATATTCTTTGTTTCTGAACATATTTTATTATGTTTAAGAAGAGCTAAAACGCTTTTCATAACTGGCATATATCCCGTTATTTCTGCATAAAGATTATTTTTATGTAGTCCATCATAATAAAATGTACCATCAGCATCAAACAATCCCCTTACAAAATCTTTTGAAACCCCATCTTGCATTAAATCTATATTTATCAATCCTCTTTTTTCTTTTTTTAAAGATAATTGGTATTTATCTAAACACTTTTTCATCTTCCAAGACCGAATTTCAAAACCACAAGCTGGATATTTCCCCATGGACATATATTCTTTTATAGGTTTACTTATACATTTTATAAAACTTCTAAACATTATCAAGATATCCTTATCTTTTTGTGCACAAGCAATCCGTATTTTATTTTCAGATGTACAATTTCCATCTCCATATAAATACCCTATCCAGTACGCAGATTCATTATTCACTTCATTAAAAACATTTTCATCCAATTCATATTTTCTTTTAAACATTTTTTATATCCTTACAGATAAGTCTTCCGACTCTAACCTTCCTAATCATCTGCTATTTAGCTTTCTGATTACTATTAGAAACAATTTTACATGGGCTATTTCGTCAACCCATAACTCTTGTCCAGCACTCAACTGGCTGCCTTAATTCTTTATTGTTTTCTAAAATATCTTTGTCTGTCATTTTTTTCTCCTTGTTAAGTTATTTATATCCACATTTTGTATTATATGTTAAAATGCAAGCAAAATCAAATTATCCTCCAACATTCACAAAGTGTTCTGCTCTTTTCGTTTTTTGATAAGATTTCGTTATCTGTCATTTATCCTCCAATACACGGCCAGAAAATTGCACTAACCAAGTTTGTATAAGTTACTACATATCCTTTTGGAATAGGAATCCAAGAACACTGTTCCTGTCTACCATAATCACCACCATTCCACGTATGGTCAAATATAACCAAATTCCCTGCTCTAACAATTGCATTTTCGCTCTCTTTATATCTTATCTTAAGCCAACCATTTGCAGTTGTTGTAGACCCACTTGAAAATAAATATCCAGCATTGTAATCTGGCATTATATTGTTATCCAAAGAAGCCTTTGTTGTAGGTGCGTTCTTAAAATTGTTTACCCAAGCAGTTGTTGCCACTTTTGTTGTATTGTCAGTTGCAGAACTCGGTGTTGTAGAACTTGCAGAATTTCCCAAAAAAACAGGACCACTAAAGGTCTTACTTCCTGTTATTGTTTCAGAACCGGCCTTATGTACACACAAAGCATCAGCCGTCGCTATTTTGGCATCCACTTCACTCTCTGTCGGGGTATCTTTCACCCAAGTAGTTCCAATAATCCCGCTCTTGTCTATCCATTGTTCATTTGCTACATCATAAGTCTTGTTATTTATAAAATCATCATAATTTTCTTGAATTGTAGAGCGAAGTATATTTGTATCACCATTACTATCAGTGAACCACAATCTAGCCCCCAAAGGATAGCCACCTATACCAACAGCAGTCGTCTGGTCAAATGTAAATGTTCCTCCAGCTTGGTAAAAATAATCGTATGTCGTTGTTAAATACCCCAACCCATTGAAGTCTTTTCTTTCGGGTGGTAATCCACCATCATCTGGGTCAAGGGATGTAATTGCAGGAAAACCATTAGTTAAATCAGCCAACTGAGGATTTGAAGCATCAGTATTCGTAACAGGAATAGTATTCTTTTCCCCAGATTCTGCAAAAGGTTTTGAAAGCAATGTAGGTTGTGTTAATGTTTGCATTTTATTCTCTCCTTATCTATATTCTACCGATAAAACGGACCATTGTCAAACGGTGTCCACGGTTCATCCCCATCAATCTGCACATCAAATCCGAAATACTTTCCAGGTTCAAGATATTCAAAACTTGTTAATACCCCAGTAGGATGTGGATTTAATGTTTCAATAATCGCTTTCTGTATTTTATTCATATAAAAACGAAATACATATCTAATTTCCATTACATCATATTCTAAACAATAGCATTTTCCACCATAAATAAATTGTAACATATTGTTTATAGAAGCTATACTAGCATTACCAATATATCTCATGGCGGTTAATTGTAATACTTGACGATACAAATTATCCATCTGTTCGGCGGTAAAACTAACTCCGTCAATAATCTGGGCACCACCAAGGTAATAACTTATACCATTATAAACAAATGTTCTCCCGACATTTAATATCTTCCCCCACACATCTAATCCATATCCTGTTGCTGTTTCTAAATTAAACACAGTCTCATACCAATTCTTTACAAATTCAGAATCATCAAATAATGTATTCAACCCACTTGCTAGATTTTTTAAAACAGGACTGTTTGCATATTGGCTTATTAACATAGCATCTGTTTGTTTCATTATTTCAATGGTAATTCCATTAAAAACGAAAGGCATTAATAACAAATCTTTTCCACCAATGTAACTATTCGTAAACGGATTATATTTTATTTCATTAGAAAAATAAAAATCGGTAAACACACCATTCGTATAAACCAAATATACTCCACCGCCTTTATTCTCTTTTAATATCAATGCATTAGAAATTCCATTTATAAATAATGGCTCACCATTAGAATTAAATCCTTTGGGGATAATGCCAGAAATCCCAGGGAAGATATAATTTACATCTCCAATATATCCATACCCATCAAAAACTTCTAATATCTTTGTCGCAACACCATTTGTTCTTTGATAGTTCGCAAAAGGTAATGACCATTTTTGCAAAGGTATAACCCATACTCCATCTTTATTCTCACTATATTTTATTACATTATTTCCTGTATCATACCACACAGAATATCCAGAACCCGGTGTTTCTATACCAGAACAACATTCAGACTTTGCGGCTCTATATCCATAATGACCAATAGAATTGCTTAATAACATATATTCGCCAGTAGCAGAACCAATCGTACCAGAATGAAAAGCAACATCAGTAGATATATCAACTTCATCAAATTTTAATGTAACGCCATCATCTTCAAAACCATTAGGAATATAAACTTTTGACCCACTTCTAAGTGTAATAACACCTTCTATTAAGTCAATGTTTATATTTCCAAGTTTTGTTAATTCAAGTTCTTTTTTCATTATGAACCATCCACTTCAACGATAATTTGAGTTCCTGGGACACTAGCTGTCGGTCTATCCCCAACAACGGGTAACAAATTCATATTAAACTCTAATGAGTTATTCCACGGCCCAGTGCTCACATCTGACACCCCAACAGACAAGATATTTACACCAAACTTTATCAATGATGCCAAAAATCTGCTAGCATATATTGTTTCACCAATACTTATCTTTTTAGAACCGTCTAGTCCATTGAAGTTGTCCCATATAGCTTGTTTTATTTCTAATTTTGTTTCATTAGATACCGCTTCTGCCAAATCTATATGCACATACACATTTTGGTTCGTCGGATTATCATAACTATAGTTATAACTAACGCCAGTTGCATTATCATAATAAGTGCAACTTTGTGAACCGTTTGTATCACATCCTGCAGATTTATTATCATACAAAACCCTCGCAACATCATCAGCAGATACCGCGCTATTTACACAAACCCATATAGAGTGCGGTTTTAATGTAACGCCACTTACAGTTACGGTATTCCCTGTCGGGTTTTCCCATAACTTATAATCTTCTATACCAGATAGGTTAGCTATACCAGCTTGGACCGCCGCCAACGACCCAGTCGCCTGTAAAGCAAGCGAATCAACACGTCTTTGTTCAAATGCGTTTCTACTTTCTTCTAATAATCCAACAGTACCAGATGAAATATTGTTTACAGTATCCCATCCAACAATTGCTTGATAAACAGAATTTACAGTATTAGCACCGCACGGTATCGGCCCCAACTCTTTTGCCCTAAACACCAAATCAATATACCCAGACGTTGTATAGGTCGTTACTCCTCCACTTATTACAGGATTACCTATAGTTCCCCCAACAACACATTCAAATATATCACCATTCGTAGATTGAGCTAATGCTGGATTTCCGTCAGATATGCCATTTAAGACCGTTCCATTTACACCAGTACATCTACATGTTACAATGCTATGCGTTGCACTCTTTCTTTGAATAAAATATAAATTAGCCAACGCATCTTGAAAAATACCAGTGGCGGTCTTTGGGTCAAACTGATTAGATAAATATAACAAAACGCTATTAGAAGCCTGTTTTAGTTGAGCCAAACTATCAATTAACACCCCTTGAGGTGTGGCATCATCCAAGCTTAAATCGGAACCAAAAGCATTAACAAATATACCTTGAATATCCGATTTTATTTCATCTGTTGTTGGGGAAATAATCCCATTTTCTGTAATTGTTAAATTTGCAGTCATTACCTCACCTCTATTGTTTCGCCTTCGTCTGTTGTTACATAAATAGTTACATCCAATTCTCTATCTTTAATCTGATTAAACGTAACCATAGAATCAAATACACCATCAATTAAATTCGCCTGTTTTCTCATTTCAAAACTCAAAACGCCCCTTAGCCTTTCGGGCTCGCCATAATTAACCCCTCTATCTTCATCCATTGGCAATTCTCCAAGCCAAACCCTAACAGACGAAGCAACATCTTGCGCTATGCGGTCATTGCCACTTTTTAAACCAATGTTTTTAGTGTCTTTATCAACACCAATATCCCAAGTTTTATTGTCTAGCGACCACGTTAACATTCCAATTCTCCTTTATCTTATGATACCAAAAACACCACATATTAGTCAAATTACTAAAGTGTTTTTGTTACCACACTTCCATCTGCAATATATCCTACAGTAGTTCCATTTGGTTGTCCATTATTTGTTACTTTACTTCCAATCATAGCAACCCCAACACCATTCTCACCCCCAAGATTTATTGTTGTTGCATTTACCGTTGCATTTTCCGCATTTAAAGTTATTGTCCCCGTACTGGTAATTGTAATTCCATTTTCATTAAATTCAACAAATTGTGTTGGTGTTATATTTAATCCATTCAATCCGCCAAGATAAATACCATCAGATGTATTATATTTTGAGTTAGTACCAACAACCCCAGCCTCAACCATAGATGTATCTTTTTTACAAATCAATAATAATCCAATATCCCCAACAACGGGTTTAGCAATTATAGCATTTTCACCAAACTGCCACTTAATATATCTTATGCCATAAAGAGGGACTTCATCAATGGGTTCTTTATCCGGGTTTACATTTTTTATAATTGGTATAACATCAATGGTTCCAGTTTCATTTACACCAACGACCCTTACAATATCAATAGTATTTACTCTTGATTCTATTTGGGTGCGAATAATATATAACAACGCACTCATATCATCCACTAATGTTTCTGATGTAAACCCTTGTTTTATGCCACTCATACGCTTGGTGCCCCCTCTATCGTTGCCTGCCACTTCCCATTTGGTGTTCTTGATTGTAAATTATAGGTTATTTTCGTAACAAACCATGAACCATTAGCATAGGTAATTTCACTTCCAGAGATTCTAAATTTATCATTTATTTTAATCCCACTAAAATCATCGGTGGTTATTTGAAGTAGCCTATTCTTATAACTAGGATAACCTATCATATTTGATGGGGTAAACCCCCACATTCTCTCAGAATTTTCTTCTTTTAGATAAAATTCATATCCATCCATCGTTCTAACGGCTTTTATATCATACATTTCACTTAACTTACCAACCCTTATACCCAAGCCTTCATCATTTTCACCTATTGTCTTTCTAGGAACAGGTAAATGTTTTTTTATTCCAATAGAAGTTGTACATTTAACTCCATATTGTGCACATACGGCTTCACATACAGATTCTAAAGATATGGCGGCAGATTCACCAGAAAATGAAATTGGAGGGAGTTTCAAACTGTTTTCGTATGCCGCCATAGAGGATTCTATCTGAATATAACATTCCGGGGCTGTTTGATAAACAGGAACAGCCTCATTTATACAACCCTCAAAGAGTTTTATATAACCACTTCCATTATCAACCCATACTCTTACCCTCTTAGTATAGTCAATCTCCAGCTCATCTCTCAGCAATACAGTGGTTATAGCATCTAAATGTTCTTTACTTACACCATATATTTTTATAGTCGCATTTGGTCCAATAGGACTTATAACATTCTTAAATACCATATCAACCTTGAAATCATCAAATATTAGTTGAGATTTTGGTGTTAGTTGTCCCATATTACCCCAGATAAAAGTACTAGCTAACGCACTCGGATAAGTCGTTTCATTAAAGATAACCTCTACTTTTATCTTCTTATTACTGAACATACGTTAAGAACCACCTCTCATCAAATCCAGTGTAATACGGGTCATCAAAACCTTGCGTATCAACAAATTTTAATTGCCCTTTAAAACCAAGATATTCGTGTTCAACCATATTTACGCCATTTAAACATATCTTGCCCCGAAATAATGTCTTATCATCAACAATTAAATCCATATACACATATCTAAATCTTAAATACAAATGTATTTCACATTCTTGTTCTCCCAGCGTTACGTTAAACACTTGGTCAGGTATCTGTTGAATTGGTATAGTCAATATATCCATTTTGTCACCCCGTTATTGCTTTTATTAAAATATCGGTATCACTCGGTAATTGAGCATTAACCTTTCCTACAATAGATGTTGCAGTATTGGTCGGATTCTTTGCAATCTTTTTACTCTTAACACTTCTTTCCATTATTTCTTGAAATGTTAAATACATCAACAACATATTTCTACCAGTATCTTGTTTAAATGTATAATCTAATTTTATCAAATTTAAATGTTCTATCGTTTCATACGGCGTTACAACCCTAAATTCCATCGGTACAGACTTTAATTTTGGCTTTATACTCGGTTCATTACTTCCAAAACCAAATGTTGATTTTAAGGCAGATACTCCAGAATTCCAAGCATCAGATAGCGCATCCGTTATATTTTGTTTTACCCCCTTCTTAACATTATATCTTGCCAATGGTAATAGCTTTTTAACTTCTGCTAGAGAATCTTGTATTCCATAACCCAAGCCAGCCTTAGCTAATGTTACTTTAATTATCTTTGGCTTTCTAACCTTATTTACCGACCTAAAAGAACCACCCTCAACAGGGCTACTCGTAATTGAAGTATCTTCTACTTCGTTCATTTCAATAAAAGATGTAAAATCCAATATCTGCCAAGTACTTGGAAATAATCCATAGGTTTGCCCAGCCTTTACCAATAAATCGCTTGCATTTGTTGTGAATCCATCCCAACCATCAAACCACCCCTTCGTTTTTTCATTTGGTGGGTCTGTTTGTACCCTATACTCAACTTTCCACGTACCTTGAAAAGTTTCCAATAAGTTTGGCAATCTTCCTGTTATATAAGATAAAATACTCATTTATACTCTCCTTATCCAAAGCCCGGTATTGCCGTTAATACTGTATTTTGCATAGATTCGTTAATGGCTTCTTCTGTTGCAGGTAAATCAGAACCAAATGTAGACCCTTCAAAATGATTTACGATATTTACACCAGAATTTGGAATAACTGGTTTTTCATAATTCTCATCAGAAATCAATGGTTCGTCAGCCCAAATAATGGAAACATTGTCAGAATCAGAAAATAAATCCATCTTCCTAGGCAAACCGTGTTGTTCCCTCATGGCATTAGCTTGTTCCTCCGTCAGTTGTCCACTCTTTTGCATTTTATCAATAACAATAGCCCAATGTCTTGGGTCATCTGGTGAATATGGATTTTCACTAAATCTATCCCCAATCCAAGAAGATGCTTTTTTAAACCATTCCGTTTCACTAATCAATTTTCCAATAGCACCACCAGCTGCCAATGCCGCAATAGCCATTATAACAACACCCAATGCATGGCAACCAGCAACTAATGCAGGTGAAGCCAATCCGGACATAATACCAGTCGTAGCACCCCCAGCTACCCCGCCTGCCATTTTCCCAACAAACAACCACTTTAGTATTCCTAATATACCAGACAACGACCTTAGCGTTAATAAAAACCCAAGCAATGATGCAGTAATGCCTATAATCGTTCTTGCAATTTCATTTTCCCCTATCGTGGTTATAAATGATGTTAACGCCTCAAAGAATGGAATTAAAACAGGTGTCATAAATCCAACTATGTTTGCAGTAGCATTACTAAACGCAACGCCAAGTTCGTTCATAGCTTGATTTAGTTTATTTAAATCTTCTCCAAACTTAACAGTACCAACTTTCCCCTCTAATCTCTTTTGGTCAGCCAGCCAAGCATCCCTTCCTTGTATTAACTTAGAAGCAGTTGCTGGGTCAATCCCCATAATATTCATAAGATAATCAAGGACAGATTCTTTGCTTCTGCCAGCAGAAATCATATTTTTAGAACCCTCTGCTAATTCAAGCAAAATTTCATCGGCAGTTTTTCCAAAAGGGCTAATTCCAAATGGGGCTAATTGTGCCGCTAATGCACCCTCTCCCCTTCTTAATCCCATAAGCCCAGTATTGATTCTATCAATGGTTTGTTGAAAGCCCTTTGCCCCACTCCCAGCAGAAATAAAAACATTTCTAAGAGATGATAATTTTTCAATAGATATTCCGGTTCGGTCAGCCATAAGGCTTAACTCTTTTCCAAAATTAGCCATATCCTTTATCATCTTATTAGCTATAACAAAGGTAAAGACACGCTTTAATCTTCCAAAAGACCTTTCAAGCCTTGTTATTCCTTGAAACGCCTGCGTACCATTAAACCTTGCAACTATGTTAATACTATTATCCCCAGCCATCTATTTCCTCTTTTTTCTGTCAAAGATTATATTTTCGTTATGTAATCTTACCAGAATAACCTCATATAAGTCAAACAAATCCTCACTCCCATATATAGTCTGTACTTCATATAAAGTAGCCAACTTGCTTCCGACTACAACCCCAATCTGCGGCGATAAGTTAGGATAGCTCATTAAAGAGTTATCAGTTTTTATTTTGTATCTTTCCCATCGCCTTGTCCTAAAAAACCAACACATAATGTTAGTGCTTCAAGTCGTAACTTGAATAAAGTTGTCCAATCCTCAACAATCCCATCAACATTTTCTTTTTTTAATTGAACAGAGGTTCCAGTACTATTCATAAACCAACAACAATCTAACAATTCTTGTAACAAAGGCTCTGCCTTCTCATACTCAACATCAGATAAAGAAGATAACAAATCTTCCATACCCATAGAACCAATAGCAAGAATGCCACCCTTTTTAGATTTCCCCAAAACAAGCAGAGCTCTTGTTGCCCATTTATCCATCTGGAATGCTGGCATTTCAATGATTTTAAACACCTTGCCAGCATCCCGACCTTCTTCAATTTTAATTTCTTTTTCTTTTCTCATATCGCCCTCCAACCAAGAAAAATTATGTTAATGGTACAGCCGTAATAGACTCAAATCTAAAGGTTGCATCAATTGGTTCTAATACCTTTTCAGCATTCGGTAACATTTTATAATTCATCAAAACGCCATTCGCACAAGCATAGGTCATACCAATGCTCGGGACAGTAATGATGATATTGCACCATAAAGCTGTTTTAGATGTTTCCATAGTCTGCCAGATAAGATTCAATTTTTCAATTGAAGGACTATTTGGCATAAAATGGAAAGTAACCTCTTTTTCAACAGGCGTATAACCTGCCGCCATCTTTCCATCTACACCCATTCTTGTTTCCAAAACAGCATACCCATCTTGCGACCAAGCACCATCAGCACTAAATTGTTCAAGCTTTATACCTGCAGGAAATAAATCCAAAATCAATGTAGCACTGGCATTAGCGGAAGTAATATCTTTTGTCATTGTTCATTCTCCTTATAATAACACCGTTGATGTACCCTGAATCCTCTGGATAGAACCTCCATCCATATACCAGAAGTTTACAACGGGCGTTCCACGCTCAGCCCGAACCTGTGTTGTCGGGTCAAGAATTTGTAAATACCACCCTTGTGTTTCCAAAGCACCACTTATATCTAATCCGGCTTCGGATTGTACCTGTGCCTTTTGTGCCTCACTTAAAGAAACACCCTGGCGAATAAACCCAGCATTTACCGCCGTGTTAATCGTATCCATAGCCGCGGCTCTCAACACTCCATATCCAGATTGATTATATGGCAAAGTATTTGCACTAATCATGGCATTTAACCAAGCATTTTGTAACCCATCACGAATAAAGACTTGACCATAGTATGTATCTAACCACTTTGCATCCCCAGAAATTTGTCCGTTTTGGAACAATTTAAACTGACTTGAAGCCGTAGCATAGTTACCATAGAAGTTATATCCGTTAGCCAACAAAACCGGCGCATCCGTCTCACTGTTTACTGTATAAGTCAACCCTGTCTGTTGTTTGAATGCCCAAGTCTTACGACCATTTAATTGAGCAGGGTCAATACTAGCACCAACCCCCATAGCCATAGCACCCAATTCTTTTGTATTATATAGACAACACACACCATAATAATCAGAAACCTGATATGCCAAACACGCTTGATTGTTTGGGGTCAATCCAGCCGTTGTTTTATCAACTAGCGCATACATAAACCGAACCCCTTGGTCATTACACCATCCAGCCAATTCTAGTGCTTCGGTAGAGGTTTCATCCCATACTGGCATAAATGACCAGAAATTGCTATTACTATTCACAGCCCCAGTCATTGTTTGCATTAATGTAGCCGCAGCAGTTCCTTGTGATAATGTACCATTATCTAATCCCAAAGCACCAGCACTTGCACCAGTACCAAATTCAAGTGTACTTGTAGTTCCAGTAGAAGGTGAAGTAATTACAAAAGCCTTAAACTGTGAATCCCAAGTACAAGTTGTACCAGTCGCCTCTGTTGCTAAAGCAGTTTCAAGAACACTTGCAACACCGCTATAACTTGTTTCTGCAGAAAAATCCAACCCAGTAATTTCTTCTGTCGTTCCATCTATTTTAATACTAAAAGAACCAGAGGTTATAGTTTTTAAATCATCCAAAGATGATGGTGTTACGCCACGCAAAAACGCATTTGTTGCACTACTTGCATAACGATAAAACCATAACACATCGGGTTTTTTAGAAGAATTACTATCAGCGGTAAAATAATTACCAGCCAACTTATATTCCGTTGATGCCGTTCCAAAATACTCTCCAACAGCTTTTTGACTATAAAAAGGTACGGCAGTTGCTGTGGGAAGGTTCGTATTCTTTGTCAAAAACGTTCCAACAAAGGATAACCCGGATAATCCGCCACCAATAACCCGTGGCGTAATATCTACTAATTGACTTGCAGGAATTGTCATTTTTTAACTCTCCGTTTCAAATATATTTAGTTCTGCCGTGTTAAACACTTCTTGACTAACGCTAACGGCATCACGATAATCAATTTCCAAACTGACCATCCATCGTTCTACATATTCATCTTCTCCACTTACCCCAGTCAAATTCCTTGCATCATCACAAGCAATCGGCTGAAATCCATAAGGCTTGAAGAACTCGCATAAGAACTCTGTTCTTGATATATTTATTATATCACTTGCACGGTCAAATGCAAAATTCCCATAAAAATCTATTTGTATAGTTAATCTAAAATCTTGATAGCTAGTTACCATCCCATTCTCAGATGTGCTACTATTTACAACAATAGGCGTACCAGTTCTCATTGGATTCAATACAGTAAATACTATATAGTTATTGTCTTGTGGTAATTCTACTTTATTACCATAGCCAGCAAAAATGTTGTTGGCTGGACAATCCGAGTATTGTAGAAGCATATCCCTAACTGCTTTTTGTATGTTTTGTTTAAGAGTCGCCACCTTGTCCTCCTAACTGTAAAACACCTATAAAATGGTTCCAGCCACAAGTAGCATACCAATCTTCTTTCATACCCATTACATAATATGTATCCCCATTATAGGTTACAATATCCCCAGACTTTGCTAACGGTCTATTTATCCCAGAAACATCCGTACTAACCCAAAATGAACGGTATATACTAGATTGATTATAATTATTGATAAATTTTATATCCTCTGAAGAAAGGGGTTGTACATCGGCTAAAACCGTTATACTAGAGCTAGGGCTCACAGACCTCTCCCCATATTCATTTACCGTATAAGTTCCCCTTTTTGTAATTGTAATTGGTTGAAATGGGTTTACGGCATTTATAGCAGAGCTTACAATATCATGCAGGTTCATAGGCAGCCCCGTTCAGTTTAATTTCAATGAAATCTTCACTCATATTTCCACTATCCACCAATGGATTGTTAAAACCTTTTGCCATGACAGTAGCAGGTGCGTTTGGTGGTTCTGCCCATGCCTTTACCGTATCACTTATATGTCCCCTTATTAAAGTACCAAGCGACCCAAATGTATCTTTTGCATCCATTGTTATAGGCAAATCATCTTGAACATATCTTACCCATTTTTTATGAAATTTATCAAATGTATATCTCATAAAAGGACGAGGGGGTGTATGCCCACCACCATATTCGTTAAATTCTGCAACTTGTCTAGCCGTAACCGCCTTTCTACGACCAAATTTCCTAGGTTGCCCGTATGGGTGTTTTGGGTCTACCGAATTAGGCATAGCTACATTTGAATAAAATGGCTCATCAACGGCTTCGTATACTTTATCATCAAAATATCCGACTTCAACAGACGCTTTCTGCTTGCATAATTCCTTATACATTTCCAAGTCATCTATCTTTATGTTCATTGTTAACATTTATTCCTCCTACGGAACATAATAGCCAGATAGATATTTTGCCGCCAACTGCCAGAATAAAATCCCGTATTGTGTTTGTCCAAACCATCCTGCACCAAGTTTATCAATACTTGCTGTTGAATAATTTACACCAACACTTCCTTCGTGGGCACCAGCAATAGTTCCCATATTACCAGCACCACGTTTTTGTAAAAACAAAATGTGAGCTGTCAATAGATACAACATCTTTTTTCTATTACATTCACATTTTATAACAGAATGAGAGGTGTTATTAACTATACCTTCGGCAAACCAAAAAGCTGTCGTTGCTTGCTGTTCCGAGATATTTAAATCAGGGAACATAGCAGCAAATTCACGGTATGAGAAAACAACACTCTCTATCATTCCTTAGCCTTTCTTTTGTGTCTGTCCGCCCTTCGTTGGGTCGGCTTGTTCAAAACCCAAGTGTTTTTCGGACATTTCTTTGGCTTTTGCAACCGTAGAATCATGGTCATCCTTGGCAAAGATTGTTCCATTGACAATAAAGTCAAATTTCCCATATCTTTCCAAAATTTCTTCCCATTGTTTGCGGGTAACGGCTGTTAAGCCATATTTACCAGCAGGAAGATAGCCGATGCCCTTTTGAGCAGATACGATATGTGACATCGGGGCACCTTCTAAAAGAATTTCGCCATCCGAAAGGATTAAACGCTGTCCCATAGGAATACCGCAGGCAACGGTAACCATATCTATACCTGCGGACTCCTTCTTAACAGCTTCGGCTTTTTCTTCATTTTTAGAAGCATCAGCCTTTTTATCTAATTCTTCTGTCACAATTTTTTCTTTTGTCTTTTTAATTTTAACCATGTTATTACCCTCCATTTCCTTAGTTAAATTAAATACCTGTCATTGTTGACACAAATACTGGACGATAGATAACCGTTCCCCAGACACCAGCCATGAATTTTTGGCGGAAGCTGGATAAGAACGGAACAATACGACCAGCAATCATTTTTTCGCTATAAGCACATTCGCCAGTGCGTTGACCAGCCACTTCGACAGCAATCAATTGAATCTTTTTGGTTGTGTCATCGTATTCAGGGGCAACCACCACTTCCAAATTCGGGAAGTTACGCTTAATTAAAGCTAACACAGGTTCTGTTCCAAAAGCGTTCAATTTGTTCAATTGAGCATTGGAAGAAGGACCAACCACTAATTTATAGCGTGTTTGTTGGTCAACCAATCCACCAGAACGAGCAGCCATATCTGACATCAAAGCCACGATATCGTTGTAGATTTCTGTTCCAGTTTTTGTGGGCCATGTAGCTGTACCAGCAGCACCATTAGCAGCCACGATAGCAGCAGGCAAGTTTGGTTGGTTCAAGATACCATAGTTTTCCAAACCAGCAACCCCGTTGAAATAGAAACGGTTTGTATCAATGGCAATATTATGAGCTGCAGCATTTTGTTTGTCAGCAACCAAGTTAATACGAGCACGAGCTGATTCAGCTTCTTCTTGGTCCCCGTATGTAATTGTGGTTTCAAACAAATAGTTTTCACGCACAGGGAAGTTATAGTTCACATCAGATTTACCATTATCAGCATAGTCGCCATAAGGTTGTGTGTAACCAGTATTTTCCAATGTACGGAATTTACGAGTTGTATCTGCACGAGAACCGACCTTCACTTCATCAAAGATTTCAGTAGCGGCACGTTTTTGTGTCAGAATCTCAATTGCTTTATTGTCAAAATATGTTAACAATTCAGCAGGAATTTGTGTATTAGCTGTGGTGATTAAATCAGCATCCATAACCATTGAAGCACGGTCAGCCAATTTTTTGTATCCACTTAAGTCAATACCATATTGTTTACAAGTATTCAAATCCATAACTTACCTCCTTATTAAGAAGCCATTGTATAGCTAATAACTGCACCAACATTGGAAGCAATCACGATTGAACCAGTTGCAGAAGCAGCATTGTTTGCCAAAGAAACAATTACCCAATCCGTTTCTGTAGAACTTGCAACAGACCCACCAGCAGCACCAGCTTTGATTTCACCAGTTGAGTTGTTCACAAATAATTTTTGTCCAACAGCAGCGGCATTGGTAACCTTCACAAACATATCACCCCAAGTAACAACCTGAGCTGTGCGTCCTTCGGGAATTTGTAAAGAACCTTCCGATTTAATGTTGTATGCAGGAACATCCAAAACACGTTGGACAATACCAACGGGTTTTCCAGTTCCAGCTTTAGAACAAGTAGATACACCATTTTGGTCATCTACCCAAACGAAGTCACCAGTATAAATGGTAGCCCCAGTAGCAACACGAGGAGTCGTCGGTGTGTAATGAGGAACTTGACCATTCGCCAAATCACCGGGAAGCCCATACGTGTTTACACGATTTACAGTACTTTGAAAAGTCATTCTTTTCTCCTTTTTTATGCTAAACGAATGTCTTTAAAACATTCCTTGTCATTACTTCCACTAACGGGGGAAGCATCCATAGCTAACTTCCCTTTACCAGCCTGTAAACCAGCAAAAGCATCTTTAAAGTTAGCAATCTCGTCACAGTTCATACCTGCTTCTTTGCAAGCGAACTTGTAAATATCTTCGGCAGAATCAAAAGCAAAAATGTCCACATCACCAACGATAGAACGG